>NZ_JACCCH010000001.1:2702979-3005959 GCF_013410945.1 Leifsonia sp. AK011 | reverse complement strand
TCGGCTGGTTTTGCTGACGCTCTGTCGGACTGTGGCCTGTCGGTGTCGAACCGTGTTGCTGCTGACTTCACTGTTGCCGGTGGTGAGGCTGTGACCTCGCAGCTGCTGTCGGCCGCTCCGAAGATCGACGCGATCTGGAACCACGATGACGACCAGGGTATTGGTGTCCTCGCGGCCATCAACGCGGCCGGTCGTGACGAGTTCTTCATGGTTGGTGGTGCTGGTTCGGCCAACGCCATGCGTGAGATCCAGTCGGGTGACTCGGTTCTGCAGGCGACGGTTATCTACCCGTCGACGCAGGCTGCTGACGGCATCCGCCTGGCGCGTCTCATCGCGCAGGGCAAGGTCATGAGCGACCTCGTCGAGGCGGCCGTCCCCGCCCGCATCGTGCTCTACGCACCCGTGGTCACGGCCGAGAACGTGGAGGAGTTCCTCCCCACCGCGTTCGAGTCCTAAACCGAACAACAGACGGTGCCCGCGCGCTCACGCGCGCGGGCACCGTCCCCTCCCTCAGCACAACAGAAAGCGAACAACAGATGTCACTGCCCCAGTCCCCCCGTGTCGCGATGATCGGCTACGGGTTCATGGGTGCCGCCCATTCGCAGGGCTGGCGAGTTGCACCCCGGTTCTTTGATCTCCCCGCGAAGCCGCAGATGCAGCTGATCGTGGGTCGCAGCAGTACCGGCGTGGCGGATGCCGCCGAGCGCTGGGGCTGGGCCGAGACATCCACCGACTGGCGCGAGGCAATCGCTCGCGACGACATCGACATCATTGACATCGTCACCCCCGGTGACTCGCACGCCGAGATCGCCATCGCTGCTCTCGAAGCAGGCAAGCACGTCCTCTGCGAGAAGCCCCTCGCCAACACTGTCGAAGAGGCCGAGGCCATGGCAGCTGCTGCAGAGAAGGCAGCGGCCAAGGGCGTCTACGCGATGCTCGGCCACACCTACCGCCGTGTCCCGGCCGTCACCTTCGCCCGCGATCTCATCGCGGCGGGCAAGATCGGTGACATCCACCAGATCCGTGCCTCCTACCTGCAGGACTGGCTCATCGACCCCGAGGTCCCCCTCGCCTGGCGCCTTCAGAAGGAGCACGCCGGTTCCGGCGCACTCGGCGACATCGGTGCGCACATCATCGACCTCACCCAGTTCGTCACCGGGCTCCTGATCGAGTCCGTGTCCGGCACGATCGACACGATCATCAAGCAGCGCCCGATTCCCGCGGAGAACACCTCCGGCCTGGGCGGCAACAAGGCCGGCTCGGAGTTCGGTGAGGTGACTGTTGACGACATCGCACTCTTCACCGCACGTTTTGAGGGCGGAAAGCTCGGTACCTTCGAGGCCACGCGCTTCTCGACCGGCCGTAAGAACGCCCTGCGTTTCGAGATCTCCGGATCGAAGGGCGCACTCTCGTTCGACCTCGAGGACCTCAACTCGCTGGAGTTCTACGACGCCACCGCACCCGCGGAGGAGCAGGGCTTCACCAAGATCCTCGTGACCGAGCCCGGCCACCCCTACATCTCCGCCTGGTGGCCTGCTGGTCACATGCTCGGCTACGAGCACGCCTTCTCGCACCAGGTCAAGGACCTCATCGAAGCAATCGCCGCAGATGTTCAGCCGACCCCCACGTTCGCCGATGGACTCAAGGTCCAGAAGGTGCTCGCGGCGGTCGAGGCCAGCTCGGCACACGGAAGCGCCTGGACCCAGGCTTAAGAACGAGAGGACACATACCCATGTCACGACCTATCACTCTGTTCACCGGCCAGTGGGCCGACCTTCCGCTGGAGGAAGTTGCGCGACTGGCATCCGAGTGGGGCTATGACGGCCTCGAGCTCGCCTGCTGGGGCGACCACCTCGACCCGAGCCGCTGGGACGACGACGAGTACGTCCAGGGCAAGCTCGACCTGCTCAAGAAGTACAACCTGGGAGTGTGGGCGATCTCGAACCACCTCAAGGGACAGGCCGTCTGCGACGACCCGATCGACCAGCGTCACAAGGACATCCTCCCCGCCGCCATCTGGGGAGACGGCGACCCGGAGGGCGTGCGCCAGCGTGCCGCCGAGGAGATGAAGAACACCGCGCGCATCGCTGCGAAGCTCGGTGTGAAGACCGTGATCGGCTTCACCGGCTCCTCCATCTGGAAGTACATCGCGATGTTCCCGCCGGCAAGCCAGGAGATGATCGACGCCGGCTACCAGGACTTCGCCGACCGCTGGAACCCCATCCTCGACGTCTTCGACGAGGTCGGCGTCCGCTTCGCTCACGAGGTGCACCCGAGCGAGATCGCCTTCGACTACTGGTCGACGATCCGCACCCTCGAGGCGATCGACCACCGCCCGGCATTCGGTCTCAACTGGGACCCCAGCCACTTCGTGTGGCAGGACCTCGACCCCGTGGGCTTCCTCTACGAGTTCCAGGACCGCATCTACCACGTGGACTGCAAGGACACGAAGATGCGCGTCGGCAACGGCAAGAACGGCCGCCTTGGCTCGCTCCTGCCCTGGGCAGACGGACGCCGTGGCTGGGACTTCATCTCCACGGGCCACGGCGACGTGCCCTGGGAGTCCAGCTTCCGGATGTTGAACCAAATCGGCTACGAGGGCCCGATCTCGGTCGAGTGGGAGGATGCAGGCATGGACCGGCTCATTGGCGCCCCCGAGGCGCTCGAGTTCGTGCGCAGGCTCGCCTTTGACCCGCCCTCGGCGGCGTTCGACGCGGCCTTCAGCACGAAGAACGAATGAGCCGAGTCGGGCACGGTCAGCCGGACATCTCTGACCTGCCCGTCTCCGCACCGGCGTCGAACGACACCACCCGGCGGGGCAACCTGTCGCTCGTGTTGTCGCTCGTGCACCACAAGCGCGCCATCAGCAGGGCGGAGCTCACCCGGGTGACCGGGCTGAACCGATCCACGATCGGCACGCTCGTGTCGCATCTCGTCGAGCTCGGCCTCGTGATCGAGGGCCGCGCGAGCGGCAACAGCCAGATCGGCAGGCCGAGCCCCACGGTGACGCCCAACCGCTCGCTCGCGGCGCTTGCCATCAATCCCGAGGTCGACGCGGTGACGGTAGGACTCGTCGGGCTCGGTGGCGAGGTCATCCGCAAGATCCGCTTTGCGACCCTCCAGTCGCCGACACCGGCCGAGGTGGCGAACATCTCCGCCGCGATCCTTGAGGGGATGAAGGTCGAGCTCGAGTCCGGCTACCGGATCGTCGGGGTCGGAGTGGGTGTTCCGGGGCTGACGAGGGTCGAGGACGGCGTCGTCAGCTATGCACCGCACCTCGGGTGGCGTGACGCGCCGGTGGCGCAGCTCATCGCCGAGGCGACGGGGTACACCGTGACCGCCGCGAACGATGCATCCCTCGGCGCTGTGGCCGAGCTGCAGTTCGGCGGGGGACAGGGATGTCTCGACCTTGTGTACCTGAACGGTGGCCCTTCCGGTATCGGAGGCGGCGTCGCCGGCGGGGGAGCGCTCCGCACGGGCCGCAACGGTTACGCGGGCGAGCTCGGGCACACGCTTGTGCGCACGGACGGCGCCGACTGCCACTGCGGCGGGTCAGGATGCCTCGAGACCGAGGTCTCACTGGCGCGCCTCCAGGAGCTCGTGGGGCTCGAGGGTGCAGATCTCGACGAGGTCAACCGGGCACTCCGGGAGGGGGATCCGACGGTCATCATGCCGGAGATCCACCGGCAGCTCGACTACCTGGCGATCACCCTTCGCAATGCGGTCAACGCCTTCAACCCGGAGCGGATCATCCTCGGCGGGTTCCTGGCGAGCCTGTACTCGATGGATCCGCAGTACCTCGTGTCCCAGGTGAGGGCCAGGGCGCTCCACGGTCCTGGCGAGGTCGTGGAGATCTCCGAGGCGGTGCTCGGGTCGAACATCCTCATGATCGGAGCTGCCGAGCTTGCCTTCACGCGACTGCTCGCGGACCCTCTCATCCCGCTCCCATAATCGATCTCTAGATTTGCCTCCACGCTCCCGCCAATGGTGGTGGGGGTTCCCGAAAGGAACAGTTCAACGATGAATGCCCAGATGACTCTCCGACGCCGATCCATCACCCTGGTCGCGGCGCTCCTGGCCCTCATGCTCAGCCTCTTCGGAGTCGCGTCCGCCGCGACGGCCCATGGTGGCGACATCCAGTTGAACATCGGCCAGGACGGCACGGGCAAGATCATGATGGACGCGGTGTACGTCGAGGACGGGCATCAGGTCGAAGAGGTCATGGACGCTTACATGACTGCCGTGTCGGCAACTGGCCAGGAGGTCGGCCCGATCCGCCTCGTCTCCGGAGAGTTCGGCCCATACACCTGGGCTACTCCGGATCCGGTCCTTCTGGAGGGCCCGTGGAGCGTCACGGTGTCCACCACGCGGCCCGCGGCAGCGACTGCAACGGTCGACCTCGACATCGTCCAGGTCGAGACGGTGGAAGACACCAATCTTCCGGGATATCAGGCACCCACGGGGCTCGAATGGTTGCTCCCAGTGGGCATAGCGGTCGCCGGTGCAATTCTCATCGCCCTTATCGTGATCATCATTGTGCGGACGCGCTCCAAGCGTTCAGCAACTTAAGTTCCCGAACGAACAAAACTCCGTCATTTGACGGCACCTAACGCCGGAATTCTCCAGCGGGGGTAGAACGCTCCGTTTTGTTGACAAAGCGGGATAAACCACTGTGCGGCCAAGTGGCCGCGGAATTGCTGGGCTCTTTCGCGCGCCCGCGTCGAGATTCGCAACAGCGATGAGAACGTGACGTTATTTATCTTGACACGCAACATTTAATGCCTTAGCGTCGCGATCACTATCGATCGATGGGGATCACGCTGTGTGCTCCCCAAAAATCGAGCCTCCATCACATTTTCAAAAGGAGCCACACGGTGAACAATGCAGTCCACCTAACACGGGGCAGGTCCCCGTGGGTCGCGATTCTCGCGACTTTTGCCATGATCGCGGGGGTGATGGCCCCAGTATTTGGGGTTGCTACCGCTGCGAACGCGGCAGACCCGGACTTTAAGGTCCTGGTCTTCAACGAAACCGCCGGTTTCGTTCACCCGGAGATCGGGACCGCAACGACGACGATCCAGAACCTGGGTCTTGCGAACAACTTCGCAGTCGACGTCGCGGCCACCTCGACGGGCGTCTTCACTGAGGAGAACCTCTCCCAGTACGACGCGGTCATCTGGAACTCGACGACAGGCGATGTCCTGAACTCGACGGAAGAAGCCGCGTTCCAGGCGTACATCGAGGGCGGCGGTGGATACGCAGGTATCCACTCGGCGACCGACACCGAGGACTCGTGGACCTGGTACAAGGAGACGCTCGTGGGAGCGGACTTCAACAACCACCCCGCGATCCAGCAGGCCACGATCAAGGTTGAGGACGCGACCAACGAGTCGACGAAGCACCTCACTAGCGACACCTGGACCCGCACCGACGAGTGGTACAACTTCACCGCGTCGACCTTCAAGCGCTCCAACCTCCACGTACTGCTCTCGCTCGACGAGAAGTCGTACGCACCGGGCTCCGGCGCCATGCCCGTCGATCACCCTGTCGCTTGGTGTCAGGACCGCCAGATCAGCGGAACCTCGCTGCGCTCTTGGTACACGGCTCTTGGCCACACCAACGCGTCGTACTCTGAGCCGGCGTTCGTGAACCACATCCTCGGTGGTATCAAGATCGCTGCCGGCGCTGTGCCCTCGGGCTGTGCCGCAAGCCAGAGCGGAAGCTACGACTTCGTGACGCTGGACGACAACACGGCCAACCCCATGGCCATGGACATCGCCCCCGACGGAACGGTCTTCTACGCAGAGCGTGATGGACGCCTGCGCCAGATCGACCCCGTGACCCACGTCACCACCACGGCCCTGACCCTCCCGGTCACGCAGGCCAACGAAGACGGATTCCTCGGCGTTGTCGTAGACCCGAACTTCGCGACGAACGGTTGGATCTACCTGTACTACGCTCCCTCGAACGTTGGTTCAGATGGTCCGCACAACCGCATCGGTCGTTTCACCTACGACTTCGGAACCAAGACCGCGGCTCTCTCGTCTGAGGTCTCGGTCCTGAAGATCACGACCCAGCGCAACCGTTGCTGCCACATGGGTGGCGACATGGTGTTCGACACCAACGGCAACCTGATCCTCGCCGTGGGTGACAACACCGACCCGTTCGAGTCGAGCGGCTACTCGCCCATCGACGAGCGCTCGGGCCGTCAGGACTTCGACGCGCAGCGTACGTCGGGTAACACCAACGACCTTCGTGGAAAGATCCTCCGTATCCACCCGGAGCCGGATGGCACCTACACGATTCCGTCGGGAAACCTCTTCGCTCCCGGAACGCCGCTGACGCGTCCCGAGATCTACGCGATGGGCTTCCGCAACCCGTTCCGTATCGGACTGGACCCGAAGAACAACCACATCATTGTGGGTGACTACGGCCCCGACGCCGGCTCCGACAGCGCCACCCGCGGTCCCCGCGGTGGTGTCGAGTGGAACCTGCTGAGCCAGCCCGGTAACTACGGATGGCCGTACTGCCAGGGAACGATTGGTCCAAACAACAACGGTTGCTACATGGACTTCGACTTCCAGAACAACACGACCGGTTCCGCGTTCAACCCGAACGCTCTCGTCAACAACTCCCCGAACAACACGGGTATGACGAACCTCCCGCCGGTCATCCAGCCGACGATCAGCTACCCGAACAGCAACAACACGACGGCCAGCATCGGCGCCAAGGCTGTTCTCGAGATCGGTGGCGGCGGTGGAGCACCCATGGGTGGTCCCGTCTACCGCTACGACGAGAACCTCGCCTCCGCGAAGAAGTGGCCCAAGTACTGGGACGGCAAGGGTCTGCTCGGTGAGTGGAACCAGGGAACGATGTACTCGGTGCAGATGGACCGCACCAACGCAACGTCCGTGGTTGACATCAACCAGATCCTCCCGGCGATCTTCGACAACGGTTCCAGCAACGGTCTGTTCCGTCGTGCGATGGACTTCGAGTGGGGCCCGGATGGTGCCCTGTATGTCGTCGACTGGGGCTCCGGCTTCAACGGCAACAACAGCGACTCGGGTATCTACCGCATCGACTACACGCAGGGTCAGATCTCGCCGATCGCTCGGGCTGCAGCGGATGTCACGTCCACTGCCGCATCGACGCTCGCGGTGAACTTCTCCTCTGCTGGATCGTCGCACCCGTCCGGCCTCGCGCTGACGTACTCGTGGAACTTCGGCGACAACTCGCCGGTCTCCACGCTCGCCAACCCGAGCCACACGTACACCGCGCCGGGCAGCTACAACGCCCAGCTGACCGTCACCGATAGCGAGGGTGGTTCGGCAATCGCCAACGTCACCATCGTCGTCGGTAACGCTGCTCCCACCATGACGATCAACTTCCCGGAAAACGGTGGGTTCTTCGAGTGGGGTGACCAGGTCCGCTACGAGGTGACGGTCAACGACCCGGATGGCACGGTTGACTGCACGAAGGTCAGCGTTCTCGCTGCCCTTGGTCACGACACCCACAACCACGACTACGGCCAGCAGTTCGGCTGTGAGGGTTGGATCCAGACGGCTCGTGACGCAGGCCACGGCCTCGAGGCGAACCTGTTCTGGGTGGTGAACGCGAGCTACACCGACGGTGGCGCGAGCGCGAACACACCTCTGACGGCGTACGCCACGAACGTCCTCAACCCGACTGTTCTGCAGGCGGAGTACCTGGACGTGACCGGCCAGATCGGCAACCCGTCAGGAACCGGTGTTTCCACGGAGACGACGACCGACCCGCTCGGCGGAGGTACCAACCTCGCGAGCCTCGACGTCAACGACTACTGGGGCTACCGCCCGGTCAACCTGATCAACATGACCAGCGTCGACCTCCGCCTCGCCTCTGCGGCGGGTGGAACGATCGAAGCTCGCTTCGCCTCGGGTGCAAACCCGGACCCGGCGACGGCGAACGTGATCGGAACGCTCAACTACACCGCAACCGGTAGCGCAACCACCTACCAGTACCAGACGCTGACCTTCAGCTCGGTGCCGAGCGGAGAGGGAACCCTCTTCTTCGTCAACACCGCTGGTACGGCCAAGGTGAACTACTACCAGTTCGCTGGTACGGGTGTTCAGTCGAACAGCGCTCCGACCGGCACGCTGCAGGTTGACAAGACGACCGGCCTCGCGCCGCTCACGGTCAACGCCTCCGTTGTCGGCGCAGTCGACCCCGATGGTGCCGTTGGCGCCCCGGTGACGATCGCGTGGGACACGGGCAACGGCTACGTGACGGGAACGGCTTCGCAGTCGGTCACGTACACGACCCCGGGCACGAAGGTCATTCGAGTCAAGCTGACTGACGCTGGCGGCGCGTACAACGAGTACGAGCAGGTCATCACGGTCAACGCCGCTGTTGCGGGTGTCTGCTACGCAGGTCGCTCGGACGGCTTCGATGGCACGTCGCTGGACGCGAAGTGGAACCGCAACGTCCGCCAGGATCAGACGATCTCGGTGGCTGGCGGCAAGCTGACCATCCCGGCGGCAATCGGCGACCTTCACCAGGCGAGCACTCCGGTCTCGCCGAACCTGATCCTGCAGGATGCTCCTACGGGCAACTACAGCGTGATCACGAAGGTCAACGTGCCGGCGCGTGTCGGTTACCAGCAGGCTGGTCTGATCCTGTACACCAACGACGACGAGTATGTGAAGTTGGTTGTCCAGGGTCGCGACACGAGCGCGGCAAACGCCGAGAACCGTGTTGTTCAGATGCTGAAGGAGACCGGTGGATCGGCTTCGGAGACGAACTCCCCGAACCTGACCGCTGCGTACCCGGATGACAGCTACCTGCGTATCGACATCTCTGGAACCACCGCTACCGGCTTCTACTCGGCCGACGGCACCACGTGGACCCAGATCACGACCACGCGTGACATCGCGTCGCTGACGAACGCCAAGATTGGCCTCTTCGCAGCTGGCTCGACGTCCACGCTGGCCCAGTCGTCGCCGATCGTGAACGCATCGTTCGACTTCTTCTCGATCACCCCGGATGCCACGGCCCTGCCGCCGGCACCGAGTGACGAGTTCGATGGCAACAAGCTGGACGCGTGCCGCTGGAGCATCGTGAACGAGAACGCCAACCTGTACCGCGTGCAGAACGGCAACCTCGAGCTCGACACCACGGTTGCGGACATCTACGGAACGGGTGGAAGCATCCCGAACGTGATCCTGCAGAACCAGCCCGCTGGCGACTGGACGATGGAGACCAAGGTTGACACCTCCTCCTTCGACCGCCGTTACCAGAACGCGGGTCTGATCCTGTACACCGATGCCGAGAACTACATGAAGTGGGACATCGTCACCACCAACCAGGCTGGCAGCACGATCGCGCGGAACTACGAGTTCCGTCACGAGGTGGCTGGCACCGTCCAGAACCCGCAGAACAACGTGAACGCCACCTCTACCGGTGGAATTGCGTACCTGCGTCTGGCCAAGGTTGGCAACGTGTTCACCGCTTCGTACAGTGCGAACGGCACGACGTGGACGAACTTCACCAACACCTTCACGAGTGCCGATCTCGCGGCTAACGCGAAGATGGGTGTCTTCACGCTGGGTTCCACCCAGACGACGACCGAAGGCAAGACGGCGAAGTTCGACTACTTCAGGGTGACCACGGCTGCGGCGCTTGCCGTGAACGCGACCACCGCCCCGGCAACTGCTGACGGCACCAACGGATGGTTCAAGCAGAACGTCAACGTGACGCTTGCTTCCACCGGCGGCGGCTCCGGCACGAAGCTCATCGAGTACAACCTCAACGGTGGGGCATGGACGACCTACACGGCTCCGTTCGCCATCACCACTGAGGGAACCACTGCGGTGAACTACCGGGTGACCGAAGGATCGGGAACGCCTACCACGGCCCAGACACTGACGGTCAAGGTCGACAAGACCGTGCCGACGGTTGATGGTTCGCTCGTGGTGAGCTCGTCCGACCCGAACGTCCGTACGCTCGAGATTGCTTCGGCTGACGCCACCAGTGGTGTCGCGTCGGTGCAGTACTCGAACAACGGTGGTGTCTCGTGGGCGACCTACACCGCTCCGGTTTCGCTGCCCCTCACGGGTCAGACGATCCAGGTGCGTTCGACGGATGCCGCGGGCAACGTCTCGGCTGTTGACACCGTTGAGGTGCCGGCGATCGTCGAGTGCGGTGCAGTTGCGCTGAACGACCCGTTCGATGGCACGGCGCTTGACGCTTGCCGTTGGACTGTCACGAACGAGGACACCACCAAGTACCGCGTACAGGGTGGCAGCCTCGAGATCGACACGACGCAGGCAGATATCTACACGACCGGGACGACCATCCCGAACGTGATTCTGCAGGACCAGCCGGCCGGTGACTGGACGATCGAGACCAAGGTTGACACCTCGGCCTTCGACCGCCAGTACCAGAACGCAGGTCTGGTCGTCTACGTCGACGGCGACAACTACATGAAGTTCGACGTTGTTACTACGAACGCTGCTGGCAGCACGATCGCGCGGAACTTCGAGTTCCGTCACGAGGTCGCGGCCGCTGTGCAGAACCCGCAGAACAACGTGAGCGCGACGGCAACGGGAGGCATTGCGTACCTGCGCATCGCCAAGACCGGCAACGTGTTCACCGCTTCGTGGAGCACCGACGGAACCACGTGGACCCCGTTCACGAACACGTTCACGAGTGCAGCACTGGCATCGAACGCGAAGGTCGGCGTGTACGCGCTCGGCTCGACGTCCACCGGTACCGCGGGCAAGACGGCCAAGTTCGATTACTTCAACGTGATCGTTCCTGACGTCACCGACCCGACGGTCACGGCCAGCGTCTCCGGCCGCACGGTCACTCTGACGGCTGAGGACACCGGCTCCGGTGTCGCCTCCGTCGAGTACCAGCTGTCTGGTGAGTCGACCTGGACCACGTACACGGCACCGTTCGCGGTTCCTGGTACCGGTCTGGTGACCGTCTCGTACCGCGCAACCGACAACGCTGGCAACGTCAGCGACGTCGCGACCGTGGACGTGCCGGCCGACGAGGTCGACCCGGGCGACGTCACGGTGGATCGCGTGTTCGGAGCCTCGCGCTTCGAGACTGCGGTCGAGATCTCCAAGAAGTCGTACCCCGGTACGGCTCCGGTGGTCTACATCGCCAACGGAAACAACTACCCCGACGCACTCTCGGCTGGTCCGGCTGCTGCGCACGAGGGCGGCCCGCTGCTGCTCATCACCCCGGATTCCATCCCCGGTGTTGTGGCGACGGAGCTCGCACGACTCGATCCCGCACGGATCGTCGTCGTTGGTGGTATCCCGTCGGTGAACGCCGCGGTGTTCACCCAGCTGCAGGGCATGGCCGACACCGTCGACCGTGTCGCCGGAGCCGACCGCTACGAGACCTCTCGTCTGCTGGTTGACTACGCATTCGGTGAAGACGGTTCCGCCTACGCCTACGTGTCGACGGGACTCAAGTTCCCCGACGCGCTGGCTGCCGGTGGTGCTGCTGGATCGAAGGATGCTCCGGTGATCCTCGTGAACGGTGCTGCAACCGATCTCGACGCGGCAACGGTGACGTTGCTCGGCGACCTCGGTGTCACCGACGCGCGAGTGCTCGGTGGCGCAGACACCGTCTCGGCAGGCATCTTCGATGATGTGGATGCAGTGACGAACGCTGTTCGCCTGGCTGGCTCCGACCGCTACCAGACCGCTCGGGCTATCAACGCCGACGCGTTCGACACGGCAGAGCACGCCTTCCTGGTGACGGGTCTTAACTACCCGGACGCGCTGGCAGGTTCGGCGTGGGCTGGTGCAGAGGGCGCTCCGGTGTTCGCTGCTACCACCAACTGTGTCCCCGGCGGAGTTCTCGATGACCTCGAGGACCTCGGCGTGACGCACGTCACCCTCCTGGGTGGTGAGCCCTCGCTCAGCGCATCGGTGTTCGCACTGACTCGCTGCTAAGGAGATCATCTAACCCCTAACGCAGATGGCCGTCGCGGCCGTCGGCAGGTGCCCAGCACCGGCCGACACCGCGGCGGCCATCCGCATTTTGTGGGGTTAAAACGCCGCCATCACCAGGCCACCGAATTTGTTGGTACGGAAGATTTACAAAAACGCGGCGTGACCGGGGATTTGTCGGCCATTTTGGCTCCCGAAATACTTTCATTCCGGGAGCGTGTCCCCTATTTAGGTGACGTGAATCCGGCATTTATCTTGACACGCAACATTTGATCACGTAGCGTCGCGAGCAACTATCGGTCACCGGGGACCGTCTTTTGCTCCCTGGTGATCGACCTTCCATCACATCAGCAAGGAGCCACGGTGAACAATGCAGTCCACCTAACACGGGGCAGGTCCCTGTGGGTCGCGATTCTCGCGACTTTTGCCATGATCGCGGGGGTGATGGCCCCAGTATTTGGGGTTGCTACCGCTGCGAACGCGGCAGACCCGGACTTTAAGGTCCTGGTCTTCAACGAAACCGCCGGTTTCGTTCACCCGGAGATCGGGACCGCAACGACGACGATCCAGAACCTGGGTATCGCGAACAACTTCGCAGTCGACGTCGCGGCCACCTCGACGGGTGTCTTCACGGAAGAGAACCTCGCACAGTACGACGCTGTGATTTGGAACTCGACCACGGGCGATGTCCTGAACTCGACCGAGGAGGCCGCGTTCCAGGCGTACATCGAGGGTGGCGGCGGTTACGCCGGTCTCCACTCGGCGTCCGACACCGAAGACGCATGGACCTGGTACAAGGAGACGCTCGTGGGAGCGGACTTCAACAACCACCCCGCCAACCAGACCGCAACGATCAAGGTGGAGGATGCGACCAACGAGTCGACCAAGCACCTGACGAGCGACACCTGGACCCGCCTCGATGAGTGGTACAACTTCACCGCTGCTACCTTCAAGCGCTCCGACATGCATGTGCTGCTGTCGCTCGACGAGAAGTCGTACGCACCAGGTTCCGGCGCGATGGGTGCCGATCACCCGGTGGCATGGTGCCAGGACCGTGAGATCGCGGGAACCTCGCTTCGTTCGTGGTACACCGCGCTGGGTCACACCAACGCGTCGTACTCTGAGCCGGCGTTCGTGAACCACATCCTTGGTGGTATCAAGATCGCTGCCGGCGCTGTGCCCTCGGGCTGTGCCGCGAGCCAGAGTGCCAGCTATGACTTCGTGACGCTGGACGACAACACCGCGAACCCGATGGCGATGGACATTGCGCCTGATGGCACGGTCTTCTACGCAGAGCGTGATGGACGCCTGCGCCAGATCGACCCGGCCACGAACGTCACGACGACCGTCGTGACCCTGCCCGTGACCCAGGCCAACGAGGATGGGTTCCTCGGAGTGGTTGTTGACCCCGACTTCGAGAACAACGGTTGGATCTACCTGTACTACGCCCCGTCGGACGTTGGTTCGGATGGTCCGCACAACCGCATCGGTCGTTTCACCTACGACTTCGGAACCCAGACCGCGAGCCTGAGCTCTGAGGTCTCGGTCCTGAAGATCACGACCCAGCGCAACCGTTGCTGCCACATGGGTGGCGACATGGTGTTCGACACCGACGGCAACCTGATCCTGGCCGTGGGTGACAACACCGACCCGTTCGAGTCGAGCGGCTACTCGCCCATCGACGAGCGCTCGGGCCGTCAGGACTTCGACGCGCAGCGTACGTCGGGTAACACCAACGACCTTCGTGGAAAGATCCTCCGTATCCACCCGGAGCCGGATGGTACCTACACGATCCCGGATGGCAACCTCTTCGCTCCCGGAACGCCGCTGACGCGTCCCGAGATCTACGCGATGGGCTTCCGCAACCCGTTCCGTATCGGACTGGACCCGGCGAACAACCACATCATCGTGGGTGACTACGGCCCCGACGCCGGCTCTGACAGCGCCACCCGCGGTCCCCGCGGTGGAGTTGAGTGGAACCTGCTGACCCAGCCCGGTAACTACGGATGGCCGTACTGCCAGGGTGACATCGGTCCGAACAACAACGGTTGCTACATGGACTTCAACTTCCAGAACAACACGACCGGTGCAGCGTTCGACCCGAACGCCCTCGTCAACGACTCCCCGAACAACACGGGTATGACGAACCTCCCGCCGGTCATCCAGCCGACGATCAGCTACCCGAACAGCGGTAACACGACGGCCAGCATCGGCGCCAAGGCTGTTCTCGAGATCGGTGGCGGCGGTGGAGCACCCATGGGTGGTCCCGTCTACCGCTACGACGAGAACCTCGCCTCGGACACCAAGTGGCCCGAGTACTGGGACGGCAAGGGTCTGCTCGGTGAGTGGAACCAGGGAACGATGTACTCGGTGCAGCTCGACCGCACCAACAGCACGTCGGTCGTAGACATCAACCAGATCCTCCCGGCGATCTTCGACAACGGTTCCAGCAACGGTCTGTTCCGTCGTGCGATGGACTTCGAGTGGGGCCCGGATGGTGCCCTGTATGTCGTCGACTGGGGCTCCGGCTTCAACGGCAACAACAGCGACTCGGGTGTCTACCGCATCGACTACACGAAGGGCCGGATCTCCCCGATCGCTCGTGCGGCAGCCGATGTCACCACCGCAGCGACCGCTCCCCTCGAGGTGAACTTCTCCTCCGCTGGTTCCCAGCACCCGTTCGGTCTCGACCTGACGTATGCCTGGAACTTCGGTGACGGAGCGACGTCGACTGAGGCGAACCCGACTCACACCTACACGACGAACGGGCAGTTCAACGCCCAGCTCACCGTGACGGATGAGGAAGGCGGCACGGCGGTGGCGAATGTCACCATCGTGGTCGGTAACGAACTCGCCGAGCTCGAGATCACGTTCCCCGAGAACGGTGGATTCTTCGAGTGGGGCGACCAGGTCCGCTACGAGGTGAACGTCAACGACCCGGATGGCGTCGTCGACTGTGACAATGTCAGCGTTCTCGCTGCCCTTGGTCACGACACCCACAACCACGACTACGGCCAGCAGTTCGGCTGTGAGGGTTGGATCCAGACGGCTCGCGACGCAGGCCACGGCCTTGAGGCGAACCTGTTCTGGGTGGTCAACGCCACGTACAACGACGACGGCGGTGCCGCTGGCATCCCGCTGACGGCGTACGCGACGAACATGCTGAACCCGAAGACCATGCAGGCCGAGTACTTCGACCTGACTGGCCAGATCGGTGACTCGACCGCTACAGGTGTCGCCACGGAGACGACGACGGACACGCTCGGCGGAGGAACCAACCTCACGAGCATCGATGTCGGCGACTTCTGGGGCTACCGCCCGGTCAACATGGTCGGCATGGACAGCGTCGACATCCGCCTGGCCTCCGCGGCCGGGGGAACGATCGAAGCTCGCTTCGGCACGGGTGCAGACCCGGACCCCGCGACGGCGACCGTGATCGGAACGCTCAACTACACCGCAACCGGCAGTGCAACCACCTACGAGTACCAGACGCTGAGCTTCAGCAACGTGCCGACGGGAGAGGGAACCCTCTTCTTCGTCAACACGGCTGGTACCGCCAAGGTGAACTACTACCAGTTCAACGGTGAGGGCGTCGAGTCCAACTCGGCACCGACCGCAACGCTGACGGTGACCCCCACCGAGGGAGTCGCTCCGCTCAACGTGACCGCCAACCTCACGGACGTCGTCGACCCCGACGGCGGCGAGGGCGCACCGGTCACCATCGAGTGGGACGCAGGAGACGGCTACGCGGTGGGCACTGCTTCGCAGAGCTACACCTTCACGGAGCCTGACATCTACGTCATCCGCGCGCGTATCACCGACGCCAACGGTGCATTCCGTGAGCTCGAGCAGTCGATCGAGGTCAGCCCGCAGGAGATCGGCCAGTGCTTCCTCGGCCGTTCCGACGGGTTCGATGACACGATGCTCGACACCGACCGCTGGGACAGCAACGTCCGCACCAACCAGAACCTGGTTGTGTCGGATGGCGCGCTGAAGATCCCGGCAGCTATCGGTGACCTGTACCAGAACAGCACGCCTGTTTCGCCGAACCTCGTCCTCCAGGATGCCCCCGCGGGCGCCTGGACCATGGACACCAAGGTGACGATCCCGGCACGCATCGGGTACCAGCAGGCAGGTCTGCTCGTGTACGCCAACGACGACAACTACATCAAGTTGACGCTGCAGGCTCGCACGGGTGACGCCACTCCGAACGCCGCCACTCGCGTCGTCCAGATGGCGAAGGAAGACAACGGAACGGCGGCGGAGACCAACTCGCCCAACCTGACCGCGGCCTTCCCGGACACCGCCTACCTGCGACTCGTCTCCGACGGCACGACCCTCACCGGCTACTACTCGGCCGACAACGAGACCTGGACCCAGATGGCGGCGACCCGCACTCTGGCCGGCCTCACCGAGGGTCCGCTCAAGGTGGGTCTCTTCTCGAGCGGCTCGACCTCGACCCAGGCACAGGGTGCGCCCATTGTGACGGCCGAGTTCGACTGGTTCACCATCACGCCCGACGACACTGCAGTGGCGCCGGACCCGGATGACACGTTCGAAGGCGAGCGCCTCGACCCGTGCAAGTGGACCGTGCTGAACGAGAACGGCAACCTGTACCGCGTACAGGAAGGCAACCTCGAGATCGACACCACGTCGGCAGACATTGCCAACGCGACGGCGAACCCGATTCCCAACCTGGTGATGCAGGACCAGCCGGACGGAGACTGGGTCGTTGAGACCAAGCTCGACGCCACTGCGTTCGACCGTCAGTACCAGGCCGGCGGAATCATGGTCTACCTCGACGATGCCAACTACGTGAAGTTGTACGTGGAGCAGCAGAGTGCAACCGCCCGCCAGGTTGAGTTCCGCAACGAGCTCAACAACGCCATCGGTACCCCGTCCCCGAACATCACGGGAATGGGCACCACGACGTGGCTGCGCGTGGAGAAGATCGGCGACACGTACACCGCGTACTGGAGTGCAGACGGAGAGACCTGGACTCAGGTTGTCAACGCAGGCACCCCCGTCGTGTTCACCAACGCCGCCGTTTCTGGTGCCAAGGTCGGACTGTTCGCAGTCGGTACCGCGGCACAGGGCACGGAGAACCGCACCGCCAAGTTCGACTACTGGGAGGTTCAGGAGAACGGAGTTTCGTTCGACGTGGATGCAACGCTCACCCCGAGCGTCGCTGACGGCACCAACGGCTGGTTCAAGCAGGCCGTCACGGTGACCCTGGCGACCGAGGCTGGCGACCCCGAGGCGCAGGACTACATCGAGTACAACCTCGGCGAAGGATGGCTGGAGTACACCACTCCGCTCGTCCTGACCGACGACGGTGAGTACAGCGTGCAGTACCGCGCAAGCGAGGCCGGCGGAGCATCGACCGGCGAGAAGACGGTGACGGTCAAGATCGACGCCACTGTTCCGACCGCCGATGGATCCCTCGTGGTGGACCCCGAGGATGCCAATGACCGCACGCTCGAGATTGCTTCGGCTGACGCCACCAGTGGTGTCGCGTCGGTGCAGTACTCGAACAACGGTGGCGTCTCGTGGGCGACCTACACCGCTCCGGTCGCTCTGCCCCTCACGGGTCAGACGATCCAGGTGCGGGCAACGGATGCCGCAGGCAACGTCTCGGCTGTTGACACCGTTGAGGTGCCGGCGATCGTCGAGTGCGAGGATGTTGCGCCGAGCGACCAGTTCGATGGCACGGTGCTCGACGTCTGCCGCTGGACTGTCGTGAACGAGGACACCACCAAGTACCGCGTACAGGGTGGTTTCCTCGAGATCGACACGACTCAGGAGGACATCTACTCGGCTGGTGGAAGCATCCCGAACGTCGTCCTGCAGGATCAGCCCGCCGGCGACTGGACGATCGAGACCAAGGTTGACACCTCGGCCTTCGACCGCCAGTACCAGCAGGCCGGTCTCATGGTCTACGTCGATGCGGACAACTACCTGAAGTTCGACGTGGTGACGACCAACGCAGCCGACAGCGCTCTTTCGCGGAACTTCGAGTTCCGTCACGAGATCGCTGGGGCCGTTCAGAACCCGCAGAACAACGTGAGCGCAACGGCAACGGGAGGCATTGCGTACCTGCGTATTGCCAAGGTTGGCGACGTGTTCTCGGCCGCGTACAGCACCGATGGAGCGACGTGGACTGACTTCACGAACACCTTCACCGATGCTGCACTCTCTGCGAACGCGAAGGTCGGCGTGTACGCCCTCGGATCGGCTTCGGCCGGCACGGCGGGTAAGACGGCGAAGATCGATTACTTCACGGTGATCGGTTCTGAGGACGTCACCGACCCGACGGTCACGGCGAGCGTCTCCGGCCGCACGGTTACTCTGACGGCCGAGGACACCGAGTCTGGTGTCGCGTCCATCGAGTACCAGCTGTCGGGTGAGTCGACCTGGACCACGTACACGGCACCCTTCGAGGTGGCCGGTACTGATCTGGTGACCGTCTCCTACCGCGCAACCGACAACGCTGGCAATGTCAGCGACGTCGCGACCGTGGATGTGCCCGCGACCAACACCGACGTCACGGTTGACCGTGTCTTCGGTGCGAACCGCTACGAGACGGCTGTGGAGATCTCCGAGGCGTCGTACTCCGGTACGGCTCCGGTGGTCTACATCGCCAGCGGCGAGAACTACCCTGACGCACTGTCGGCTGGTCCGGCTGCTGCGCTCGAGGGCGGCCCGCTGCTCCTCGTCTCGCCCTCTGCCATCCCGGCAGTGGTGAGTGCGGAGATCACGCGCCTCGACCCGGCACGGATCGTGGTCGTCGGTGGTACCCCGTCGGTGGACGCAGCAGTGTTCGCCCAACTGCAGGGCATGGCCGACACGGTTGACCGTGTCGCCGGTGCCGACCGGTACGAGACCTCGCGCATGCTCGTTGAGTACGCGTTCGGTGAGACCGGTGCAGACCGTGCCTACATCGCGACGGGTAAGAAGTTCCCCGACGCGCTGGCCGCCGGTGGTGCTGCTGGTGCCTACGACGCTCCGGTGATCCTCGTCAACGGTGAGCTCGCCGACCTCGACGCAGCAACGGTGACGTTGCTCGGCGACCTCGGTGTCACCGAGACGCGAGTCCTGGGTGGCGCAGACACCGTCTCGGCAGGCATCTTCGCGGATGCAGACGCTGTGACTGACGCGGTCCGTCTGGCCGGTGCAAACCGGTACGACACGGCTCGGGCGATCAACGCTGACGCGTTCGACACCGCAGAGCACGCGTTCCTGGTGACGGGTCTTAACTACCCGGATGCGCTGGCAGGTTCGGCGTGGGCTGGTGCAGAGGGCGCTCCGGTGTTCGCTGCTACCACCGACTGTGTCCCGGGTGGTGTCCTCGATGACCTCGAGGCCCTCGGTGTGACGCACGTCACCCTCCTGGGTGGTGAGCCCTCGCTCAGCGCATCGGTGTTCGCACTGACGCGCTGCTAGGAAACAGCACAACCCCATAGTGTGATGGCCGTCGCGGCCGTCGGCAGGTGCCCAGCACCGGTCGACACCGCGGCGGCCATCCGCCGGTTAACCAGCACATTTACCCCTGTAGAGGGGTGTCGTGCGATAGGTTCGCCGTAGCGCGATACTCAGGGATCGTCAAGCAAGAGTGATAGTATTGTTGTCTCTCGCAACGACCGCGGGGTGTCGCTTGCGTAAGCGTGACCTTGCCAACCCAATCGGTAGGAAGATCGAACCGGTTTGCGCGGCGCTTGAGAGCGAGAGGAACGGGTCGTGTCATACAACGAACTGTCCTCACCCGTGCAGATTCGCGGCGCGAAGGCCTTCAAGGGCAACAATCTCGACGACGTCCGTCGCACCAATCTCTCCCTGGTTCTTGGTCTCGTTCACACCTCCGGTGCTGTCTCCCGGGCTCAGCTGACGCGCGAGTTGGGGCTCAACCGCTCTACGATCGCGGCCCTCGTGTCCGAATTGGTTGCCCGCGGACTCGTCGTCGAATCCAGTCCCGAGGCGAGCAGCCAGGTGGGTCGCCCGAGTCTCGTGATCACCCCGAGCCCTTCCATCGCGGCGATCACCATCAACCCTGAACTCGACGCCATCACGATCGGACTCGTCGGGCTCGGTGGCAAGGTCATCCGGAGGGTCCGCTACGACAATGTGCGCGTGCCATCCCCCCAGGAGGTCGTCAACGTCGTCAAGGCGGTCGTCGACGGCATGACGATGTCGGACTCCCGAGACCGCAACGGCCTGGCCGAGCAGGCGATCGGGGAGCAGCATGTGATCGGCCTCGGCCTTGCGATACCCGGCTTGGTTCGTGCATCCGACGGCATGGTGCGACTCGCGCCCCACCTAGGGTGGCGCGACGAACCGTTCGCCCAACAGCTCTCCGAGGCCACCGGCTTCCCGGTCGTCGGCGCCAACGACGCCATGTGCGGCGCGATCGCCGAGCACACCTTCGGTGCGGGGCGAGGGGTTGACGACATGATCTACCTCAACGGCGGCGCGAGCGGAATCGGCGGAGGCGTGATCGTCGACGGCGTGCTGCTCACGGGAGCCAACGGGTACGCGGGCGAACTCGGCCACACCCTCGTCAACACCAACGGCACCGCGTGCCACTGCGGGTCGTCGGGATGCCTCGAAACCGAGGTCTCGCGCAGGCCCCTGCTCGACGCGCTCGGCCTCGACGACAACGAATCGGAGCGGCTCGACGAGGCACTGAACGCCGCGTATGTTGCCGGCCCCTCGCCGGAACTCCGCGAGCTCGTGGAGCGCCAGGTGCGCTTCCTCATTGTTGCGCTGCGCAACGCCGCCAACGTCTTCAACACCCGCAGGGTCGTGCTCGGCGGGTTCCTCGGGTCGCTCTACGGTGTCGTTCCTGAGCAGTTCGCACCGATCGTCGACAAGAGCCCCATGATCGGCGGGGGAGCCGGGGTCGAAGTGCAGCGTGCATCCCTCGGCCCGAGCATCCTCATGGTGGGTGCGGCGGAGCTCGCCTTCGCACCTCTTCTCGCGGACCCCACGCTCATCGGATCGGCCGAGCGAACCCCCGTCGAGCGCGGCGCGCTGGCCACCTGAAGCGGCGATAATCCACCCGAGACGGATCGGCCTCCAGCCGCTAGCGTTGGGTCATGAAGATTCTCCTTGTGGGCGCCGGCGGAGTGGGCGACGCCATAGCCAAGATCGCAGCGCGTCGTGACTTCTTCGAGAAGATCGTGGTGAGCGACTACGACATCGCGCGAGCCGAGCGCACCGTGGCGTGGCTCGAAGCCAGGGGAGAGGCGCGCGGGCGGTTCGTCGCCGCGCGCATCGATGCCTCCGACCCGGAGAACGTGTCCGCCGTCGCGCGGGAACACGGTGCGACGCACGTCATGAACGCCGTCGAGCCGAAGTTCGTTCCCACGATCTTCGCTGGCGCGTTGGCGGCGGGCGCCGACTACCTCGACATGGCCATGAGCCTGAGCGAGCCGCATCCGACCGATCCGCTCGAGAAGACGGGCGTCAAGCTCGGGGACGACCAGTTCGCCCAGGCACCCGACTGGGAGCAGGCCGGTCGGCTCGCCCTCGTCGGCATGGGCGTGGAGCCGGGACTGAGCGACGTGTTCGCGCGGTACGCCGCCGATCACCTCTTCTTCGAGATCGACGAGTTGGGTACGAGGGATGGCGCGAACCTCGTCGTTCGCGACGAGGCGGGCAACGAGATCTTCGCCCCGAGCTTCAGCATCTGGACGACGATCGAGGAATGCCTCAACCCGCCCGTGATCTGGGAGAAGGACCGCGGCTGGTACACGACCCCGCCGTTCAGTGAGCCGGAGGTCTTCGAGTTTCCCGAGGGCATCGGCGCCGTGGAGTGCGTGAACGTGGAGCACGAGGAGGTGCTGCTCATGCCGCGCTGGGTCGACGCCAAGCGCGTGACCTTCAAGTACGGGCTCGGCAACGAGTTCATCGGCATCCTCAAGACGCTCCACCAGCTCGGCCTCGACAAGACAGAACCGCTGCGTGTGCGTTCGGCAGACGGCCCCGTCATGGTGGCACCTCGGGATGTCGTGGCCGCTGGCCTCCCCGACCCGGCGACACTCGGCCCCAGGATGACCGGCAAAACCTGCGCCGGTCTCTGGGTGACCGGGATCGGCACGGACGGCAACCCGCGCGAGGTGTACCTGTACCACGTCGCCGACAACGAGTGGACGATGGCGGAGTACGAGAGCCAGTGCGTCGTCTGGCAGACCGCGCTGAACCCCGTGATCGCGCTCGAGCTGCTGGCCAACGGCACGTGGAAGGGCACCGGAGTGCTCGGGCCCGAGGCGTTCGACGCCAAGCCGTTCCTCGAACTTATGGCGCTGTCGGTGGCCGAGGGTGGCTACGGGCAGGCGTGGGGGCTCGAGGACAGGCTCGCGCGCTAGCGAAGAACAGCCCGCTAGAAGTTCATGATGCTGGTCGCACCGATGGCGTGCATGATCCAGCTCATGCCGAGAAAGGCCACGCCGAAGGCGAGCACGATTCCGACGATGGCGAGCCACAGCTTGCCCTCGTACCAGTAGCCGGCACCGGGGTGCTGCGCCAGGAACTCCTTGGACGTCACCGGCGCGGACTCGTGGACGACCGGTGCGCCGATCGCCTCCGTGAGGGTGGCCATCGACTGTGCTGACCAGAAGGTTCCGTCGAAGCGCATCAGGGTGTGGCCGGTGGAATCCTTGAGGAGCATCTCGGCGTGGGAGTCCGAGGAGCCGGGGCGCCAGGTCTCGACCATGACGACGGATGCGACATCCTCACGCTGTACGACGGAGCCAGCCACGAACGACTGCTTCGTGATCGTGCTCTCGGTCACCTGGGCGAAGGCGCCAGTGTGGCGGACCCAGACGAGTGCCCCGACGCCGATCATGACGATCTGCACGACGAGCACCTGCCGCCATTCACCGCCCTGGGATGCCAGCCAGTACATCGCGCCGAAGAGGGGGATGCCGCCGATGATGGCGGCCGCAAGCCACGCACGGCCGAGGGAGCGGCGCGGGCGAACGGATACGACCGGAGTCGTGGTGCTGTCCACCCTCACCCCCCCAAATCAGATGCTGCTGACGCAAGCGCATTCAATATATCCACTAAAAGGTGAGGAGTTTGCACCCAATGCGGGGGTGTGGGGAAGGGGTCTGGGCGGCGGAGGGGGGAGGAGTCGCGCGGGTGGGGGGATTCGACTCCCACTGGAGCCGCCGGTCGATCGCTCGCGATCGCCCGGACTGCGCCAGCGGGGCCCACCTTCGGGGTTCTCATGCTGTGTTCCGGCAAAGAAATAGTGGGGTGCCGCATCGCGGCACCCCACTATTTCTTTGGCGGAGAATGGGGGATTCGAACCCCCGAGGGCTTGCACCCAACACGCTTTCCAAGCGTGCGCCATAGGCCACTAGGCGAATTCTCCAGAGCCGGTCTGCCCGCTGCCGGGAATGACCTCCAGAAATCATACCCGTACAATGGAGGTGGCTCCTCGCGTGGCGCCATCCAGGCCAACTCCCCCAGGACGGAAACGTAGCAAGGGTAACCGGGCTCTGGCGGGTGCGCGAGGGGTCCTTTCTCTTTTCGGGCACGCCGCCGCCCCTGCGGACACGCGGTGCTCCAGCCCCGCAACATCCGTCAGTTGCCCACTTCGGACAGTCCGAGGCAGAAAACACTGGCCGAAGTCGGCAACTCGCGGGGTGGGACTTACGCCCTGCGGTCGCTCAGCCCGCCCGCCTAGGCTGGAGCCGTGGCTCGTTCCATATACATCACGTCCGCCGAGGGACACTCGGGCAAATCCTCCGTCGCCCTGGGCGTGCTCGACACGCTCCTGCGCAGCGGCGAACGCGTCGGCGTCTTCCGGCCGATCGCGCGCTCCACCGTCGAGCGCGACTTCGTGCTCGACCTGCTGCTCTCGCGCGACGGCGTAGAACTCGACTACGACGACTGCATCGGCACGACGTACGAGGCGGTGCACGACGACCCCGACTCGGCGCTCTCGATGATCGTCGATCGTTTCAAGGCGGTCGAGCGGCGGTTCGACGCCGTCGTGGTGATCGGTTCGGACTTCACGGATGTCGCGTCCCCCACCGAACTCGCCTACAACGCCCGTATCGCGGCCAACCTCGGCACCCCCGTCCTCCTCGTGCTCACGGGCCGCGAGCCCGACGGCATCGCCCCGCGCACCGCGGACGACCTCCGCCAGGTCACCGAACTCGCCCTCCCCGAGCTCACCTCCGCCTACGCGACGCTCCTCGCCGTCGTCGTCAACCGCGCCGACCCGGGGATGCTCGAGCCCATCGTCAGCACCGTCGCCGCCGCGACCCAGGTGCCCGTCTGGGCGATCCCCGAGGACCCGCTGCTGGTCGCTCCAACGCTCGAGCAGCTCCTCACCGCAGTGGATGGCACGCTCCTCCAGGGCGACGGCGCACTCCTCTCCCGCGAGACCCTCGGTGTCGTGATCGCTGCGATGTCGATGGAGAACGTGCTGCCGCGCCTCGTGGAGGGCGGGGTGGTGGTGATCCCCGGTGATCGTTCCGAGATGCTCATCGCGGCGCTCACGGCCCATGCATCCGGAACCTTCCCGTCGCTCGCGGGAATCATCCTCAACGGCGGCTTCGAGCTCTCGCCCGTGATCACGCGGCTCATCGAGGGGCTCGACCAGTCACTTCCGATCATCACGACGGAGCTCGGCACGTGGGCGACGGCGCAGCGCATCTCGCAGGTGCGCGGGCAGCTCACCGCGACATCCCAGCGCAAGATCGACACGGCGCTCGCCCTGTTCGAGACGCACGTGGATGCCGCGCACCTCGTCGAGGCGCTCGGTGCTGGCCACTCGACCGCCGTGACCCCGCTCATGTTCGAGTACACGCTGCTGGAGCGTGCCCGGGCGCTGAAGAAGCGCATCGTGCTGCCCGAGGGAAGCGACGACAGGATCCTGCTTGCGGCGGGCACACTGCTCGCGCGCAGCGTTGTCGAGCTGACGATTCTCGGGGATGAGCAGGACGTGCGGGCGCGGGCATCCGCTCTCGGCGTCGACCTGTCGGGCGCGACTGTCACGAGCCCCTTCGACCCGGAGCTGCGCGAGCGCTTCGCCCAGGAGTACGCGCGGCTGCGCGCCCACAAGGGTGTGACCATCGAGGACGCCCGCGACATCGTGACGGATGTCTCGTACTTCGGCACCATGATGGTGCAACTCGGCCTCGCCGACGGAATGGTCTCCGGCGCCCAGCACACGACGGCGCACACGATTCGCCCGGCGTTCGAGTTCATCAAGACTGTCGACGGGGTGTCGGTGGTCTCGAGCGTGTTCTTCATGGCGCTGGAGGATCGTGTGCTCGTCTACGGCGACTGCGCCGTTGTGCCAGACCCGACCGCGGAGCAGCTGGCCGACATCGCGATCTCCGCTGCCGCAACCTCCGAGCAGTTCGGCATCGAGCCGCGCATCGCGATGCTCTCGTACTCGACGGGGGAGTCCGGCTTCGGCGCGGACGTGGACAAGGTGCGTGCCGCGACCGCGTTCGTGCGCTCGCGGCGTCCGGACCTGCTCGTGGAGGGCCCCATCCAGTACGACGCGGCAGCGGATGCCGCAGTCGCCCGCACCAAGCTGCCGGAGTCGCAGGTCGCCGGGCGCGCGACCGTGTTCATCTTCCCGGACCTCAACACGGGCAACAACACGTACAAGGCGGTGCAGCGCTCGTCGGGCGCGGTCGCGATCGGGCCCGTGCTGCAGGGCCTGCGCAAGCCGGTCAACGACCTGTCGCGCGGAGCGTTGGTGCGCGACATCGTGAACACGGTGGCGATCACGGCGATACAGGCCGCGTCATGACCCTCGCGTTCGTCGTCAACTCCGGGTCCTCCTCCATCAAGTGGGAGCTGCTCTCCGTCGAGTCTGGAACCCGCGAGGCCGGCGGCATCGTCGAGCGCATCGGTGAGGGCGGCACCGATCACGAGGGCGCGATGCGCTCGATCCTCGAGGAACTCGGCGACGTGCATCCCGACGTCATCGGGCACCGGGTCGTGCACGGCGGCTCCCTCTTCTCGGCGGCGACCCTCGTGGATGACGCGGTGCTCGAGTCCATCGAGACCCTCTCCGCTCTCGCGCCGCTGCACAACCCCGCCAACCTCGCCGGGATCCGCGCCGCCCGTGCCGCGTTCCCCGGGGTGCCGAACGTGGCGGTCTTCGACACCGCCTTTCACGCGCAGATGCCGCCGTCGGCATATACCTACGCGATCGACGCCTCCGTGGCGGAGTCGCACGGGGTGCGGCGCTACGGTTTCCACGGCACGTCCTACCAGTACGTCTCCGGGCGTGCGGCGGAGGTGCTGGGGCGTCCGCTGTCGGACCTCAAGCTCATCGTGCTGCATCTCGGTAACGGGGCATCCATCTGCGCGATCGACGGTGGCCGCTCGGTCGACACGTCGATGGGCCTCACCCCGCTCGAGGGGCTCGTGATGGGCTCGCGGTCGGGTGACGTGGATGCCGGCATCCTCTTCCATCTCGGACGCGCCGGGTTCTCGCTGCCCGAGCTCGACACCCTCCTCAACCGCCGCAGCGGAATGCTCGGACTCTCGGGCAAGACAGACATGCGCGACGTGCTCGCGGGCGTGGACGCGGGGGATGCCACGGCGACACTCGCGTTCGAGGTCTACGTCCACCGCCTTCGCCACTACATCGGTGCGTACCTGGCCGAACTCGGGGGAGCGGACGCGATCGTCTTCACCGCCGGCGTCGGCGAGAACGCGGCACCGGTACGCGCTGCGGCGCTCGCGGGATTCGAGTGGGCGGGCATCCACCTCGACCCTTCGCGCAACGCGGTGCGCGGCACAACCGTGATCAGCACCGACGTGTCGCCGGTGGCCGCGCTCGTCATCCCCACCAACGAGGAGCTCGAGATCGCCCGCCAGGCCGCGGCGCTGCTGTAGCTGTAGTCACCGCTCACTTCTCGTGAGTTGCCGACTTCGGCCAGTATTCTTCGCTTCCGACTGGCCGAAGTCGGCAACTCACGAGAAGTGGGCGGAGGTTATGCACAGCCCGGGAAGTACACGGGACGCACGAGTTCGCTCCAGAGAGACCGCGCGGTGCCGGATGCTACATCCCATGAACCAGCGGAAGCCGCTCCCCGAACAGCTGAGGCGAGGTCCCTTCCTCGTTCGAGACGGTGTGGCAGTTGTCGGCTCTGGAAAGCGCCTTCGCGCCTCAGACCTAGACCGCTCGATCTGGGGGACCAGGTTCGTGGGCGACCCCGATCTGATCGACCGCTGCCGCCTGTTCCAGACCCGGATGCCACGTACCGCGTTCGTCAGTCACGACACCGCAGCGCTGATCTGGGGGATGCCCCTTCCTCCGTGGCCTCGTCCATTCGTGCACATGTCCGTTCCGCGCCCCGAACGCGCTCCGCATGCTGCCGGGCTGGCCGGGCATCAGCTGGCTGTGGACCCCACAGAACTGACGACGTACCGCGGCGTTCGCCTGACGGTGCCCGCGCGGACATGGTTGGATCTTTGGGACCTGCCGCTCGGCGATCTGGTCGCCGCAGGTGACTTCCTCATCCACCACGATCGCGTCGTAGTCTCCCGTGAGCGAATAGAGGCTGCGCTGCGACACCGCGTGAGCCGACGCGGACTTCGCAAGCTGTGGCGTGCGCTCGAGTTGCTCAGTGATCGAGCGGAGTCACCGCAGGAGTCGCGACTGCGTGTGATCCTCGCGGAAGCGGGCTTCACTCTCCTCGCCAACATTCCCCTTTACGACAATCGGGGGCGATTCCTCGCTCGACCAGACTTGCGCATCGAGGAGCTCAAGCTCGTTATCGAGTATCTCGGCGACTATCACCGCGACAAGAGACAGTGGCGGGCGGACGTTACTCGACGCACGAGAGTTGAGGCTGAGGGATGGCGCGTGTTCGAGGTTGTGGCGGATGACCTGCTGGACCCGGATGACCTGGTCCGTCGCATCCGGGCTGCTGCGGCGCTCCCGCCTCTTCGCCCGTGAGTTGCCGAGTTCGGCCAGTGGGAAACGAAAGTCACTGGCCGAACTGGGCAACTCACGAGATCGGGACAGGAGCTGGGGATGCCCCGCCATAGCGTCGGCGGCGGCGACTACTGTGGGTACGTGGTTGCTGCCCTGTACCGCCGTTACCGGCCGGAGACGTTCGCCGAACTCATCGGCCAGTCGCAGGTGACCGATCCGCTGCGCACGGCACTCCGCACCGATCGCGTCAACCACGCGTACCTCTTCAGCGGTCCGCGCGGCTGCGGCAAGACGACATCCGCCCGCATTCTCGCCCGCTGCCTCAACTGCGCGGAGGGCCCCACCGACACCCCGTGCGGCGTGTGCCCGAGCTGCGTCGAGCTCAGCCGCGACGGCTCGGGCTCGCTCGATGTTGTCGAGATCGACGCGGCATCCCACAACGGTGTCGACGATGCACGCGACCTGCGCGAGCGCGCCGTGTTCGCGCCGGCCCGCGACCGGTTCAAGATCTTCATCCTCGACGAGGCCCACATGGTCACGCCGCAGGGCTTCAACGCGCTGCTCAAGATCGTCGAGGAGCCGCCGGAGCACGTCAAGTTCATCTTCGCCACGACCGAACCAGAGAAGGTCATCGGCACTATCCGCAGCCGCACGCACCACTACCCGTTCCGGCTGGTGCCGCCAGCGCAGATGCTCGACTACACGCAGGAGCTGTGCGACAGCGAGGGTGTGACGGTGGATGCCGGTGTGCTCCCGCTCGTGGTCCGCGCTGGTGGTGGCTCCGTGCGTGACACCCTCTCGCTGCTCGACCAGCTGATCGCCGGCTCCGAGCCGTCCGACGGGGACGACCCTTCGAGGGCCTCAGGGAGCGTGCGAATCGAGTACGAGCGCGCGGTCGCCCTGCTGGGCTACACGCACGGCGCCCTGCTCGACGAGGTCGTGGAGGCCATCGGCGCGCGCGACAACGGTGCAGTGTTCGCGGCTCTGGATCGTGTCATCCAGACCGGCCAGGATCCCCGCCGCTTCGTCGAGGACCTCCTCGAGCGCCTGCGCGACCTCATCGTGGTCGCGGCCACCCGCGGCAATGCGCAGTCGGTGCTGCGTGGCATCCCGCAGGACCAGCTCGACCGCATGACCAGCCAAGCGCAGGCCTTCGGCAGCGCCGAGCTCTCCAGGGCGGCGGATGTCGTGAACGCAGCGCTCTCGGAGATGACGGGCGCCACGAGCCCGCGTCTCCACCTCGAACTCATGGCCGCGCGTATCCTCGTGCCGTCCAGCGACGAGACCGACCGTGGCGCGCTCGCCCGGGTGGAGCGCCTCGAGCGCCGCATCGGTGTCTTGCCGGTCCCTGAGGAGGCGCACAGCGCCGTCTCGAAGGGCACCCCCGCGGCCAGCGCGACTGTCGCTCCGTCCGCCGCGACTCAGCCCGCGATGCCGGACCCCGCCCAATCTGCTGGTCGAGGAGCGGCGGACCCCGTCCCACCTGCTGGTCGAGGAGCGGCGGACCCCGTCCACTCTGCTGGTCGAGGAGCGGCGGACCCCGTCCCACCTGTTGGTCGAGGAGCGGCGGAGCCGCGTCTCGAGACCTCACCTCCAAGCACGACGGCCCACACGGATGCCGCGATCCCCGACGACGCCGAAGCCCCCGAGCCCGACGCGCCGGAGCCGACGGCCTCAGAAGCCGCGGGCTCCACTGAGCCGGCGGAGCATGGCCCCGCCGGGACTGGCGTCGCGGGATCGCTGCGCGATCCTCATAGCTCCAGCGCGCCGGTCACCATCCAGCAGGTGAAGGACGCGTGGCCCGAGATCCTCGAGGTCATCGAGAACGCCAAGCGCACCGCGTGGATGGTCGTCGCGACCGCCAAGCCGCTCGAGCTGCGCGACGGCAACGTGCTCGTGATCTCGTTCCCGAGCCAGAACGACGTGGTCGCGCTCAAGCAGCAGTCCGCACCGGGCGAGGGCGTCGGCGATCACCTCAAGAAGGCGATGGTGCAGGTGCTCGGCATCGAGCCGCTGCTCATCGCGCGCGTGGCAGAGACCCCCGAGAGCCGCGCGGCCGAGACGAAGAAGGATGCCCGGCCGACGGATGCCGCCCCCCAGCCAGCCACGTCATCGAGCGGGTGGACGGTCGCGAAGATCCCGGGCTCCAGTGACGCCGAGCCCGCTCCCGTCGTCGACATCAACTCGACCCCTGCAAGTCGTGCCGCGCGGCGGCCCGAGGCGCAGCCCACCCCTGGTGGTCGAGGAGCGGCGGAGGCTCCCGCCCCTGGTGGTCGAGGAGCGGCGGAGCCGCGTCTCGAGACCTCACCCCCGAGCAACGAGCGCCCGAGCGACGAGCGCCCCACCGACGCGAACGCCACCGACACAAACGCCAGCGCGCCATCCGAGCCCGCGGAGGCCCCGGCATCCAGAACCAAGGCCGCACCTCCCGCACCCTCGAAGTACGGCGAGTCCGTGGTTCGTGACGTGCTCGGCGCCACCTTCATCGAGGAGCAGCCCTTCACCCCGCGCGTGATCCCGAGGGACGACTGATGTACGACGGCATCGTCCAGGAACTCATCGACGAGTTGGGCCGCCTCCCCGGTATCGGCCCGAAGTCGGCGCAGCGCATCGCGTTCCACATCCTGCAGACCGAGAGCTTCGACGTCACGCGCCTCAGCGAGGTGCTGAGGGACGTGCGCGACAAGGTGCGCTTCTGCGAGATCTGCGGCAACGTCACCGAGGAGCAGACCTGCTCGATCTGCCGCGACCCGCGGCGCTCGGCGGCCACGATCTGCGTGGTCGAGGAGGCCAAGGATGTCGTGGCCATCGAGCGCACCCGCGAGTTCAAGGGTCTGTACCACGTGCTCGGCGGTGCGATCAGCCCCATCGACGGCATCGGCCCGGACGACCTGCGCATCCGCCAGCTCCTCACGCGTCTCGCCGACGGCACCGTCACCGAGGTGATCATCGCGACCGACCCCAACCTCGAGGGTGAGGCGACGGCCACCTACCTCACGCGCCTGCTCGTGCAACCGGACCTGCGGGTCACGCGCCTGGCATCCGGTCTCCCCGTCGGCGGCGACCTCGAGTACGCCGACGAGGTGACCCTCGGCCGAGCCTTCGAGGGCCGCCGCCTCGTGGAGTAGCGAGCCCCGCGGCATCCCAGCGCGAACCCCTTCTGCCGCCCAAATGCAGGAGATCGGCGCGACCTGATGCGCAGTGGGCACTGCTCACGAGACGGATGCTACGAATCTCCTGCATTCGGGATGAGCGCGGCCCGCGACCCTCTCCATCATCCGGTGCAGCACCCGCAATCGAACCAACGGGCAGCGAGTCCGCCGCAAGTAACACTCCGTCACGAACCGATAGAATCGCTCCTTGGGCCTTCGCACGGCCCGTGACCCACACAGGAGTACCCATGAGCTTGATCGTCCAGAAGTACGGCGGCTCGTCTGTTGCCGATGCGGAGAGCATCAAGCGAGTCGCGAAGCGCATCGTTGAGGCACGCAAGGCGGGCAACGACGTCGTGGTCGCCGTGAGCGCGATGGGCGACACGACCGACGAGCTCATCGATCTCGCCCACCAGGTCACGCCGATGCCCGACGCCCGCGAGATGGACATGCTCCTCACGACGGGCGAGCGCATCTCCATGGCGCTCCTGGCGATGGCCATCAAGAGCCTCGGTGTGGATGCCCGCAGCTACACGGGCAGCCAGGCCGGCATGATCACGGATGCCCGCCACGGCGCCGCACGCATCGTTGACGTGACCCCGGTCCGCCTCCGCGAGGCGCTGGACGAGGGCGCGATCGCGATCGTCGCAGGTTTCCAGGGGTTCAACCGCGACTCGAAGGACATCACGACCCTCGGCCGCGGCGGCTCCGACACGACCGCGGTCGCGCTCGCGGCGGCCCTGGGAGCCGACGTCTGCGAGATCTACACGGACGTCGACGGCATCTTCACGGCCGACCCCCGAGTGGTCCCGAAGGCGCACAAGATCGACACCATCACGAGCGAGGAGATGCTCGAACTCGCAGCGGCCGGGGCGAAGGTGCTCTACATCCGTGCTGTCGAGTTCGCGCGCAGGCACGGGGTGACGCTGCACGTGCGGTCATCCTTCAACAACAACGAGGGCACCTGGGTCGTCGATTCGTACGATGCAACTAAGGGAGACACGGTGGAAGAACCGATCATCACGGGCGTAGCTGGCGACCTGAGCGAGGCGAAGATCACGGTGGTGGGCGTTCCGGACGTTCCGGGCAAGGCCGCCGAGATCTTCACGGTCGTGGCATCCACCGGTGCCAACATCGACATGATCGTGCAGAACGTGTCGATGGCTGCCACGGGCCTCACCGACATCTCGTTCACGCTGCCGAAGGCGGAGGGCGAGAAGGTTCTCACGGCGCTGCGGGCGAACCAGGATGCCGTGGGCTTCCAGTCCCTTCAGTACGACGACCAGATCGGCAAGCTCGCCGTGGTGGGCGCTGGTATGCGCACGAGTGCCGGGGTTTCGGCGCTGCTGTTCCAGTCGCTGTCGGATGCGGGCATCAACATCGAGATGATCTCCACCAGTGAGATCCGCATCTCGGTGGTCACCCGCGCGGACACGCTGCAGGAGGCGATGCGCGTGGTGCACACCGCGTTCGGTCTCGACGGCGAGGCGGAGGCCATCGTCTACGCGGGCACGGGTCGCTAGGAAGCCGCGGCGAAGCCCGGCCCTTCTTCTGTGGGTTGAGTAGCCGCGGCGAAGCCCGGCGTATCGAAACCTCACCCACGCCACCGGTGTTGTTCGTTGGTGAGGTTTCGATGACGGCCGCTGCGCGGTCCTACCTTCGCCCCAAGCTCCAGCGCGCCACTCAACCCCCCGGAATCCCCAAAAGCTATTGACAATAGCCAAAAGGGAATACACAATAGCTTCATGACCACCCCACCCACCCAGTTCCTCACTCGCCCCGAGGGCAGGATCGCCTACGACCTGCAGGGCACCGGCCCGCTCCTCGTGCTCGTGCCCGGCATGGGCGAGCTGCGCTCCACCTACCGCTTCCTCACGCCGCTGCTCGTCGCGGCCGGCTACACCGTCGCCACCACCGACCTCCGCGGTCACGGTGAGAGCGACACATCCTTCAGCTCCTACGGCGACCCCGAGACCGCGAGCGACATCGCCGCCCTCATCGAGAAGCTCGGCGCACCCGCCACGATCGTCGGCAACTCGCTCGCCGCGGGCGCCGCCGTGATCGTGGACGCGACCCACCCCGAGCTCGTCGACGGCCTGGTGCTCGTTGGCCCGTTCGTGCGCAACCCGCCGTCGAACCCCGTCATGCTCGTGCTGTTCCGCGCGATGATGGCGCCGCTCTGGATCGCCCCCGTGTGGAAGTCGTACATGCCCACCCTCTATGCCGGCACCAAGCCGACCGACTTCGACGAGTACCGCACCGCGGTCTTCGAGTCCCTCCGCCGCCCCGCCTACGGTCGTGCCTTCTCGCTCACCACGCGCCAGACCAACCACGACCCGGCCGAGGCCGCCCTGAAGGATGTCACGGCTCCCGCCCTCGTCATCATGGGCGACCGCGACCCCGACTTCAAGGATCCCGCCGCGGAGGCCCAGTGGATCGGGGAGGCCCTCGGCGCTGAGGTCGTGATGGTGGCGGAGGCCGGCCACTACCCGCAGTCGCAGCATCCGCAGGTCACGGCCGACGCCGTCATCGGCTTCCTCTCGTCGGTGACCAGTGCCTAGGGTCGGGCTCACGCGCGACCGCGTGGTCGAGGAGGCGGCGGCGATGGTCGCCGAGCTCGGCCTCGCGCAGCTCACGCTCGCGGGCCTCGCGGGCCGCCTGGGCGTGAAGCAGCCGTCGCTGTACAAGCACATCGCCTCGATCGCCGAGCTGCGTCGCGGGGTCGCGATCCTCGCGCTCGATGACCTCGGCGGCACCCTGCTGCGCGCCGCGGCTGGCCGGTCGGGCGCCGATGCGGTGGTCGGGATGTCACGTGCCTACCGCGACTGGGCGCTCGAGAACCCCGCGCTCTACGAGGCATCCCAGCTCATGCCGACCGCGGGCGACGACGAGCACGAGGCAGCCACACTCGCCGTCGTGGAGACCGTCGCGAACGTGCTCGCTGCCTACGGTCTCGACGGCGACGACTCGGTCGATGCGATCCGCGCGTTCCGCTCGATGCTGCACGGCTTCGTCACCTTCGAGGCGATGGGCTCCTTCGCGATGAGCGCCGACGTCAACCGCAGCTTCGAGCGCATGGTGCACGGTTTCACGATCGCCCTCGCCCAGTGGAAGACGCCCTCGTAGCGGGTTGAGTACCCGCGGCGAAGCCCGCCCCCCTTCTGTGGGTTGAGTACCCGCGGCGAAGCCCGGCGTATCGAAACCTCACCCACGTGACCGATGTTGTTCGTAGGCGAGGTTTCGATGACGGCCGCTTCGCGGGCCTACTCAACCAGCAGACACCACCCAACGCTGGCAGCATCTCACCGCCCTCTGTCCGTAACGTTCTCACCACCCGTGAAAAGATGTATCCCATGACTTCACAGCAGGGCATCCGTATCGGCGTCGTGGGCGCTACTGGCCAGGTGGGCGCCGTCGTGCGTCAGCTTCTCGAGGAGCGCGACTTCCCGGTCGCCGAGATCCGCTACTTCGCGTCCGCGCGCAGCGCCGGCACCACGCTCCCGTGGAAGGGCGAGCAGATCGTCGTCGAGGATGCCGCTACCGCCGACCCGACCGGGCTCGATGTCGCCATCTTCTCCGCCGGCGCTACCACGAGCAAGGCCCAGGCCCCCCGTTTCGCGGAGGCCGGCGTGCTGGTCATCGACAACTCGTCGGGCTGGCGCATGGACCCGGACGTTCCCCTGGTGGTCAGCGAGGTCAACCCGCACGCCATCAAGCAGGCGACCAAGGGCATCATCGCCAACCCCAACTGCACCACGATGGCGGCCATGCCGATCCTCAAGGTGCTCGATGGTGAGGCCGGCCTCGAGCGCCTCATCGTCAACACCTACCAGGCGGTCTCCGGTGCCGGCCTCAAGGGCGGCGAGGAGCTTCTCGCCCAGGTGAAGGCGGCCGTCGAACAGGATGCCATCGAGCTCGTGCACGACGGATCATCCGTCGACTTCCCGGCCCCTGCCGCATTCCCGAAGACGATCGCGTTCGATGTGATCCCGCAGGCTGGCAGCTTCGTCGACGATGGCCTCTTCGAGACCGACGAGGAGAAGAAGCTCCGCAACGAGTCCCGCAAGATCCTCGAGCTGCCCGAGCTGCTCGTGAGCGGGCTGTGCGTGCGTGTGCCCGTGTTCACCGGTCACTCGCTGGCGATCAACGCCGAGTTCGCGAACCCGCTGACGGTCGAGCGCGCCAAGGAGCTGCTGAAGGATGCCCCGGGCGTCGTGCTCACGGACGTCCCGACGCCTCTCGAGGCCGCCGGCAAGAACCCGAGCTTCGTGGGTCGCCTGCGTCAGGATGAGGGTGTTCCGAACAACCGTGGGCTCGCCATGTTCATCAGCAACGACAACCTCCGCAAGGGCGCAGCGCTCAACGCGGTGCAGATTGCCGAGCTGGTTGCGGCCGACCTCACGGTCAACGCCTGAACCACTCCCCGGCACCCACGCGCGGGTGGGGCCTGCTCGTAGGCCTCGCCCTCGTCACGGTCGCGCTCTTCGCCGCGTACAACGGCGTGCTGTCGGTGCTGTTGCCCCTGCAGGTGGCGGGTATCGCACCGGACGACAAGGTCGCGTCGCTGGCGCTGATCACGTCGGTCTCGTTCGCGGCGACGGCGCTCGCACAGCCCCTGTTCGGTGCGTTGAGTGATCGCACGCGGTCGCGGTGGGGGCGTCGCATCCCGTGGATGGTGGCGGGGGCGGTCGTCGGTTCTGCCGCGCTTGTCGCGATGGGCGGAGTGCAGTCGATCGCGCTGCTTGTCGTGCTGTGGGCGGTGGCGCAGTTCGCCCTCAACGGCACCGATATCGCCTCCTCGGTCTACCTCGTGGATGCGTTCCCCTCGGAGAGGCGCGGCAGGGTGGCCGGCGTCTTCGGTATCTCCGCGATCGCGGGTGGTGCGGTCGGTGCTGTGGTGGCCGGGATGCTCGGCTCCTCGATTGCGCAGGGCTACGTGCTGTTCGCCGCAGCCGTGCTGCTGGGTGTCGCGCTGTTCGTGGTGGTGTTCCGCGAGAGGCAGCCTGTCGCGCAGGAGGCACCGGAGCCGTTCGCGTTGGGGGCGTTTCTTCGCGCCTTCTGGGTCAGTCCGCGGCGGCATCCCGACTTCGCGTGGGTACTCGTGTGGCGGGTGCTCTTCACGGTCGGGTACGGGGTGGTGCAGAGCTTCCTGCTCTACCTGCTCACCGACCACGTCGGGGTGACGGCGGAGGCCGCTCCCGGCCTCATCGGGCTCGTGACGGTGGTCGGCGGGGTGGGCGTGGTGCTTGCCGTGGTGATCGGCGGGTGGGCCAGTGACATCCTGGGTCGGCGCAAGCCGTTCCTCATCGCGGCGTGCGCCCTCGTGGCGGTCGTCGATGTTGTGGTGTTCGCGGCGCCGACGGTGGGTGGCATCTTCGCCCTGGGGGCCGCGCTCGGTGTCGGCTTCGGCCTCGCTGTGGCGTGCGGAACTGCGCTGGCGAGCGACGTGCTGCCCGACCCCACCCGGGGTGCCGCGAGGGGTCTCGGCGTCTTCAACCTGGGCACCAATGTCGGCCAGGCGGTGGCGCCACTGCTCGCCGCCGTGGTGATCTCGAGCCTCGGCGGCTACGCGTCGCTCTTCGTCGCGAGTGCGCTCATCATGGTTGTGGCGACGGGCACCGTGTTCGCGATCCGCGGGCAGCGCTAGACCACGCAGCCGCTAGCCTGCGCGCGTGCGCGAGACCCGATCGTCGGGCTCGGTGAGCAGCCCGTGTAGGCCAGCAACCCCGAGCGCCTCCGACCGCGACCCGACCTCGAGCTTGCGGTAGATCTGCCGCAGGTGGCTCTTGACGGTATTGGCCGACACACCCAGTTCCGCAGCGAGCTCGTCGATGCGGCCGGTCGTCTGCAGCAGAGCGAGCACGCGCAGTTCGGTCGCTGTTAGCGACCAGTCCCTGGTCGGGGCGGGGGAGGGGTCTGGCACCCCGTCGAGCAGCTCCTGGTGAGGGATGCCCGAGGCCTCCAGCACCGCGACGACGTCGTGCCGCGGCACCGCGAGCCAGGGCCGCCGAAGGCCGTAGCGGGTCATGAGTGCCATCGCGCGTTCGACGGCGGCCTTGGCATCCGTCGCCTGCCCGAGGCGGTGGGATGCCACGGCAACAACAAGCAGGGCCTCAGCCTTGGCGCGCGGCAGGTTCTCGCTCGACCAGGCGAGCGGCGCCGCGAGACCGAGCGCGTGGTCGGTGTTGCCGAGCGCAAGCTCCACGCGCGCTCGCACGATCTGGGCTGCCGCAACTCGACGCAGCGGCGCGAGTACCTCCGCTGCCCGGTGGGGCTGGCGGTCCGCGAGGAGCAGCTCGGCGCGGGAGGTGGTGAGCAGCGCCATCATCGAGGAGCTCGTGGGCGGTCGGTCGGCGTGGGCATCGATGTTCTCCGCGAGCGCCTGGAGTCCGACGTAGGGGCGACCCTCGACGAGTGCCGCGAGGGCACGCACGCGCGCGATGAGCGGCCAGTGCTCGATGGTCGCCTCGTGTTCGGCGAGGAGGTCGAGCTGCTCCCGGGCAGCAGCACCGTCGAAGCCCTCGAGCGCCCGATACGCCTCGGCGAGGTGGTAGCCGGCAGCCGAGAACGAGCCTCGCCACTCCGCCGGTCGTTCGCGCTCGGCGGCCGCGTCGAGCCGGGGCGCGAGCGTCGTGATGTCGCCGCGCATGGCGATGATGAGATCCTGCAGGCTCTCGGCGTGCAGCCGTGCGCGTGGGGTGATGCGGTCATGCCCGAAGTCCAGGGCTGCCGCCAACGCCTCCTCTGCGCGGCGGGGCTGCTCGTTGTAGATGTAGGTCGTGGCCACCTGCACCCAGGCGCGGGGGAGCAGCCCCCGCAGGGCGTCCCTGTCGTCGTCGCTGAGGAGCCCGAACGCGGTCACGAGTTTGTCGGCGGTCTTGAGCGCCTGGTCGAAGTGCCCGCTCACGCGCTGGGCGGCGAGCAGCACAAGCAGCAGGCTGACCCGATCGATGGGTTTGCCGCGGCCGAGGCGCGCGAAGGTCACCGCGGTGGCGAGGCTCACCATGCGAGCGAGCGCCGGCAGACCCACGCGTCCGCGGGCGTACGAATCGAGGAACTGGATCGCGAGCAGTTCGGGATGCCGCCTCAGCTCGCCCTCGTCGACGGTCGCGAGTATCCCGGCGAACACCCCGGGCGGAAAGATCAGTTCGGCGTAGTAGCGGCGCAGGTGGCGAGTGAGCGCCTCCCCATCGTTGATGGCGGCGTACTGCCTAGCCATCTCCATGAGGTCCCGTCGCTGCTCGAGCTCCCGCGCGTACGCCCGTCGCACCTCGGCGACCTCGCCCGGTCGGCGCGCGAGAAGCTGCTCCTCCAGGCGGGCGCGAAGGTAGGGGTGCAGCATGAATTCGGAGGCACCCGCGCCATCCGACCAGGTTCCGAGTCCGTCGCGTTCGGCGCGGGCGAGGTGGTCATCGGCCTCGGTGCCTCCGACCTCGACGGCGAAAGCCCTCGTCACTCGACGCGCCACGGAGATGCGCAGCAGGAACTGCGCGTACCCGGAGTCGTCGAGAAGGTCGACGACGAAGGTATCGCCCACCCCGTGCACACGGGCGATCGCGTCCTCGACGGTGGCTGCTGTTCCGTCCCGCAGTTGGAGAAGGGTCGCCCGGGTGGGGAGCGCCCAGCCAGCGAACTCGCGGGTGATCTCGGCAGCGGCATCCGGCATCGTGAAGAGCTCGGCGAGGGCGGTGACTTCGCTTGCGCCGAGGGCGAGATCGGCGGGCAGCATCACGCCGGTATCGACCCTGGCCATGGCGTCCGGCTCTTCGAGGGCGCCCACCCTGCGCGTGGCGAGCACGAACCGCACGGGTGCGTCACTGCGCAGCAGCCAGTGCACGTCGTCGGCCACGGCATCCGGTGCCTCGTGAAAGTCGTCGAGCACGAGGGTGACGGGCTCGGGTAGGGCAGAGAACCCCCGCTGCAGCAGCGCCCGAAGCCGCGGCTCGACCTCGGGTGATGTGTCGATGCCCCGCAGGAGGGACTCAGTGGGCACCAGTTCGGCGTCAAGCATCCCGTCGATGACCTGCCGCCAGAAGGTCAGTCGATCGGCCGCCGATCGATCGAGCGCGATCCACACGCCGCGTCGATGGTGCTGCTGCGCCCAGAGAGCTAACAGGGTCGACTTGCCGCTGCCGGCGGCGCCGCGAACGATGAGCAGCGGATGCCCGGACTCGCGCTCCACGCGTGCCACGAGCTCTTCGCGAGCGACGAGCAGCGAGGGCAATCGGGGCACGAACGCGATGCCGTCAACGTTGCGGTGTGGCACGCAAACCTCCCCAAGGTCGTTGAGCCGCTCGCTTGATCGTAACCGCTCGGCGCGTTCTCACTGATCAACCCATTATGACCCCCGAATGGGGTACACGCGCCCGGTGAAGTTCACCCTGGCCTCACCCCCGTTGAGAGCGCGTCCAGGCGAGGCTATTCATGCGGACGTGAGCAGCCAGATACTGCTCGCGAAAAGAAACACAAAGGTGCATCGCGTCACTTGCCCCCAGCCGGTGGCGCGATGCCCGTGTGGCATCCGCCCCCAGTGCCGGGAAGTGCGGGCACCCTCGGGCCCGAAGGGGGAGTACGCCCGCGCTTCTCAGAATCGCTGCTTACCAGCTCTGCGTCTGCGGGCTATGGGCTGCCCACCAATGCGTACGCCACAAGTAGCGCTGTTGCTGTGCCAACGAGGATGATGGCCACCAGGCCCCATACTCGCTGACGACGCTTTCGCGCCAGGTATTTGTCTGCTTCTTCATAACGCCCACGGCGTGCCATCAGTCCCCTTTGGCGCGCGACAGAGCGGGTAAGACGCGACGCCGCGTCCATACTTTCACATCGAAAAAACCTCAGGCAGAGCCCCGTTGTGGGGGTACAAAACCACCAGCGGTTAACACATGAAGCGGGCCACCCCCGGAGGGATGGCCCGCTTCACTTGGTGCGAAGTATTACGCGTGCGTGTGTGCGCGGTTGCGGCGGACCTGGAGCGCCATGACGAGCGCCGTGCCAACCAGGAGTGCGCCGATGGCCCCCCAGATCACGAGTGCGGAGAGCTCCGATCCCGTGTTCACGAGCCCACCGGGGCCGGTCGTTCCGCCGGAGTCTGCCGGCGTTACCGTGATCGCGGCGCTGCCGATGTTGCCTGACACCTCACCCACGGCCGTGACCGTGTAGGTGCCCTGCGCGTTCGACGGAAGCACGAACTGCACTGCGACCGCACCGGCTGCGTCAGCCGTGCCGGTGGTCTCGAGCGTGCCCATCTGGCTGCCCAGGGCAGCGAGCGACGGTGTCGGTTCGCCGGTGATGGTGAACGTGACCGGCTCACCCGGGAAGAAGGATCCGTCGGTGAATGTAACCGTCACAACACCACCCGGTACGAACGACCCGGTGACGATGATGTTGGATTCAGGTACGTAGTCCGCATTCGCGGCTGCAGGCATTGCGAAGACTGCTGCGGTTACAAGCGCGGCAATTGCCAGAGCTTTCTTAAACATTGTTAAAACCCCCAGAACGGTTTTTTTGATTCGTCGCACCGTCGAGACGACTTAAGTACTGCTTACCCACCAACCACTATAGGCGAATTCTCAGCAAGTTAGCGAGTGTTGCTCTGTTACAGGTAGGTAAATACCGGGTGTAGGAACGATCACTATTTTGTCCCCCGCGGACGGCTTGAGCAGCATGGTGTATCGAACCGTGCGTGACTCTTGGGGCGCCAACTCGACGGACAACTGACTCACGATGTACTTGCTGTCCTTCGCCTGGTGGGCGCCAATCTCTGTGAATGAGCCATCCGCACCCCTCTCCTGGGTGCCCTGATTAATCGAGCCAGGGGGTGCGTACAACGCGAGCACTGTCTTGATATTGCCGGGTGTTGTTCCGAAGGAGCCTCCACCGGTGATGTGGGTAGGAAGCGAGCCATCCGCTGGGCTTGTATTGGTCAGGGTGACGTCTACTTGCACGGCACGTCGCCCATCGTTTCGGCAGACGGCGTCTCCCACCGAGATCGTGCGCTCGAGATACCAGTCCATCTTCGAACCGGTGCCGTCGTTGAAGTACAAGCCGAGTCTTGTCGTTTCGTCGTCGCTGTGGGGAAGCCCTCCCGCTAGCGTGGTTCCCTCGAGCGTTCTCTCCTGTGTAGCGTCGGGGAACCACATCAAGATCCGACGCTCGGCTCCGCCCCGGGCGAAGGCTTCGATCATCTGCGTCGGGTCTGCTCCACCCCCGACCACCGCTTCGAAAACGGCTGAGGTTGCCGATGCAAAAAAGGCATCTTGGTCGACGGGATCTGGATATTTCCAGTAGACGTCATTCAAGAGAGTTTGAGCCGCGTTATCCGAGTTGAGGCTTAGGCCGCCCGCAATCTCGATCGGGCCGGTGGCCTCCAGCAAATAGGACAAAGCGATGGGATCCACGGCAATTACACCGTCCACCTCAGTGCCGTACTCGTCGGCCCACATCTCGCGCGCGAGCGAGCCCGACAAAGGGAAGTGCGGCGTTAGAGTCACGTCGAGAATGTACTCACCGACGATTGCTCCGTACAAACTTCTAGTGTCCTCGGGCACTTCAATAGGGGTCGCGCCCGACTTGAAGAAGTTCGCGCCTGGCGTTTGTTGCACTAGTTCGAGGCGCCCATTGCTCGCCGATATCAGAGCTAGCGCACCAACTACGCCTCCGCCTGATCGGAGTTCTGCCGGGTTCTGAAAGAGCACTAGGTAATTCCGAGGCCCCTCCGCGCCGAGCATCGTCGGTAGGAGCTCGAGCGAGTTATCCAAGGTCGCTGCAGCTGCAGCAACCTCGTCAATAGACTTTTGGAGTAGATCGGCGGCATCGCGAAGGCTGCCGATCACGTCGTCTCGCCGGATGCCATGAGCTTTAACCTGCGCGCGCTCAATTGCATTCGCGGCTACCCGCACGGTGGGTGCGGCGTCGATCAGGGGCTGGAGAGCGATCGTGTGATCTACCGGCCTAAAGTCGCCGGGGTTGAGCTTTCCGGCGAGTTCCGTGAGAGGCCCGACCCCATCCTGTGCGAGATCATCGACCACCTCAGTGAGCTCGCGCACCACGCGAAGATTCGAGCCCGCCCAGGGAACAAATTCCGTTGCTCTCCAGACGAAGTCGCTCGTCAATGATCGGGCGGAGGCAGAATGCTGCTGGAAGGTCGCCAGCGTTGCAGCCGCTCCTTCGGTGTCGCCGTCGATGACCTGTTGCTGGATGCGACTGGCGAGAGGAACGGCGGCTTCTAGCTCGCCCTTGGCCAGGTATCCGCGTATGCCAACCCACCCACCGATTGCGACGACTACCGCCAGGACACCGACGATGATCCAGGGCCACGTCCGCTTCTTGCGCCGACCGCCGGTCGTCCTCCGCACGGTGTGGCGCGCAAGCCCGGGTTGATGAGCTGGCCCCCTGTCAGTCATCCAGTCATTCAATCAGAGTCAAGCGCAGTGAGACCTACACCACCAGCAAGAGAAGTAGCCCGGCATTGAAAGTGACGTGAGCGATGATCGGTGCACCGATTCGTCCCGTGGCAAGTGCGAGACCGCCTGCCCCGAGCCCCAACACCGTGGCACTCGTGAAAGCGACCAAGCCGTCGCGCACGTTGTTGACGCCGATCGCGTGGGGCAGCGCGAACATCAGGGCTGCAAGAAACACCGCTGCGACGGATGCTTCGGTACCTTTGCCCGGCCGTTTCAGCGCCATGAGGAGTGTTCCTCGAAAGAAGAGCTCTTCAACGATGGGCGCGATCAGGAGTGGCGCGATCACTGCGATCACGACCCAAGACACCACGATGGCAACGCTTGCTCCGGTGGGGGCGATGAAGCTCGGCGCGACGATGGTGCCGCGGATCGCGAACTCGATGAGCGCCGCCAGAGTGCGCAGCAGAAATCCCATTCCGAGGCCCAGAAGAACGTCAAGAAGGCTCACCCGCCACGCGATGGGATGACTACCGCCCCATCGTCGAACGCGAACGACGAGAACGGCCGAGAGGAGCGGGATCCAGAAGAGCAGATAGCTGACAAGTGCCGCGAATGTCGGGTCGACGTTTCCGCGCCCCGTCTCGACCCAGAGCAGAGAAAGAGCTACTGCGGCAACGATCGCTCCCACCGAAACAGGGAGGTCGACCCTGGGCCATTGAGGCTCGCGTGCATCATCACCACCGCCCGCCATGGTCAAACACTAGAGGGGTGTGAGTCCGCGGGCCACCGCCGAACTAGCTCGGCCCAGAGGTCAACGCAAGTACGACGAGCGCGACCGTGGCCAGACCTACGAGCACTACGGCAACAATTCCCACCGTGCGCATGGTTCGTTGTCGCTGCAGATATTTGTCGGCATCGCCGTGGTGTGATCGTGCCATTTTTCCCTCTTGACTGGCCGAACAAGCTACGCCGGCTGGGTGTGTGCGTGGGGTGGAGAGGTGTGCTCACTGGAAACACGGAAACGACAATTCGGGAAGTCGCCCCGTTGGGGCACTCAAACAGCCTGTCAGAACGACTTGTCTGCTTCAGGCGCCGAGAGCACCCCAGTTCGGGGGCATGGCGATGCTTGCGCATGCTTCGGTCGCTGGCTAGCGTGGCCGTATTGGCCGGGGGGACACCGTGCTTCGGGGTTGGGTGTGCCAGTCGGCTCTTCGACGGCGCCGCAGCTATCAGGGAGCACCACCATGAATTCGCCTCGTTTGGTATGCCACGAATGGACAGCGTGGCCATGCCGGTCGATATGATCGACACCAGCCGCAGCGTTGGGGCCACAGGGACGCCGGGCGAGGGGCTCGATCGCCCTGCGACTCATGAAGGCGATGCGACCGTGACGTTTGAGCCAGGCAGTACTACAGCGCGTGAATGGACGCGTCAGTACGCCGTGCAGCTCGCGCTCACCGATCTCATCGTCGTAATTGCCGTTGTACTCGGGACCCAGTTTGTCTGGTTCGGGATCGATCACCCGAGCCAGGCCTGGATGATCCAATCGTGGGTCATCTCTGGTGTGCTCGTGCTCGGCTGGGTCGCAGTGCTCGCAATGTACGGCACTCGTGACAGTCGCGTCATCGGCGCTGGTTCCAACGAATACAAGCGCATTGTCGATGCCTCGCTACTCCTCCTGGCGATCGTCGGAGTAATCACGTTCTTTGCCCAGCTGGAGCTCTCCCGCGGCTACTTCATCTTCGCGCTGCCCGTGGGCCTCCTGGCGCTCCTGCTATCGCGCCTCGCTTGGCGTAAGTGGCTTGCCGCCCAGCGGCGACGCGGACGCTACACCTCGCGGGTGTTGCTAGTCGGGTCAAGAGCGAGCGTTGTCGCGATCGCCGACGACTTAAGACGCCAGCCGCAGGCTGGCTACCTCGTTGTTGGCGCGTGCACGCCGGGCTCGGAAATTGCCGGCTACCTCCCCGATAGTGACGTCCCTGTATCGACCAACCTCGAGCAACTCCACAAGGCGCTGGCGGCGACGGGTGCGGACACAGTAGTGGTGACGAGCAGTGACGAGTTGCCACCACAGCGCATCCGCGAGCTCAGCTGGTCGCTGGAGCCCGGTCGCCAGCACCTCGTCGTGGCCCCGAGCCTCACCGATATCGGTGGCCCGCGCATCCACATGCGACCAGTTGCCGGACTCCCGCTCATTCACGTCGAGACGCCGCGATACGAAGGGCTTACTCGTTTCGGAAAGCGCGCATTCGACGTGATCTCCTCGAGCGCGCTCATCATCCTGCTATCGCCCGTGCTCATCGCGATCACGCTCATCGTGCGCCTCAGCACTCCGGGACCGGTGTTGTTCCGACAGGAGCGCGTTGGGTTGAACGGAAAGCACTTTGAGATGCTGAAGTTCCGCTCCATGGTCATCGACGCCGAAGCTCGCCTGGCGGAACTCCAAGAACAGCAGCGGACAGAAGGCAACTCCGTGCTCTTCAAAATGAAGGATGACCCGCGCGTAACCCCGATCGGGCGCGTTCTCCGTCGCTACAGCCTCGACGAACTACCTCAACTCTTCAATGTCTTCGGTGGCAGCATGTCGCTAGTGGGTCCGCGCCCGCCGCTCGAGCGCGAGGTTGCGATCTACGAGAACCACGTGCATCGCCGCTTCCTGGTGAAGCCCGGTATCACCGGACTGTGGCAGGTGAGCGGGCGGTCGAACCTCTCGTGGGAGGACAGCGTGCGCCTCGACCTGTACTACGTCGAAAACTGGTCGATTACTGGTGACTTGCTAATTCTGTGGCGCACCGCGAGAGCAGTCGTCGCAAGAGACGGCGCCTACTAGCTTTTCGGATCCGCACCTAAGCCTTCGTCCAAGGAGACTGGCCGAGGTGCGGAGAAGCGCGACTTAAGGCGAAGGATGGGGCGCTCGAAGTACCTGAACGACAGCCAAGCCACGAGGATCGCAGCGCCCAGTGCGGCGCCGCGTTGCCACCCTCGCAGCGGCTCCCCGTCGATCCTCAGGTTCAGAAACACGATGTGCCATAGGTACAGGCCGTAGGAGATCTGGCCGAACCATCTCAAAATCCTCGATTCAAGAAAACTCGTGCCCGGGGCAGCCGTCAAGAGAACGATTGCAAGACAAACCGTGATCAGAGTAATCCAGTTGCGTGCTACCCAAGAGTTTGACGTCAGAAAGCCGACGAGCACTGGTATTCCGGCAAGCGCCGCGGTGGAAGCGAGCGCAAGGATGGTGGACCCGCGACCTTGAAGCCTCCCGTACAACACCGTTGCGAGTGAGCAACCTGCCAGGAGGGCGAAGGCGTTCGTATCAGGAGCGAAATACACACGCTCCGGACCGTAGAGAAACATCGAGACGACTCGCCACGCCAATGCTAAACCGGCAACTATGGTGACGCTCGCAATCAGGGGGACCCGTCGGGCGCTAAGCGCGATCAGCGCTATAAGTGCCACCGGCCAAACTAGGTAGAACTGTTCTTCAACCGCCAGAGACCAGGTGTGATCAAACAGGAATCCGCTGGACCCCATCGCCATCATAAAATCTCGAAGGTACAGAAGAGTCGGAACGGCGTCGAGCCAGTAGTTCTCGATTTCCGCTTGGCCTGTGGCCGCGTAAAGGACCCAAGCTCCCGTGACCGCCAAGAGCAGAGCAGGATAAAGGCGGAGCGCCCGTCGGGCGTAGAAAGGCAGCAGTCGGATCTGGCCGGTTTGCGCATCTTCCATGAGAAGCAGACTCGTAATGAGATACCCGGAGAGGACGAAGAAGACCGTGACCCCTGTCGGACCGGCAAACTCCAACCTCGACGCCGAAGCGTGTGCTCCGAGGACGAAGAGAATCGCCATTCCTCGTACCCCGTCGAGCGCAGGGACGTGCTTCATCCTTTGCCCCACAGCACGACGCGCTTGCGTTCGAATTTTCCACACCGAGGGTTCGCGATGCAGCAGCTCCTGGCGCATCTACGCGGCGATCGACCAAGACACTCGGTCATCCAGAAGTGCCCCCGCGATCGATCAAGCAACTGAATGTCGCAGCCATGGCTCAAGTGCGCCGCCCCCCGTTTAGAACGGAATTGCGTCCAGGTCCGCGAGTGGACGCCAACTCCGCAGATAACTGAACTTCCCCCGGACATTCTGCAGCTTATATGAGCGGGAGGAATCAAGACCCTCATATACAGACGCGCGCCGCGAGCCGCGGACAGAGCGCGAAATCTGCGTGAATTGTTCAGTCTGGATAATGGAAAGCACACGAGATCGGAGCATGCCGCGTGTACTGTCACCAATGGGGCCGCTCCTCGTGACTGTGGGGAGCGCAACTCTGAAGGTGGGGGCTATGAGAATACTGGAGAGGCAGGCCGTTTGGTCTGAGTCCGCGGGCGATTTAGAAGACGGTGCCTTGTCCTTCACGACCGAAGACGGCACCGGCATCAGTGAGCGCTCCAATGTCTCGTGGAAAGACACTGATCGGCTCGATCTTAATAACGCAAAGAACTGGGCAAGCATGGGCGATTTGCTTATCCGCCGTCGAACCGCGGGAGCGGCGCTAGCCAGCGAGAAGGCGTATTAATTCGAATGCGGCCCCTCCCAGAAGTACGTGGTTCCACCGTCGCGGCGGAGGGCAAAGGCGACCCCGCCATCCGAAGGGTACTGCCTCGTGGGCCTCAAGAAACCCGAGGTAATTCGCGGGATCGGCGCTCCCAGATTCTCACCAATGTAAGCCTTCTCTATGTCCATTTATGGGTCCTTGAAGGCGCATTCCGCAAGTGGGTTCCTGGCCTCGACGATGTTTTTTACGTCGCTCGTGATGGCCTATTAGTTGTCTGTTTGTTGCTCGTCGCGATGCAATACCCCGCGAAAGAGGGGCGGGCCAAGGGGACTATTTTCTGGACCGCAGTCTGGGCTTTCGGCATGTTCGTTGGAGTTCAGGTGATGGTCGAGATACTCGACCCCATCGTTGCTATCGCAGGCCTACGCAACTACATCGCGCCGCTACTCTTGATTTACGTCGTTTGGAGGAACCAACTCGCGGACTTCTGGAGTCGCGCCACCTGGATTCTGATCATCTACGCGCCAATCCAAGCCGCGATCGTGGTGGTGCAGGTCTTAACTCCCACCTCCAGCTATATCAACGCTCAAGTGGGCGGTACCGAGGCCACCTTCACTACGTCCGGCGGAATCGTGCGAGCCGCAGGCACGTTCAGCTCGGCTCTCGGGCTGACTACATTTGTCACTTTAGCCCTCGCCATATCCCTCGGCGTCGTCATGTCAGGGGAACGAGGTAAGCGGCTGGCGGGTGCCGTGGTCGCCCTTTTCTCCTGTTTTCTGGCAATCGCATTGGGTGGTTCGCGCGGGGCAATCCTCAACGCTGCGATCGTCATCATAGCGATCCTCCTTCAGCAGGTGTTCGCTGGTCGACGTGCTTCTTTCAGTCGCACACTAGGAGTCGGAGCTCTACTCCTCGCTGGGTGGACGTTCGTGAACATCACTCTTACTCAAGTGCTTGTGGCCTTTGGTACTCGTTTCGAGAACGCCTCGCGATCTGAAGATCCCCTGCAGCGCATTCTGGTGCAGACTTTTGGGGCACTCGCCGAGCAGCCGCGTTTGCTCGGCGAGGGTGCTGGCGCCCACAGCGCGTTTGGCATAAACCTGGGGTCGGCTGTGCCGTGGGTTGAGGACGACTACGTGCGTTGGGTGGTAGAGCTTGGGCTGCTCGGCTACATTCTCGTTTTCGCAAGGCTCATACTCGCGATTGCAATACTTGCGACGATGATTGCTCGAGTCGGCCAGTTGCACCCCGTGCAGGTCGGCACGATGACCGTACTCCTTATGACGCTGGCTTTCGGCTCTATAACGTCCTTGCCGACTACTCAGGGACTGTTCGGGATATGCTGCGCCATTCTCATATCGATGTCGACCGACAGGAGCTCAGTCTCAACTTGGGGCGTCGACCCCGAGCCAAAGGAGCTGTCAATGGACGTCCGCCGGCACTAGCAAGGATGAGTCCAAAAACTTGTGTCGATTGGGCGCAGCGGGATTACCGGCCAGGCAGCAGATGCTGTTAGACCCGCACCTGCAATTCAACTCAACCTAGTGTCATAGCCCTCCCGCGATGCTAAGCGCGCAGTTTCCGATAGCCCGCCAAGGCGCAAGCGACCTGAGTGGTGAGGGTAGCAATCCCCTGAGTCGCCATGAAGAGAGCTGCCCCCGTAGATGTATCCAGGTCGAAGACGAAGACTCCGAGGGCTACCCATCCCACCATCAGAGGCAGAAGCAACCACGAAAGCTGCACCCACCCGCGCGAGTAGTTGAATGTGCGAAGGGCCACAGCGAGGTTTATTAGCGCCGAGCCCGCGGCGATAATCACTAGTTGCGTTTCGAGACCTGAATACTGAGGCCCGAGGAGCCAGATCAATTGGGGCGAGAGTATCCAAGCTGCGAGGACGAAGAGCGCTGCGAGCACGAGGTATGACCCCACGATTGCGGCTAGCACCCTCAGTAGCCGGTGCCGAGTTGGGGCCGCGCGGGCGGCTATGCCGGACCCGATATCGGTAACGGCTGCGTTCAACAGAACGAACACAAGAGCAAACCTGGACAGAGCTGCCACTTCGGCCAATGTGTCAGGAGTTCCGAGGATGGATAAAAGCAGGAACAGTACTTGACCCTGGGCCACCACCAGCAGTGTCGAAGGCATCGTGTGCTTCAGGTTTGCACCGATCATCGACGCCAAGTGTGGACTGTAGACGCCAGATGCGGGGACTTGCGATCGGAAGTATCGTCGCACCAACAACATCTCAATGACTGCGGCGACCACACTGACCAGTAGGTACGGCAGCAGGGTGTCGAAACCAAGAGAGCTGAGTGCAAGGACCAACACCACTCGTGCGACTGCGGCGACGAGCGAGTAGATCTGGATCCTCACCGCCGCACCTGCGAGTCGCAAGTAGTTCTGCGAGATCCCCTTTGCGACTGTGGGCCAGAATGACGCAACGGCTATCGCCGCATACACTAACGAGTCCCCGACAGTGGCTCCGTTCCTAATCAAGATGAAGATCAGGAGTGGTGCCGAGAGGAGCGAAACTCCAGCGCCAATCCAGGCGCGATACCTTCCCGCCGTCGTGAAAAGAGCGGCGATTCGATCCTTCGATCGGAAAACCCGCGAGCCTACTGAAAGTAGGGTCGACGAAACACCCCCATCGGATACCAGAATCATCGACGCGATGATTGCTGCAATAGCCGCGTACTGTGCGTAGGAGGGCTTGTCCAGGGTGCGAACCACGAGCAGGCCCGTGATGAAGCCGAGAACCTGCACGAGGATCTGGACCGAGACGAAGCGACTTAGTAGCTTCAGCCAAGCGCTCGAGCGAGGCTGCGTCATGTTCGAGCTGGACTAGAGGGGGGCATGCTCATGCGCGTACTGCCTTGGAGATCTCCTCGAAGTAGCTATCGGCCATCGTCGCGGCCGTGTGCTTCAAGAGGTGGCCGGGCGCTAGGCCACGTAGCCGACTCATTTCCTCGTCGTCGTGGACAAGCCGACGAATTGCATCCGATAAGTCGGCTTCGTCTCCGTTCCGCACAGTTACTCCCGCATCTCCGACTGCACCTCCTAGTCCGCCCCCTTCCGAAACTATGGGCACACAGCCACAGGCCATGCCCTCGAGTGCGACGATTCCGAACGGCTCATCCCACACCGAGGGAACCACCATAATGTCGTGGCGATTCAGGATTTCTACCAACTCAGGCGCTGTGCGAGGGCCGGAGAACTCGACGATACTCTCGATTCCCAAGTCCTTGGCAAGAGTGCGAAGGCTCTGCTCCTCGGGTCCTGAGCCGACGATGGTCACGGGGATGCGTAGGCCCTCAATTGCCAACCTTCCGATGGCGCGGAGGAGGACTGAGGCGCCTTTACTCGGCACAAGCCTGCCCACAAACACCAAGCTTCCTCGAGTTCGCTCGACACCTTGAGTGATCCGAAACACACCGTCGCGATAGGCGTTCGGGATCACCACGGATTGCGTGCGTAGGTGGTCTGCAATAGCTGGGCTGATTGAGATTACTCGGGCGGTCTTCAGGAGCAGGTGCTTGACGCGGTCACGAACGGAAAGGGATCCGTCGTTCCGGCGGATCCACGTTCGCACCGCGATCACCCAGGGGCGCCTATACAGCGCCAAAGGCCAAGCGAACTGGAGACAGATGTTGTTGTGAAAGACAACATCGCTATTCCGGACTGCGCGCATCAAGGCCGAGGCTGAGGGTCTTCTCAGAACTTCGTAGGTTCGCTCGCTGTCGGGCGAGGGATCGGACTCCCCAATTACCGAATGCGTGACAAGAGTTACGGAGTTTCCTCTCGCGGCAAAATCCTTCGCAAGCAACGCAGACATCGTCTCGATGCCGCCCAGATCCGGGTGGAATTTGTGGCTGAAGACTGTGATATTCAAGTCATTGTCCAATCTGGGGATCGGTATAGATCGAATCGAGCGCGGACGATGCCCGTTCCCAAGACATGGCGTTTACTGCCGCAAGTCCGTCGCGTCGCCGAGTCTCGTCATCGATGGAAGAGTCATTCGCCAGAACGGCCTCGCACCAAGCTTGCACGTCCCGCCCGACTAACACAGTCCTAAGGTGCGCTGGAATGTACTCTGTCGCGCCCATAGTGTCGCTCGCTATCAACCGAAGCCCGTGTCCGATGCCTTCCCAGGCAGCGAGACCGAAGGACTCCACTGAGGGGGATAAAAGGGCGCTGGCCGTTGAATAGAGCTCACGTAGCGCCTCTCGGCCGAGAATTCCCCGATATGCCACATTCGGAAACTGTCGCAACCACCGTTGTACTTCCGCAGAAGCGGGCCCGGCGACGACCAGTCGATAGGGCTGCCCAAGAGAGGTGATAGCTGCGACTGCGACGTCGATGCCCTTGAAAATGTTGCCCCTGCCGACGTACAGGAACAAATGGGGATCACGTCTACGCGCGGTCTGCGGTAACTGACTGCCAAGCCCGATCGGTGCGACCGAGACTTTCAATGGATCAAATCCTCGGCTTAGGAACGACTCGCGCGCCACCTCCGAGTAGACCAAGATTCGGTCTGCTCGGCTGTACTCCTCCTCGAGAATCGCCCCAATGGGATCGGGTACTGCGTTCTCTGGGAAGTCGAGATTAGGTTCGAGGGGACTCTCGTAGACAGCGTGATGGAAATTCCTCCGCTCACATATGCTGAGCGCGAAATCGGTCTGTCGTAGCGATCTGTACCCGAGGCCCTCGATAAAATGAAACACGTCGGCGCGAGGTGATATGCGCGCTACACGCCGCGCATACTGACTCGTCACGAATCGGATATCCCGCGGCCCATGACTCCAAGGCGTTCGGGCAATTGCGGGAAGTAAAAACTGTGAAAGACCGAACGAGTGCCGCCGTCCCGAAAGGCCTATCCTGTCATCCACCATTCGGCGTTTCACGAGATCCACGAAGCGCCGAGGTATTCCGAGCCGCCGCAGGGAAGACACTTGGTTGGGAGTGACCTCGAAACGTGTCACCAGGGACACCGGGTCGAAGTGCCGCGATGCCGCGGCTATCACGTGGCCATAGTGCGCGACGTTGCTTGCATGGAGGAACGATAATTGCCGGTCCGGCCTAGGTGACGTGCTTTCCTTCGCGCTCATCAACTTGTCGCTGACGCATCGAACTGCGACATCACCGATTCGATCCCATCCGAGAGTCGAGCTGATGTCGTCTGTGGGAGATAATCCCTCTTGATAGCGTCCTGCCCTGAGGACAGCCGACTCGCGTCATCGCCACTCGTGAGTACGCGTGTTAGTAGTGCGACTATCGAATCGATCTGATCGCTGTCCACCAGGTGCCCGGTTGCTTCGTTGACCAGTTCCGGAATTCCACCCACCGGGGTGACTATAACCGGAACTCTTAGCCACATAGCTTCCAAGATCGCTACTGGAAGCCCGTCTCCTTTCCACTTGCCGGTTCTCTCGTCGATCACGGTTTTTGGAAGGAGGAGAAATGCATCGGCCTTTTGAAGGGTGTCCAACGTCGATGAATGTGGGAGGGCGCCAAGGAGATGGACATCGAGATTCGGGGTGGCTTTAGCCCAAGCTGCGATATCGGGCAAGAGCGGACCACCGCCCACTATGGTCCATCGGACGCCTTGCATCTGTTCCGACACCAGGCTCATCACGCTCATCATTTCTGCGAAGCCTTTCGTGTCAATGAGGCGCGCGACCGTAACGACGTTCCGGCCAAGAGGAGGTGTGGGGGAAGACCCAGGGGCGGGGAGGTCAACTACGCACGGAACCCACAAAGTTGGTAGGTCTGGATGGTGTTCTAGTAGCGCTGCTTCGATGGCTCTGCTAGCGCAACGGAATAAAGCGAAGTGGCTCAAGAATTCGGCCGTTCGCTCGCCTTCGCTTACCTGCGCGTCTGCCGCGTGCACGGTGACCATCGCACGCCCTCGGTGGAGCGTGGCGATCCTCGCCACTTCAGCCGGACGCGCCAAAAAGTGCGCGTGAACTAGGACATCCTGTGATCCCAGCTTCTGGATCAGCCAACGGAGCCGAAGCCCGTGGGCCAGCCCAAAGAGCGTGCGGGCTGGACTAGACAACGAAACCCGGGACTTCCTGCTGAACGGATAGACGACGGCGGCGACAATCACCCAGGGTGCCAACCCCCACGTTCGAACCGGCCGACCTATGTGCGGCGCAGCGGGTTCTAGATCTACGGGGGGCACCCGAAGGGAATAGGAGTAGACGTTGTAACCGAGTCGTCGCATCTCCTTTATTTCCGAAGTAACGAATGTCTCGGAGTACGACGGATGCGAAGTGCTCACGTAAACGAGAGTCGTCATACTGCCGTCCTTTCGTAGTCTTGGCGTTGTCAAGTGTTCCGTTGGCTTCAGCGAGGAGATTGGAGGGCGTCCATCCAGCGTGAAGCCACTGCTTCCCAGCTGAAGAGCCGAATAGCGTCGTTGCGGACAGCCTGCCGGCGACCGCCATAGTCATTCGCGACTAGTTCGATCGAGTTCGCGAGGGCTGTCGCTGAAAGTGAGGAAACAAGTTCGCGACTCTCCACACTTAGCATCGATGCCGCAGCTACAGCTGCTGACGACACGACGGGAACTCCGTGGGCCGCAGCCTCCGCCACCCCGATCCCAAAGTTCTCGTCTTCGCTTGGCAGCAGAAAGACGTCCGCCTTTGTGAACGCCATTTCTTTCTCTTCGCCCGTAACGAGACCCAGAAATCGCACGTGTTCCGTGATACCCAGCTCGATGACCTGATCATGCAGCGCATCGACTACGTGAGAGTCGCCGTCGCCGGCGATGTCGAGTTGAACCCGAACGCCTCGCGATAGTAGAACGCCAGCAGCTGCGATGCAGAGATCAACTCGTTTCTTCGGAGCAAGTCGTGACATCGTCAGTAGTGAGATCGGGTCCCCAATCGGAGACAACGAAGGCGTGCTGGGTATCCGCGTCCCCACCCCCGTCACTCTCGCGCTTACGCGTGGAAATCTCTCGCGAAGCTCATGGGCTTCGATCTCTGACCCGGTAGCGAAAACCCAGACCGAGCGACGCATCCACCAACCTGCCAGCAATTCAAACGCCGCTTTCTTCCGACGCGAGAACTTCTGCTGATGGGATGTCAGAGAACCGTGTGGCATCAGCGCGACGCGGACACGAAACAAGCGCGCGATGCCCACGAAGATGGGTACCCACCACAGGAAGTACCCGTGGACAATTAGCGAATCCGCATTGCGAAGGCGACTGACCAGATGCCAGAAACTCACCGAGTCGTGGCTGGCGCCAGAAGAACCCATTCCTAGTGGTCTCGGATCCTGGATAGCGAGATTGGAGCGAATGTGGTCATGGACCAATCCCAGCTCCCCATTCATCGAGACCAGCTGGACGCTGATACCGGGTATGGCGTTGAGTGCCTGATTCAGTTCGAAGGCATTCCGGGCCGGTCCTCCGTCAGCTGCGCCAAGGCTATTCGCGAGTTGCAGGATCTTGCTGTCTCTATTCAACGCTGCGCCGCTTCTCACGAACCTTCACGCCGATCTGCCAGTAGTACATGGAAAGTGCCACCGTGTAATCAAAGCCGGCGCGACCGTCCAAAAACCCGAGTCTCCCAAAGTACGAATAGAGGAAGAAAACCAAAGGTTTGAAGGGCACCCGATCAAAGAATGCTCCCTTCGCCGTGCGCTTCGATGCGATGTCTCGTCGCGCTTCCTCGTTGAGACGGAGGTGGGCTTCCCAATCGGAATAGCGGTTGTGGCGTTCGAACCAGCTGCTCACAGGATCTTGGTCGTCGTGAAGCAGACGACCGCGAAGTGACCCAAGGGGCCCCTCAGCTACCGGCTGATAGTGGCCCTCGACCTCACGTATTCCGCTAGCGCCGAGGTCATCGACTACCGGGAAAGCGCTGCGGCCTGGATTCAAGAGTGACCTCTTGGTTACCCGATGGCCGAACTTGAGGAATTTGCCGGCGAATCGATAGCTCAGATGGATGTCGAAAGCGGCGTTTCTTGAAGCAGAAAGGTTGGGTGACAGAGTTCGAAGCTCGTCGACGAGTTCCGCGGAGGGATACTCATCCGCGTCGAGCAAGAGAATCCAATTGTGCCGAGGTTTACAGTTCTCGATAGCCCATTGCTTCTTCTTTGGGTATTCACCGTTCCAGGTGAAATTCACCACCTCTACTCCGGCCTCGTTCGCTAGCTCGACGGTGCGATCATCGCTGTTCGAATCAACGACGACAACCTGTTCAAACTCTCGAAGGTTCCCGAGGGTTTTCGCAATGCCCGCCTCTTCGTTCTTGGTCAGAACGACGACCGTGAGTGGAATTTTCTGCACGCTACATCCTTTGATTCGTGAGCTAGTCGTGGAGCTTCTCAGCGGACACTTGCTGGAGGTGCCAGTACCTTCGCGCCGGCGGGAACTGACTTGACAACCAGTGCTGTAGCTCCAACGACGGCGCCGGCTCCAATCGTGACACCGCGCAAGATGGTCGCGCGCGCAGCTATCCACGCGCCGTCTTCGACCACGATCGGAGCATTGTCAAACTCGAACGTGACAGACATGCTGTCGTGGCTGCCGGTGCAAAGAAATGCATCCTGCGAGATGCACACGTTTGAGCCGATCGAGATGGGCTCCAGGTTTAGCAACCATGCGTCCACCCCGATCCAGACGTTGTCCGAGATCTTCAGTTTCCAAGGCCAGTGCACTCTAACGTGCTGGCGAATCAAGACTCCTCGTCCTACGGTGGCGCCGAATGCTCGCAAGAGAGCGACTCGAATCACAGACGGACACCAGCTCCGTTCGAACGCCAGCGAGGAGGTAGCGACCCAAAGGGCTTGCCACAGAAATCCTCGCCCCTTGTCGTAACCGGCGCCACTGAAGCCCGCAAGATTGCGTGTCACGCTAGACCCCCCAGCCTCTTCGCAAAAGCAACATATCGCGCCTTGGCTTGCGTCGGTGCGTAACGAGACTCGTGCATGGCCCGAGCGCTTGCCGCAAATATAGCCGCACGGGGCGCGTCAGTCGAAAGAGCGAGTGCCGCCTCGGTAAGCGCGAAGGGATCGCCGGGCGCGATAACTATCGCAGCGCGATCTGAGGTAACGACTGAGTGCGTGATGCCTCCGGGTTCGGTAGCGGCGATTATGGGCCGAGTCGCGCTCGTGTAAGAAGTGAGTTTGCTTGGCAACGACATCTCCCTCACCCCAGGCCTCTCGTTGAGTAGAAGGGCGTCCGCTGCGGCGAGTGCTAGCGGGTACTCCTTCGCGCCGAGCGGATCCACGAAACGAAGGGTCGACAGATCCCCCGCCCGCGCTTCTAAGTCGGCACGCTGATTGCCATCGCCGACGAGGACGAAGGTGACACCTAGATTGTTCTTGGCAGAGATTCCAGCTGCTTCGATGACGGAGTCGAGCCCCTGTTTCATGCCCATGTTCCCCGTGTGAACAACGAGGAATTGGTCTTCAGGCCAACCGAGCTCCCGCCGAGCGCTACTTTTCGTCGAAGCGGAAGGGGTGATGTGGGTAAAGTTCGGAATCTCGACGACTCGCTCGGGTTCAATTCCGTTTGCAGCGAGGACTGAGCCGAACTGAGGGGTAATCACCCCAACTAGATCAGCGCTCCGCACCAGTGAGTACTCGTAGCCTGCAATCCATCGGGAGGCGCCCCTCCCCGTTGTGCCTGACTCGCCGGCGGCGTTTCCCGTGAGGTCCTGGACCAAGACACCGAGCGGTCTGCCTTTCTTGCCGTAAACCCCGGCCCCGAGCGCCGACATCGAGGGCGTCACTGCAATGACGACGTCCGACCTGTCGCGGCGGATAGTAGTCATGGCCCGAGCCAGGAAGCTCGCTTCCATTCGAGCGCGTCCGGCGAGATTCGATCTCGGTGGCACGTGGTGCCTGAGTCGGGTCACCTTGACGCCCTCGATCACCTCATCCCAGCGAGACCCCTTGAGGTAATGCTCGTCCTTCACCCGCCATTCCGGATAGTGGGGGATGCCAGTCACGACGTGAACGTCGGCACCCGCATCACGAAGTGCCTCGGCCATGGCGGTGTTGTACGGCGCAATTCCTGTGGAATCGGGCGCGTAATTGATGCCTGCGAGGCAGATTGACAGCCCATCCAACATTCCTGAGTTGCCCATCTGGTCTATCCCTTCGGAGCTTTCGGAAGAATTCTTGCGAGACCCTTGTCCGCGACCCATGCCAGGAGGATTGTGAGTATCGTCGCCCCGACAATGCCAAGCCCAGTTGGGCGAGTTTGAACCATCAAGGGGTAATGCATCACGTAAATTCCGTACGAAATCGAAGCGACCGCGGCTCCAGGGCCTGCTATTCGCATGCACATTCGGGATAGCCCGGACCTTATGGTCGGGACGAGTAGTACCGCTGTCAAGACGAGGGCGATGACAAAATGTCGCACCATCAGGAAAGGGAAGAAACCTAAACCGTTGTATCCGTAGAGGGCCACGCCGGCCAGCGCGGCCGCGACGAGGACCCCCTGTCCCAATAGTTCGGGCGCCAGCGACTTCATCGACAGGGTGTCGTTGAGGTACGCGTTGGCGAGCATCGCGCCGAGCCACCAGACCAAGAAATACGCGCCCACCAGAGAGAAGTGGTTTGGCGCCAGCAGGTAGGTGACATAAGCCAGCACTGCCAGCCCTGGAACCGCCATCCGCGTGGCTCTCTCGGATCGGCGCCAAGCAATCATCACAGCCGGGAATATCGCGTAGAAGAAGACTTCATAAGACAGCGACCAGAGGGGATCATTTCCTAGGAACGGATCAACGATCACGCCTGGTTTTAGGAAGCTGATGTCTTGCAATGAGGCCAGCGTGCCGACAGCCGACTCCCAAGTTGGCTCCGAGGCGATGTAGCCCAGTGCCCACAGGGCCAGCGAAACCAGCATGGCGAGAACGATTGGCGGATAGATGCGTCGAAGTCGACGCAGAAAATAGCCGGCGGGACTCGAGACCCTGCTCTTCTCGTTCGCGAATATGACGAAGCCGCTCAGCAAGAAGAATACCAGTACGGCCTCCTGACCAAACGAGAACACCACACCGATCGGGCCAGGCACATTGACGACGTGATGCGCGACCACGTAAAGAGCTGCGCTCGCCCGAGCCACATCGAGGCCGGCTCGCGCTGCGGGCGAAAGGGACCTGGGCTGCGCGGTCGCGCGGAACACATCAGACATTCATGCCGCAACTGGGCATGGCCGAACTGCTCCCCAAATCGATCCCCATGCGGGTCATTCTGCACTAAGAAGGTTTCGTTTTTGTGAACGCGGCCGACCCGCAACATGGGGGTGGTGGACAGCCGCTATGCTCTGGAAGCAGTCCATCGGTGTGCGTCCCCGATGGACGCGCTCCAAAAATCAGCTCTGGGGGGCTAGTTGACTAAGCGCGCGTTCATCACAGGCATTACTGGCCAAGATGGCTCTTACTTGGCCGAGTTGCTCTTGCTCAAGGGTTACGAAGTTCATGGGCTCGTGCGACGGGCCTCAACTTTCAACACGCACAGGCTTGACCACATCTACGTAGACGCACACGAGCCTTCTGCCAGGCTGTTTCTGCACTACGGCGACCTGAGTGATGGCGCGAGGCTTGTAACCCTGATCGACCAGATTAAGCCCGACGAGATCTATAACCTCGCGGCCCAGTCCCACGTTCGAGTCTCTTTCGACGAGCCCGAGCACACGGCGGATACGACCGGGACTGGCACAGTGCGAATTCTGGAAGCGGTTCGCGAGGCTGGCATTCACCCGAAGTTCTACCAAGCGTCCTCGTCAGAGTTGTACGGTGCGACGCCTCCTCCGCAGAGCGAGACCACCCCGTTCTATCCACGGTCCCCCTACGCGGCCGCCAAGCTCTACAGCTTCTGGATCACCAAGAACTACCGCGAGGCCTACGGCATCTTCGCCACCAATGGAATCCTCTTCAACCACGAGTCCCCGCGCCGCGGTGAGACGTTCGTCACGCGAAAGATCACGCGCGCGGTCGCGCGAATCAAAGCAGGCGTTCAGAACGATCTCTATCTAGGTAACTTGGATTCAGTGCGCGACTGGGGATACGCGCCGGAGTACGTCGAGGGCATGTGGCGCATGCTTCAGGCAGAAGAACCCGACGATTTCGTGCTCGCAACGGGCGTCGGCTACACCATCCGAGAATTCCTTGAGGCCTCCTTCGGGCACGTTGATCTCGACTGGCAGGAGTTCGTGAAGTTCGACGAGCGATACCTTCGCCCGACGGAGGTGGATGCGCTCATCGGTGATTCGACGAAGGCCCAGAGCACGCTGGGCTGGGTCCCCACGGTCGACGGCGCAGCACTTGCGAAGATCATGGTGGATGCAGACGTCAAAGAACTTGAGCACCAAGGCGCCGCATGGATCGACGCCCCTGCGCTAGAAAGCTGGAAGGCGTGAGCGTCGCGAACCTCGCCGATTACAAGACCGGTGCCCTAGATAGGGACGCCGCCGTTTACATCGCTGGCCACAGAGGACTCGTGGGCGGAGCGATCTGGCGAAAGTTTCAGGACGAGGGCTTCACCAATCTCGTCGGCCGGTCTCATGCCGAGCTCGACCTCACTGATCGACCTTCAGTCTTCGACTACATCGACGAGGTAAGGCCCAGATACCTTGTACTTGCCGCTGCGAAGGTCGGTGGAATCCTGGCCAACAACACCTACCCAGTGGACTTCATTTCGGAGAATCTTCAGGTGCAGGTTAACGTGCTCGACGCAGCGCTGAAAGCGGGCGTCGAGCGAGTGCTCTTTCTCGGTTCGTCGTGCATCTATCCCGGTGAATCGGCGCAGCCGATTAAGGAGGAGTACCTCCTTACTGGGTATCTCGAGCCGACAAACGATGCGTACGCGATCGCCAAGATTGCGGGCATTCTGCAGATCCAGGCGGTACGCCGACAGTACGGTTTGCCGTGGATATCAGCGATGCCCACGAATCTTTACGGCCCCGGAGATAACTTCTCACCGAAGGGATCGCACGTCTTGCCCGCACTGATCCGTCGTTATGACGAGGCCGTGAGTTCCGGCGCGGGAGCTGTCACGAACTGGGGTACGGGCTCGCCTCGCCGCGAGTTTCTTCACGTGGACGATATGGCCGCAGCGTGCCTTCACCTTCTAGAGAACTATGATGGGGCACCCCAGATTAATGTGGGCACGGGCAGCGACGTAACCATCAAAGACGTCGCGGACACGATTGCGCGCGTGGTTGGGTTCGAGGGCGAAACAACGTGGGATGCCACGAAGCCAGACGGCACGCACCAGAAGCGCCTTGATGTCTCGAAGCTCACCGCGGCAGGCTGGACAGCATCTATCGGGCTCGACGAGGGCATTCGGTCCACGGTCGACTGGTATCGCGAGAACATTGCGACCTTGCGCGAGTAAGTCGCGTGTGACACAAGATCGACTCTGGGGGAGTAATTGAAGTTATCCGTAATTGGGTGTGGGTACCTCGGTGCGGTCCATGCCGCGAGCATGGCGGAACTGGGTCACGAGGTCGTTGGTGTGGATGTCGACTGGCAGAAGATCGGACTCCTAGCGGAAGGCCGCGCGCCATTCTTTGAGCCGGGATTGCCAGAAGTTCTGACTTCCGCCATTGCGACCGGGAGGCTGACGTTCACCACTGATATGGCCGAGGCTCAAGGTGCCTCGGTTCACTTTATTGCGGTAGGCACGCCGCAGCGCAAGGGCGAAGCCGCTGCGGACCTGAGCTACGTCGATTCTGCGGTTAATGCACTACTGCCGTACCTCTCATCGGGGGATCTTGTAGTTGGCAAATCGACCGTCCCCGTCGGCACAGCATCGCGACTCGTCGAGAAGCTCAACGGAAGCGGGGCGGATTTGGCCTGGAACCCTGAGTTTCTTCGCGAGGGATTTGCAGTGGAAGACACGATCCGGCCGGATCGGCTCGTGTACGGCGTGCCGGAGGGCGAAGGGGGGGACCGCGCTACCGCCCTGTTGAACGAGGTTTATGCGACGGCGATTGCCAACGAGACTCCGCTTGTGGTCACCGACTACGCAACTGCCGAACTCGTCAAAGTTTCGGCGAATGCGTTCCTCGCCACCAAGATCTCATTCATCAATGCAATGGCAGAGATCGCCGAGGTCACCGGCGCGGACGTGACGAAACTTGCGGATGCAATCGGGTTCGATGCGAGGATCGGGCGTCGATTCCTAAACGCCGGCGTGGGCTTTGGCGGCGGGTGCCTGCCTAAGGACATCAGGGCTTTCGCTGCGAGAGCGGAAGAGCTGGGCCGTGGACAGTCCGTCGCATTCCTCAAGGAGGTCGATGCGATTAATCTCAGGCGGAGGGATCGGGTGGTCGAGCTCGCGCTGGATGCCTTGCATCAGGAGCCTCTGGGGAAGAAGGTCACTGTCCTTGGACTTTCGTTCAAGCCTGATTCTGATGACGTGCGAGACTCGCCAGCTCTGGACGTTGCCGTCCGGTTGAAGGGTCTCGGTGCCGACGTGATCGCGACGGATCCACAAGCGATCGAGAACTCCAGGCGGCTGCATCCACAGTTAGCTTTCGAAGAGACGACGGCTGCTGCGCTCACGGGAGCTAGCGTTGTGGTGCTCGTAACAGAGTGGAGTGAATATCGTGACCTGGACCCCTCGGAAGTTGCCCAGTTGGCTCCCGCGGCAACGGTAATCGACGGGCGGAACTGTCTGGACCCGCAGGCTTGGCGTTCGGCGGGGTTTACGTACGTGGGCCTCGGGCGCCCGTAGGGTTATGTCAACTCGGATCACAGGATTGTGCCGACAAGCGACGGTTAGTCCGCGGGACATACAGGAAGGCGACCCTTGGAACTTCGGGACTACATTCGCATAGTACGGAAAGGCTGGATCCTCATCGTCCTCCTGTCGCTCCTTGGAGTCGCGGGCGGAGCCGCATTCTCGATCATCACGACGCCTCGGTACCAAGCTACGACCGCGCTGTTCGTCTCAGTACGCACTTCGGGCGAGTCGACCACAGGAGAACTGGTTCAGGGGAGCACGTTCGCACAGCAGAAGGTCAAGTCGTACGCGATCGTGGCTCGGAGCCCCCGGGTGCTCGATCCGGTGATCGAGGAACTCGGACTAAACATAAGTGCGGCAGAGCTGGCTGGACAAATTTCCACTGCTTCGCCTTTGGACACCACCGTGATCGAAATCACGGTCAACGACGTTGATCCTGTAATGTCCGCCAACATCTCCAACGCAGTCGCAGAGAGTTTCATAGACGTTATCGTCAATCAGCTTGAGGCCCCATCGGGTGGTCAACCCAGCTTGGTGACGATCGAACCTATCCGGCCTGCAGTCGTCCCGGTGGAGCCGTACGTCCCGAACACGCGGCAGAACCTCGCATTGGGACTCCTCGTTGGACTTGTTGCTGGACTCGGAGCGGCGATTCTCCGCCACGTACTCGACACGCGGGTTCATGGCCCCCAGGACGTGCAGGCGATCACTCCAGCCCCCATCCTCGGTGGCATTGGGTTCGACCCCGACGCGAAGAAGCGGCCACTCATTGTGCACGCTGATCCGCGCAGCTCGCGGGCCGAGTCGTTCCGCGCGCTGAGGACGAACCTTCAGTTCGTGCACCTCGACAGTGGGCCTCGAGTGTTCGTCGTGACATCCTCTGTTCCTGGCGAGGGCAAGACGACGACCACCGCCAACCTCGCGATCGCGCTCGCCGAAACCGGTGCGCGTGTCGCGGTGATCGACGGCGACCTTCGGCGGCCGGCCATCGCGGACTACATGGGGCTCGAGGGTGCCGTCGGTCTGACCGACGTGCTCATCGGTCGCGCCGAGCTGGGGGACGTGCTTCAGAAGTGGGGCCGTAACGAGCTGTACGTGCTTCCGGCAGGGCGCATCCCCCCGAACCCGAGTGAGTTGCTCGGCTCGAGCGCGATGGCGAACCTGCTGACGGAACTCGGCAAGACCTTCAACTTCGTGCTCGTGGATGCTCCACCGCTGCTGCCCGTCACCGATGCAGCAGTGCTGTCCAAGTTCACGACCGGCGCGATCGTCATCGTCGCCGCCGGACGCACCAAGCGCAACGAGCTCGCCGCCGCACTTCGGTCGTTCGAGCACATCGAGAGCAAGGTGCTTGGCGCCGTGCTCACCATGCTTCCCACCAAGGGTCCCGATTCCTACGGCTACGGCAACTACTACGGCGGGTACTCCGACGTGGACCCGTTGCAGCTTCGCCTCAAGGAGTAGAGGGGCCTCCCCACCCGAAGGAGAACGACTCGCATGGCCAGGTTCCGCATCCTGACCGTCTGCACTGGGAACGTCTGCCGGTCACCCGTGGCCGAACAGGTGCTCCGCGCCAAGATGGCAGACCTGCGCGGCATCATCGATCTCGAGAGTGCCGGGTTTCGGGCACTCGTCGGCGACGGGATGCCCGACCAAGCCGCCAACCTCTCCACAAGTCTCGGCGGCAATCCGTCGGGGCACACCGCGCGGCAACTCACCGAACAGCAGATCCTCGACGCCGATCTCGTGCTCGCGATGTCGCGCGAGCACCGGCGCGAAATCGTCTCCCTTGTGCCGAAAGCAAGTCGATACACTGTCACCATCCGTGAGTTCGCACGGCTATCGGCAGACCTCGACTCCTGGGATTTCCTTGACATCACAGCCCTGCCCCAGCGCCCCGCGTCAGCACGGCTGGACGCGCTCGTGGCGTTGATCGCCTCGCGTCGAGGGCAGGTGGAGCCGGCGGCATCCCCCGAAGACGACGACGTCGTCGACCCATACATGCAGGGTGACGAGCGCTACGCACTCACCGGCAGCCAACTCGCGCCCGCGATCGACGAGGTGCACCGGGTGATCCGGCTCGCGCTGGCACCGCGAGGAGAAGTGGCGTGAGCATTCACAACGCTCGCACCGGGCAGAACCGCTGGTGGATCATCCCGATCATCGCGGTCGTGGCCGCCGCGACCGTTGTGCTGGTTGCCCTCGCGCTCACGCCCAACGATCCGCCCGAGTCGGCGCTCATCCCCTGGACGCCCACGCCCCGTGTCACCACGGCGCCGACCGAGACCCCCGAAGACGAGGTACTGCTCGCGGTGCCGCAGAAGCGGTTCATCGCTGCGGTCGACGGTGAGCTCGCCTGGCGAACGGATGCCGGCACCTGCCCCACCTCGATGATCTGGCCCGAACTGACCACAACCGGCGGCGACGCCTGGGCACGCTTCGACGCGAGCACCGGCACGAACGCCAGTGGAGTGCTCGCCTTCGGCGCGGTCGCCGAGGGCGTGGTGGGCATGGTTACGCTCAGCACGGCCGACTGCGGCTCGTACCAGTTCACGTCCCTGGTCGACGAGAGTTGGCAGGCCGTCTCCAACGAGGCGATCGCCGACGAGTGGTACTTCGTGCCCGGCCAGGGGCCCATCGTCTACCTGCTCGGAACCGCCCACACCTCACCGTGTGACCCTGCGGGCATCGCGTCGCGCGGAGCGCTCGAGGTCGCCGTGCTGTGCTCCGATGGGAGTGTGGTGCGCTCGGTGGATGGCGCGGTCACCTGGGATGACGGATTCGCGATCGCCGGGGCATCCGTGATCACGGCCACACCCGACGGCTACCTCACCGGCGGTCTCGGCCGCACTGAGTGCCAGGGTGTCGAGCTGCGCGGGCTGACTCCAGAGCCGAGCAACGCCGACGGGCTCGTCGCCGGATGCTTCGTGAGCGTTGCGACGCCGGGCAACGTGGCCATGTCGTCCGTGCCGGGTGCGCTGTGGGTGTGGGCGGGCACCTCGCTCGGCATCTCGCCCGACGGCGGGGCCACGTGGTAGTTCGGCGGGTCGCCGCTGCGCTGCTGACGCTCCTCCTGCTCACCGGGTGCACGACGGGGCCCGGCGCGACAGTGTCGTTCTACGGCGACTCGTACACGCGAGGCAAGGCGGCATCCGACCCATCCCTGCGGTGGTCGTCGATCATCAGCGAGATGCGCGGGTGGACGGAGCTCAACCACGGCATCGATGGGCTCGGGTTCATCCGTCGGCGCGACGAGTTTCCGGATGTCCCGGGCGACATCATCGCGGACGACCCCGACATCGTGATCGTCGCCCTCGGCATCAACGACAACTTCGTCTTCGAGACCCGCGGCCCCGAGATCCAGCCGCAGATCGAGGCCGACTTCTCACGGTTGGCGAAAGAGCTGCCGGATGCCCGCATCATCGTCGTCGAACCGTTCTGGTACACCAAGGTTCGCTCCGACTCGGTGGAGGCCATCATCGGGTGGGTGCGGGACGCCGCTCTCGCGGAAGGCTTCGAGTACATCGGGGGAGCGTCGCACTGGCTCGACGGGCACCAGGAGTGGATGGCGGAGGACGCGTTGCATCCGAACGATGCGGGGTACGCGGAGATCGCGCGGCGGATGGATGAGGAGCTTCGCGAGCTGGGGCTGTAGCGGGAGGAGATTGCGGCGGTGTGCTGTGGAGCGTGCGGGGCCCTGTGCTGTGGAGCCTGCGGCGCTGTGCTGTGGAGCGTGCGGCGCTGTGTCCGTCCTTGCTGGTTGAGTAGCCGCGGGCGAAGCCCCGGCGTCATCGAAACCTCACGTCCGCAACCGAATGGCCCACGAACCCCGATCACTAGTCGCCCCCCCCGCCACATCGGAACACTCGGCACAAAGTCAGGCCATTTTCCGGGCTTTTCCTGTGGATAACTCGAACATAGATTCGATCCTCAGGTAAAGTTGGGGTATGTCAATCACCCGCCGCGCAAGCATCACGAGCGCCGCTGAGCGCGCCCGCGCGGCACTCGGTGAGCTTCTCGAGCTCGTGGCTGACAGCGCCCCGGCCGAGGTGATTGAGGCTCTCGGGGCGGTCGAGTCGGTGGGGCGTCTGGCCGACGCCGTGCGGGTGCGCGTGGCGACGCCGTTGGCTGAGAACGCCACGCTTGCCGAGCAGTTCGGGTTCAGGTCGGCGGCGGATGCCGTGGCCGACGTTGCGCAGATCTCCCGCCGTGCGGCCCGAACCCGTGTGGCCGTCGCCGCGGCGGTGGGCACGTCTCGTTCGCTCACCGGGGTGGAGCTCCCACCGCAGCGTCCCGCCCTTGCCGAAGCACTCGACGCGGGCGAGGTCGGGCTCGAGGCCGCCTCCCTGATCGTGCGGGAGCTCGACGCTGTGGCATCCCACACGGAGTCCGACGTCCAAGCCGCCGCCGAACAACTTATGGTCACCCTCGCCTCCGGCATCGACCCGACAACCGGTGCGGCCGCGTCGCCCGTGTCGGTGGACTACCTCACTGCCGAGGTGCGGCAGATCGCGTCCGCAGTCGACCCAGACGGGGCTCGCCCACGCGAGGAGCGTGCCCTGCGCAGCCGCGGCCTGCGTGTGGGTGCTGCCGATGTCGACGGACTGCGGTCAGTCAACGGGCGCCTCCTGGCAGACACAGCCGCGCTGCTCGAAGGGCTCCTCGAAGCCCAGCGCCGCACCCCGAAGTTCGTTGACGTCGCCTCGGCTCCCGCAGGTGGTGACATCGACGAACTCACGGATGTCACCGGCCTCCCGATCGACCCTGCCACCAGTGACGACCGCACTCCCGACCAGCGCCGCCATGACGCGTTCGCTGAGATCCTGATCGCCGCAACCCAAGCAGAAGGTGCACCTCAGCTCAATGGTGCTCCGGTCACGGTGCTCGTGACCGTCAACGCTGACGACCTTGGTGACGACGGCTACGGTGGCACCGACGGCGAGCAGGGCGACGGTCTCGGCGGCGACCCCATCGGCACCATGGCCGGCACCGACGTGCCCGTGTCGCGTGCCGAGGTGCTGCGGTACATGGATGCCGCGGGGTACCGCACCGTCACCCTCCAGAAGGGGCGCATCGCCAGCATCAGCTCGCAACAGCGCTGCTTCACCTCGGCGCAGCGCCTCGCCATCGCCGCCCGCGACGGGCTGCGGTGTGCGACCCCGGGATGCACGGCCCCGCACTACGTGCTGCAGGTGCATCACGTCATCCCGGATCGGGACGGCGGGCCGACCCACACCAATAACGGGATACTGCTCTGCTACTGGCACCACCGACTCGTCGACAAGGGTCCGTGGCGGTACCGCATGGTGAACGGGGTGCCCCAAGCCTGGAAGCCAGGGCTGCCCGACTGGGTACCCGTCAGCGCAGCGCAGCGCCTCGCGGCGTAGAGTCCGCGGCGCTGCGGTCGCGCCTGCGGGTGGAGCCGCGGCGAAGCCCGGCCCCACCTGCTGGTCGAGTACCCGAGGCGAAGCCGGGTGTCACCTGTTGGTTGAGTAGCCGCCGCAACGCCAGGCCCCACCTGCTGGTTGAGTAGTCGCGGCGAACCCCGGCCCCGGCTGCTGGTTGAGTAGCCGCGGCGAACCCCGGCCCCACCTGTTGGTTGAGTAGCCGCGGCGAAGCCCGGCGTATCGAAACCTCACCAACGTACCCGAGGGGTCGCGGGGGGTGAGGTTTCGATACGGCCGCTTCGCGGCCTACTCAACCAACAGAGGGGACACTGCTTCGCGACCTACTCAACCAGCAGAGGGTGCACCGCTTCGCGACTTACTCAACCAGCGGGTGGGGTGCCGCTCCACGCGGCGGGGGAGCGCACAGCAACAGCGCCTAAACTGTTCGGGTGGATAAACCCGTCGACGTCGCCCTGATTGGCGGCGGAATCATGAGCGCAACCCTGGGTTCACTTCTTCAGCGGCTTCAGCCCGACTGGGACATCCGGGTGTACGAGCGCCTCGGAGACCTCGCACTCGAGAGCTCCAACCCCTGGAACAACGCCGGCACCGGCCATTCCGCCCTCTGCGAGCTCAACTACACGCCGCAGAAGGCCGACGGTTCCATCGACATCACGAGCGCGGTGAAGGTCAACGAGCAGTTCCAGGTGACCCGCCAGTTCTGGGCTCACCTCGTCGACACCGGCGCCCTGCCCAACCCCTCCGACTTCATCACGGCAACGCCGCACATGAGCTTCGTCTGGGGCGAGGAGAACGTCGAGTACCTCCGCAAGCGCTACGAGGCACTCAAAAACCACCCGCTCTTCGCCGGCATCGAGTTCTCCACGGATGCACGAACCATCCGCTCCTGGGCCCCCCTCATGATCCCCGGCCGACTGAAGTCCCAGCCGATCGCCGCGACCCACATCGCCGCCGGCACCGACGTTGACTTCGGCGCCCTCACACACCTCCTCACCCAGAACCTCGTCGCCGAGGGCGCCACCCTCACCACCGAGGTGCTCGTCACCAACATCAAGCGCCAGCGCGACGGACTCTGGCGCCTCACGATGCGCAACGACATCGGCGGCACCCCCATGGCGCCGGTGCGCGCACGCTTCGTGTTTGTCGGCGCCGGCGGGTACGCACTCGGCCTGCTGCAGAAGTCCGGCATCAAAGAGATCCGCGGGTTTGGCGGCTTCCCCGTGAGCGGCGAGTTCCTCCGCACCGACAACCCCGAGGTTGTCGCCAAGCACGCCGCCAAGGTCTACGGCAAGGCCGCCGTCGGCTCCCCGCCCATGTCGGTGCCGCACCTCGACCTGCGCGTTGTCGACGGCGCCCCGAGCCTCATGTTCGGCCCGTACGCCGGCTTCAGCCCCAAGTTCCTCAAGACCGGCTCGATCCTCGACCTGTTCGCGAGCATCCGCTGGCACAACCTGATCCCCATGGTCGCGGCAGGTCTCGGCAACCTCGGACTCGTCAAGTACCTCGTCGGCCAGCTCGCCGCGAGCGAGAAGACCAAGTTCGACGAGCTCAAGCAGTTCTACCCCGACGCCGACCCCAAGGACTGGTACCGCATCACCGCCGGCCAGCGGGTGCAGGTGATCAAGAAAGACAAGAAGAAGCTCGGCGTTCTGCAGTTCGGCACCGAGGTCGTGGCCTCAGCGGATGGCACGATCGCAGGCCTGCTCGGGGCTTCCCCCGGCGCATCCACCGCGGTCCCCATCATGCTCACCGTTCTCGAGAAGTGCTTCCCTCAGCAGCTCGAAGGCTGGCGCCCGAAACTCACCGCCATGATCCCCAGTTACGGAACGCAGCTGTCCGACGACCCGAAGAAGGCCGCGGCAACACTGAAGAGCACAGCAGCCTCGTTGGGCATTCGGGCGTAACATCCGACGCGCGGGGTACACAAGCCGTCCCCCAACGGACAGTTTGGGCTTATCCTCAGGTACGGGAATTCGCCGCCGCCGGCTCTCCCGCGATCGGAGGGTGGGGACCCGTGCAGAACAAGGTGGGGGAACGAGTACGTCTAGCCGTACTCGATGACCACGAGGTACTACTCGACACGCTGGCGTCGTGGATCAATGCCAACGCTCCGGACTTCGACCTCGTGCTCACCGCGAGCACCTGGCTCGAGCTCGTGCACAGCGACGAGTTCCCGACGGACCTGGTGATCATCGACTTCCAGCTCAAGGAGCCCGTCTCGATCGAGGCGCGCGTGCGCACGTGCCGTGCCGCGGGCGCCAAGGTGATCGTGCTCACGAGCCTCGACGCACCCGAGGTGCGCCAGCGCGCCATCGACTCCGGGGTCTCCGCGTTCCTCACCAAGGCCGTACCCATGACCGAGGTGATGGATGTGGCCCGCAAGGTGATGGGCGTGGTGCCCCGCAACCAGCCGGGCGGCTGGCGCCCGACATCCGGAGCCCTCTCGCAGTCCAAGCCGCGACTGAGCGCAGGGGAGACCCAGGCGCTCACCCTCTACGTCTCCGGGCTCAGCACCCAGGAGGTCGCCGAGCAGATGGATGTGCAGTATGAGACCGCGAAGACGTATCTTCGACGGGTGAGAGAAAAGTACGCGAAAGCCGGACGCCCGGCCAGTCGCAAAGCAGAACTGATTCGCCGCGCAGCGGAGGACGGATACCTCAAGTGAGCAAGCTCTACTTCCGCTACGGCGCCATGAACAGCGGAAAGAGCACGGCTCTTCTCCAGGCCGCCTACAACTACGAGGAGCGCGGGCAGACGGTGCTGCTCGCCAAGCCCCAAATCGACACCAAGGGCGAGTCCACCATCGTCTCCCGGCTCGGGATGACACGGGTCGTCGACTTCACGGTCGCTCCCGACGAAGACATCCTGGCCGCCTTCGTGAAGCACCGCGAGCGGGTGCGCGCGACCGGCACCGACGTGAGCTGTCTGCTCGTGGATGAGGCGCAGTTCCTCACCGAGTCGCAGGTGGACGACCTGCTGCGGATCGCGATCATTGAGGGTGTGCCCGTGCTTGCGTACGGGATTCGCACCGACTTCCAGACGGTGGCGTTCCCCGGCAGTCGCCGACTGCTCGAGGTCGCGCACTCGCTTGAGGAGCTCAAGACCATCTGCCGCTGCGGCCGCAAAGCCGTGTTCAACGCGCGCAAGGTGGGGGAGCAGTTCATCTTCGACGGCGACCAGGTCGCCATCGACGGGGTGGATGTCACGTATGAGTCGCTCTGCGGACAGTGCTACCTCGACGAGAGCGGCGGCGTGCTCAACAACGGGCGTCGCTCCGCCTCCGACTTCAGCTACGTGGCGGGCCCCGACGCGGACTTCGCGTAGGGCCCTTCCACTGTGGGTCGAGTAGCCGCGGCACCCTTTCCTGTGGGTTGAGTAGCCGCGGCGTAGCCCGGCACCCTTTCCTGTGGGTTGAGTAGCCGCGGCGTAGCCCGGCGTATCGAAACCTCACCTACGTGGTTGAGGTTGTTCGTTGGTGAGGTTTCGATGAAGGCCGCTGCGCGGGCCTACTCAACCAGCGGTGGGGTGCCGCTGCGCGGGCCTACTCAACCAGCGGGGACGTTTCTGCTGTGGGTTGAGTAGCCGCGGCGTAGCCCGGCGTATCGAAACCTCACGTCCGTGGTTGGTGTTGTTCGTTGGTGAGGTTTCGATGACGGCCGCTTCGCGGGCCTACTCAACCAGCGGCGGGGTGCCGCTGCGCGGGCCTACTCAACCAGCGGGGATGTATCTGCTGTGGGTTGAGTAGCCGCGGCGTAGCCCGGCGTATCGAAACCTCACGTCCGTGGTTGCTGTTGTGCGTGGGTGAGGTTTCGATGACGGCCGCTGCGCGGGCCTACTCAACCAGCGGCGGGATGCTGCCTCGCCTCACCACGTGGAGTCGCCTCGGATGACCGCGTCCGAGCCGCCGTCGATGAACACGACCTGGCCACAGAGGTGGCCGTTCTCCTCGCTCGTGAGCCAGGCGAGCAGGTACGCGACATCCCTCGGCCCGAAGATTCCCCCGAGCGGCATGGGCACCTGCTGCAGGATCGCCTCGCGCGCCTCCGCACTACCCGTGAACTGCGCGGTCATGGGCGTCTCGATGACCCCCGGCGCGATCGCGTTGAGCGGGATGCCCGCGCCCGCCCAGTCCGAGGCGGCCGCGTTCCGCCGAATCCACTTGGCGAGAGCCTGCTTGGTGGTGCCGTAGATCGCGCCGGCCGCCTGCTCACCGGCCGCAACCAGCTCGCCAGCGCGGTGCAGAGCCGCGGGCTCGTCGTGCGCTTCGAGCGCGGCGAGCAGCTCGGGGTCCGCCGGGAACAGCGACGCCATCGACGCGGTCGCCACGGCCCGCGGTGCATCCGACCCGGCCAGCAACGGCCGCAGACCCTCGAGCGTCGCGAGGGCACCGAAGTAGTTCACGGCGACCGTCGCGGGCGTGGATGACGCGAGCCCGGCATTCGCGATGATCGCGTCGATCGTTCCGCCACTGACCTCCGCGACCTTACCGATCAGCTCGACGCGCCCCTCCTCGGTGGACAGGTCGACGACCACCTCGGCATCGTGGATGTCGACGCCGATCACGCGGTTGCCGCGCTCCTCGAGCAGCTCCTTGGTGGCCTTTCCAATACCGCTGGCGGCGCCGGTGACGACATAGGTACGAGACATGGGGTTGTCCTTCCGTGTGTGTGGGCGGGTGCCCGGTACTCCATCGTCCCGCCGCCGCCGCGCGAGTGCTGGGGCCGAAGGTCCCGCGCGTAACACGCGCCGACGGTGCGCGAGGATGGGAGCATGAGTTCCACCGCGCAGCTTCCCGCGACCGGTGCGCCGTGGCAGGAGTGGCACCTCGTCGGCCAGGGCCTCACGGTTCCGGCTGGCGTGCACCATCCGTCGCCCTTCTCCGCGGAGCTGGCCGCCACTGTCACGAACACCCCGGGCGCGGTCGACGGACGCGTCGTGATCGACGCGGGCGCCGGAGCCGGGCTCATCACGATCGCAGCGCTCGCCGCGGGAGCCGAGCACGTGATCGCCACCGACCTCGACCTCACCGCGCTCGCCGCAACGCGTGACAACGTGCGCGCCGTCCTGGGCGACGACGCGGTCGGCCGTATCTCCCTGCTCGTGAGTGACTTCCGGATGCTGCACCTGCTCAACGCGGACGTGCTGCTCACCAACCCGCCGCAGCGCCCCACCGCCCTCCTCGAGGGAACGGATGCCGCCGACCGCCCGGTCCACGACGGTGCCGGCCCCACGGGCCTCGGGCTGATCGAGCTACTCCTCGATCACTCGTGCACCGCCGAGGTGATCACCACGACCGCCGGACTCCTCGACATCGCGAGCCTCCGCGTCCACCCGCGCTGGAACGACCCCGAGCTGCTCGCGAGCGCGCACGTTCCCATGGACCCGGTCTGGCGCATCCTCGGCGACGACGACCGCGTCAACGTATGGAAGTACACGCGCAGTGTGGAAGTACACGCGCACAGGGGCATGAACGACGAAAGCCCCCGACCCTGAGGCCGGAGGCTTTCGTACTGATGTCGGGGTAGCGGGATTTGAACCCACGACCTCTTCGTCCCGAACGAAGCGCGCTACCAAGCTGCGCCACACCCCGATCTGCCCACAATCACTGATCGTGGGCCTGTAACAGGATAGCCGATGCCAGCGCGAGTGTGAACATGGGCGACCCCCAGCCGCCTCTGGTTGAATTGGCGGGTGACCGATGACGCACTCACCCCGGCCTCGGCCACCCCGGAACCCGAACCGGCTACGGCGAAACCGCGCCGCCGCGTCGTCCGCTGGGTCGTGCTCGGCGTCGTCGGCGTCGTCGCGCTCCTCGTGCTGGCTGCCGCCTGGGTTGGCGTGCGCGGCCTCATGGCGAAGTCGGAGCTGGAGGCGGCGATTCCGCTGGTCTCCGGGTTGCAGGATGACGTGGCATCCGGTGATCTCGCGGCTGCCCAGGCGACCGTGGCCGAGGTATCCGCCCGCACGTCCAACGCTCACGCGCTCACGAGCGACCCCATCTGGATGCTCGCCGAGGGGCTGCCCGTGGCCGGGCCCAACCTCACGGGCTTCCGGGAGCTGGCGAGCATCACCGACGACCTCGTGCAGGGGGTCATGGTGCCGATCGCGAACCTCGGCGACACCCTCGACCCCGCCGCGCTCAAGCCCGTGGACGGCCGGATCGACCTTGCTCCGTTCGCGGAGGCGAGTGCTGTCGTGGACTCCGCGAAAGGGGAACTCGCGGCATCCCTCGAGCGTGTGACGGCGCTCGACACATCGGATGCCGTGAGCCAGATCCGCCAGGCGAGGGCCCAGCTCGAGGACATGCTCGGCCCCCTGCTGCCGCTGCTCGACCAGGCCAGCGACCTCGTGGGCATCGCGCCGAAGCTGCTGGGCGCAGACGGCCCGCGTGACTACCTCATCGTGTTCCAGGGCAATGCCGAGGCTCGTGCGCTGGGCGGCCAGACCGGCTCGTGGGTGCAGGTGACCGCCGACAACGGAAAGATCGAGCTCGTTCGCCAGGAGTCGATCGCGGTGCTGCGCAACCCGACCCCCGTGATCGGGCTCAGCCAGGAGCAGCTCACCCTGTGGCCGGGTGCCGGCTACGACCCGTCCAACGCGACCATGGTGCCGCGTCTCGACCTCTCCGCGCAGACCGCCGCCGCCTTCTGGAACAACCGCTTCGGTGTCGACCCGGATGCCGTGTTCTTCATCGACCCCGTCGCCATCGGTTACCTGCTCGAGGGCACCGGCCCGATCGACCTGTCGAGCGGCGACACCATCGACGCGACCACGGCAGCCGACTTCCTGCTCAACGGCATCTACCTCAAGTACAACGTGGGCACCGAGCCGGAGGTGAACGCCAGCCAGGAGGTCGTGTTCGAGTCGTTCGCGACCGAGTTCTTCGCCAAACTGATGAGCGGCGACTTCGACCCCGCGGCCGCGGCATCCGGCGCGGTGAAGAGCGGCAACGAGCACCGGCTGCTGGCGTGGTTCTTCGACGAGCCGGAGAGGCAGCTGCTGGGCATCCTGCCGTTCGGTCTCGAGACGCCCGTGCTGGATGACACGACCGCCGGTTTCGGCGTCTACATCACCGACAACCTCGGCTCGAAGATGACCTACTACCTCGATGCGAAGGTGGAGCTCGGCCAGCGCGTGTGCGGGGCCGACGGCGGGTACGAGGTGCGGGTGACCCTCACGAACACGGTCAAGCCGGGGGAGGGCGCGAGCATCCCGGACTACATCGGTCGATCGCAGGGCGGCAACTTCCGCATCCTCACGACGCTGTACGCGCCGCCCGGGTCGACGTTCGTCGGTGCGAGCGGGTGGGATGCCACGTTCACCCCCGTCACCGCCACGGACGGGCAGTACCCCGCGATGGTGCAGCGCCTCGTGCTCACGCCGGGCCAGACGCTCACGGCCACGTTCGTGCTCTCATCGCCCGACGTGCGCCTCGACCGCACCCTGGAGGCCTACGTGACCCCGCTGGCCCGCCCCACCCCGGTCACCACGTTCGACTACGCCTGCTGAGGCGTCGTACGCGGGTGAGGTTTCGATACGGCGGGCTTCGCCGCGCCTACTCAACCAGCGGGTGGAGCGCCGGTTCGCCGCGCCTACTCAACCCACAGGTGGAGCGCCGCGCAGTTCTGCCGTAACTGTGGGTTGAGTAGGCGCGGCGCAGCCCGCCGTCATCGAAACCCCACCACCGCGCAACCCCGACCCGTTCTCCACAACGCACGCGCCCACACCCGAGCTCGTGGCATCCACCCGCCATGCTCATGCCATGCCCCACATGTACATCCTCCGCTGCGGCGACGGCACGTACTACGTCGGCAGCGCGCGCGACCTCGACCATCGCATGCACCAGCATTTTCTCGGCAAGGGCTCGACGTACACGTCGAAGCGGATGCCGGTGGAACTCGTCTACGCGGAGGAGTACGAGAGCATCGGCGAGGCATTCGCCCGCGAGAAGCAGGTGCAGGGGTGGAGCCGGGCGAAGCGCGAGGCGCTGATCGCGCAGCAGTGGTCGCAGCTTCCGGGGCTGAGCCGGAAGAGGGCGCGGGAGTGACTCGGGGGTGAGGTTTCGATACGGCGGGCTTCGCCGCGCCTACTCAACCCACAGCATGGGACCGCAGCGCGCCTACTCAACCCACAGCTGAACGATGCCTCCTGCTGGTTGAGTAGGCGCGGCGCAGCCCGCCGTATCGAAACCCCGCCGACGCCCTACAGGAGGTCGTCGCCCGCCACCAGGGTGACCACCACGGCCTCCGGGGGGCACGCGAAGCGGAACGGCGCGTAGATCGACGTGCCGATGCCCGCACTCACGTTGAGGTACGCGGTCTTGCGGGCGTGACGCCACAGCGTGAGGCCCTGGGCCTGCTCCGGCGGGATGTCGCAGTTGGTGACGAGCGCCGGGCGACCCGGGATGCGCACCTGCCCACCGTGGGTGTGCCCAGCGAAAATCACCTCGGCACCGTGCGTGACGAACGAGTCGAGCACACGGCGATAGGGAGCGTGGGTCACACCGATGCGGATCGGCTCGGGCCCAGGCTCATCCTGCCAGCCGACGTTCTCGTGCATCTCCTCGATGGCGCCAGGCAGGAGGTCCAGTCGGTCCCACGAACGGTGCGCGTCGTTGACGCCGAAGAACTCGAGCCGCGAGCCGCGGAGTTCGATGGCGCGCGCCGTGTTGTTGAGGTCGAGCCAGCCGAGGCCGTCTTCGAAGTAGCGCTCCATGGCATCCACGTCGAGTGACACGGCCTTATCCGGCCGACCACTCGGCGAGATGAAGTAGTTCAACGGGTTCTTCAGCTGGGGGCCGTAGTAGTCGTTCGAGCCGTTCACGAACACCCCGGGCACGCCGGCGAACACGTCGAGCGCGCGCTTCACGCCCACGAGGCCCTCGGGGTGCCCCATGTTGTCGCCCGTGTTGACGATGAGGTCGGGCTCAACGATGGATGCGAGGGATGCCACCCACTCCTGCCGGTGCGCCTGCCACGGTGCCATGTGCAGGTCGGACAGGTGCAACACCGTGATCGGCCGCGACCCCGGCGGCAGCACCGGGAGCGTCTCGTGGCGCACCGTGAAACGGTTGCGCTCCACGAACACACCCCAGGCGAAGGCTGCCGCCCCCGCCGCGGCAGCGACCCCGAGGGATGTGCCAACGACGCGGGCGGCGGTTCCTGCCATTAGCAGGAGGTCTTCTGGACGGTCAGCGTGATGTTGTCGTTCGGCTTCATCACGGTGCCAGCCGACGGGTTCTGCGAACCGACCTTGCCGATACGCGGGTCGTCCGGCTGGGTGTTGTTCGGCAGCTTCTGGCAGCGCTCGTTGATGCTCGTGAAGCCGAGGCCCGCGAGCACACCCTGTGCTTCACCGAAGCTGTACGACTTGCCGTCAGCAACCACATCCGGCATCGTCTTGAGCTTGCCGTTGCTGGTGTAGACCGTGATGACGATCGACGGTGCGGACGACGATCCCGGGGGCGGGTCGGTCGCCGAGACCTTGCCAGCCTCGATCTCACTGTCGATGGCTCCACCGTCGGCGTAGCCGAAGCCGAGACCCTCGAGCAGGGCCTTCGCCGCTTCCGGCGTCTGGCCGCGCACGTCGGGCACCGCGAGGCTCGACCCCTTGGCCAGCGGGCCGGGCGGCGGGAACTCGCCGCCGCCGTACTTGGCGTCGATCACGGCGAGCGTCGACGCCATCACGGGGTGACGCAACTGGTTGCCGACGTAGCCAGCCCACTCGTAGTTGTAGAGGGGGTCCTGACCGATCGAGTTGCCGACCCACACGGCGGTGGCGACGCGGGTCGTCGAGGTGACGATCCACGTGTGCTCTGCCGTGTTGGTGGTACCCGTCTTACCGATCACGGGAACCCCGTCACCGGGGTTGGACGCCGAACCGGTACCGCCGGTCATCACGGCGCGCAGTGCGTAGGCGGCTGCCGAGGCAACGTCAGGCGAGATCGCCTGGCGGCACTCCTGGGTCTGCCCGGGAAGGTCCTTGCCATCGGGGCCGATCGCCCGGTCCACCACGATCGGCTTGCAGTACTTTCCGCCAGCGGCGACTGTCGCGTAAGCGCCTGCCATGCCGAGCGGCGTGATCTCGTTCGTTCCGAGAATGGCCGAGGGCTGCGTGGTCAACGGCTCACCGTCGGCTCGCTCGACTCCGAGATTCGCCGCCATCTGGGCGATCTTGCACTGGTCGAGCTGGATGGCCATCGAGATGAAGGCACCGTTGATGGAGCCGGCTGTCGCGCTCACGACGTCGACCGCACCGGGCGACTGCCCACCATCGTTCTTGAACTCGTAGTTTCCGCCGTAGGGGCCGTTGCAGGAGTCCTGGAACTTCGCCATGTTCTCGGTGCGCGCGTTACCACTTACCCGGTCGTACAGTCCCTTGCCGGCATCCAGCCAGGCGAGCAGCGTGAACAGCTTGTACGTCGAACCGCCGGGGAAGCCGGTGGATGACCCGTACTCCTCATTCACGTTGTAGTTGACCGCCGACGTGCCGGGGCCGCCACCCTCGAGTGTGTTGTCGTAGACCTTGTTCTCGGCCATCGACAGGACGCGACCCGTGCCCACCTCCACAGAGGTGCTCGCACCACCGAGGTTCATGGCGGTCTCGTTGTAGTTGACGTAGTCCCACAGGCGATCCTGCGCGTTGACAGCGATGTCGAGGTCGAGCGTCGTGTACAGCTGGTAGCCGCCGCGATCCCAGTTCTCCTGGCGCTCGTTCTCGTCAGCGCCGAGGAACTCGAAGTTCTTGACGTTCTTGACGACGTAGTCGCAGAACCACTTCGCGTAACGGTCGGCAGCGATGCATCCGTTGCTCGCCTCGGAGGGCTTCACGAAGTTGTCGTCGACGAGGGTGTCGAACGCGGCCTGGTACTCATCGGCCGTGATCATGCCGAGGCGCTGCATGGAGCCGAGGATCACGTCGCGACGTGCCTCGTTGTCCGCGTAGTTGTCGGGGGTGTCGAGGGCGCGCGAACCGGGGAACTGCACGATCGCGATGAGGCTCGCGGCCTGGGGGAGCGTAAGGTCCTTCGCGTCGACGCTGAAGTAGCGCTGCGCCGCGGCCTGGATGCCGTACGTGTTGTCGCCGAAGAAGGCGATGTTGAGGTACGCCGTGAGGATTTCCTTCTTGGTGTACTTCTTCTCGAGACCGATCGCGAGCTTCATCTCCTTGAGCTTGCGGTCGAACTCGGGAGCGGTGGCCTCGTCGTACGCGGCCTGACGCTCCTCCTCGGTGGGCTTCTCGAGAGCCTCCTGCACGTAGATCTGCTTCACGAGCTGCATCGACAGGGTGGACGAACCACCCTCGATGCCGCCCGCGGTGATGTTGTCGAGGGCGGTACGGATGACGGACTGCACATCCACTCCGCCGTGCGTGAAGAAGCGCTCGTCCTCACCCGCGACCGCGGCATCCAGCGCGTACTGGGAGATCTGGTCGTAGGGGACTTCCTGGCGGTTCTGCTTGTAGATCCGGGCGATTTCCTTGTAGCCGCCGACGTTGCCCTCGCCCGTGTACTGGGCGTAGAGGGTGTTGCGCTCGGGCTGCTGCCCGATCTCGATGTACTCGGGGAGGCTGTCGAAGATTCCGATGGTGCTGGATGCCGTGATGCCGGTGAGAGCTACTGCGGGAGTCACCATGACGGTCACCAGAAGGCCCGCGATGACGCTGAGGCTGAGCAGACCGAGTGCTCCTGAGGCCGCGCTAGATCGCGGAGGTTTTTGGGCAGACATACAATCAATGGTACGGGACACCCCCTGCCATCTACCTGAACGGATGCCCCCAATGCCCTCCTGGGAGTACATCACCACCCCGCTTCTCATCCACAACACGACCGCGATCCTCAACAACTGGGGCTCCCAGGGTTGGGAGCTCGTGCAGATCGTGACCGGCCCTGAAGGTGGCCTCGTGGCCTACATGAAGAGAGAGACGCCAGCCGAATGACCTCACAACTGGATGCCCGGCTCGCCGAGCTCGGACTCGTTGTACCCGCCACCTCCAAGCCCGTTGCGGCGTACATCCCCGCGACCGCCGCAGGCAACCTCGTCTACACGTCCGGCCAGCTGCCGCTGCTCGACGGCGCACTGCCCGCGACTGGCAAGGTCGGCGCATCTGTCACCGCTGAGGATGCCGCGGTCTATGCGCGACAGTGTGTGCTCAACGGCCTCGCCGCGGCCCGCAGCGCCATCGGGTCGCTGGACCGCATCACGCGCGTCGTGAAGGTTGTCGGGTTTGTGGCATCCGACCCGTCGTTCACCGGGCAGCCCGCCGTCATCAATGGCGCCTCGGAGCTGCTGCACGACATCTTCGGCGAGGCAGGGCAGCACGCCCGCAGCGCCGTCGGCGTCGCGGTGCTGCCGCTCGACTCCCCGGTGGAGATCGAGTTCATCTTCGAGTACGCGTAGGTCGCGGTCGCACCGTCGCACTAGCTGGCACCCTCCCCTTCCCTTCCCTTTCACTCTTTTCCGGAGGGTTCGGGGCTGGGAGCGCTCCATCGCGAAACTGCTGTGATTTCGGGGCACAAGCTCCGGAGAAGTGCAGGATTCGCCGAGTGCGCGCCCGCGCTGAACGGCGCGGCTCAGCGGATTCTACGTCGGTGATCCCCGCGGGACAGGTGCTCGAGCAGCGGCCGCTGCCACTCGTGTGGCTCGAACATCACCATGCGATAGCGAGCGCGCAGGGTGATGAACCCCCGCGCAGCCGACCGGGCGTTGCGGCGCGCATCCCTTTCTGCGTCGCGAGGAGCGTCGTGGAACTGGCCACCGTCGGTCTCCAGAATCAGCGAGGTCCCCAGGAGAAAGTCGACCTCGCCAACTCCAGGGATGACGGCGTGGAATATGAAGGGGATGCCGCGATCCATGAGCCATATCCGAACGATCGACTCCAGCCCCGAGTCGGAGCGGCCATCGATGTAGCGCTCCCACTCGGCGATCCTCCTCGGCATTGACCTGAGAAGAGCACGAACTTCCTTGTCGGTCAGAACGCCGTGCCGAACGGCGGAGTCGGCACACGCGACCGCCATCTCCTTGCTCTCGGTGCGGAGGATCTGTGCGAGCGCCTCGAGTGCAGTGACCATCAGCACGGACGTCTCAGGAGGCTCGCAACTCGGCACGTGCCAGTGATGCACGAGATCGGGCCGAGTTCCGAACATCACCCTGCCGGGCCTCGCAACGTTGCCGTGGTTGCGCCAGCTGATGTGAATGCGCTGATCGATACCAGTCCACAGGCCGTAGGCGCGGGCTGCGCTGACGGAGCCGAGAACTCCGCCGTGCTGGATGGCGATCTTCAGACCAGGATCCAGGTCGTTGAGGGCGTAGCGCGAGCGTCGGAGGCGCTGAATGTGGCCTTCCCTCACCGCGCGGGTCAGGCCGTAGGGGCTGAAGCCTTCCGCTATGAGTTGTGGCCGTGTCGCCACGCCTCCGAACGAGGCGAGTACCTCGGTGATGTCACGGGTGCGCACCGGGCAAGGATGCTCGGCCTCGCGCCGGTGCGATGCGGATGTCGCGGCATCCGTGAATCCTCGTACCGCGCGCATCCCGGTGCAGGAGTGGACGAGCGGCGCCCGACCCGCGCTGTCTTTTTGCTTTTTTCCGGAGCATCCGAACTCAGATCACACCAGTTACGCGAAAGAGCGCTCCCGGACGCGAAACCTCCGGAAAAGAGTGAAATAGATGGGGGAGGTCGGTAGCGCGCCTCGCCCCGCGGCTAGCTGGAACGGGCTAGCCGGTGACGTTTGTCGTGATGATCTGCATCACCGAGGTGTCGGCGAGGGTTGTTGTGTCTCCGATGGCGCGACCCTCCGCGACATCCTGGAGCAGACGGCGCATGATCTTGCCGGAGCGCGTCTTCGGCAGCTCTGCCACCACGAAGACCTGCCTCGGCCGCGCGATGGCACCGATGGCCGTGGCCACGTGCGCTCGCAGGGCAGCGGATGCCTCATCCGGCGTCATATCGCCCGCGAACTCCGCACGCAGGATCACGAACGCGACCACCGCCTGCCCGGTCTGCTCGTCGGCGGCACCCACGACGGCGGCCTCCGCCACCATCGGGTGCGACACGAGCGCCGACTCGATTTCGGTCGTCGAGAGCCGGTGCCCCGAGATGTTCATCACGTCGTCGACGCGTCCGAGCAGCCAGATGTCGCCGTCCTCATCGACGTGCGCGCCATCGCCCGCGAAGTAGCGTGCCTTCTCCGGGGTCGAGAACCTCGACCAGTAGGTCTCCTTAAAGCGCTCGGGGTCACCCCAGATGCCCCGCAGCATCGACGGCCACGGCTCGCTCACCACGAGCAGGCCGCCGTGGGGCGGGTCCACGCGCGTGCCGTCCTCCCCGAGGATGTCGATCGTCACACCCGGGATCGGCACCTGCGCCGAACCCGGCTTGAGAGTCGTCTGGCCGGGGAGCGCTGCGATCATGATGGCGCCGGTCTCCGTCTGCCACCAGGTGTCGACGATGGGGGCGGTGCCCGCGCCGATCACGTCGTGGTACCAGATCCAGGCCTCGGGGTTGATCGGTTCGCCGACCGACCCCAGCACGCGGATGCTCGACAGGTCGAAGCCATCCGGAATCTCCCGACCCAGCTTCATGAAGCTGCGGATCGCGGTCGGCGCGGTGTAGAAGATGGAGACCCTGTACTTCTCGATCAGCTCCCACCAGCGACCCGGATGCGGCGAATCCGGCGTTCCCTCGTAGAGCACCTGCGTCGCGCCATTGGCCAACGGGCCGTAGACCACGTAGCTGTGCCCGGTGATCCAGCCGACGTCGGCGGTGCACCAGTAGACGTCGGACTCCGGATGCAGGTCGAAGACGTTGCGGTGGGTGAAGGCAGCCTGCGTGAGGTACCCGCCCGAGGTGTGCAGGATGCCCTTCGGCTTACCGGTCGTTCCGGAGGTGTAGAGGATGAACAGCGGGTTCTCCGCCTCAAAACCCTCCGCCTCGTGCTCGGGGCTCGCGGAACCCACGGTGTCGTGCCACCAGAGGTCACGGGCATCCGCCCAGGCGACCGGGTTCTCGCCACGGCGCACGACGAGTACGTGCTCGACGCTCTCCGCGCCAGATTCGAGCGCGGCATCCACCACCGGCTTGAGCGGGAACACCTTTCCCTTGCGCCAGCCGCCGTCGGCGGTGATCACGAGCTTCGCCTGGGCATCCTCGATGCGGCTGCGCAGGCTCTCGGCGCTAAAGCCCCCGAAGACAACGGAGTGCACGGCACCGAGGCGCGCCACCGCGAGCATCGCGACGACCGCCTCCGGAACCACCGGCATGTAGATCGCGACGCGGTCGCCCTGGCCGATGCCGAGGGAGGCGAGGGCGTTCGCCGCGCGCTTCACCTCGGTCGTGAGCTCGGCATAGGTGATGGTGCGGGAGTCGCCTGGTTCACCCTCCCAGTGGAAGGCGACACGATCGCCGCGGCCCGCGAGCACGTGACGGTCGAGGCAGTTGTAGGCGACGTTGAGGGTGCCATCCGCGAACCATCTCGCGAAGGGGGCGTTCGACCAGTCGAGCACCTCGGTGAAGGGCGAGTGCCAGTCGAGGCACTCGCGGGCCTGCGTAGCCCAGAACTCGAGACGGTCCGCGCGGGCCTCGGAAGAGAGGTTCGGACTTGCCACCGACTGCGCCGCGAACTGCTCGCTCGGAGGGAAGCGACGGTGCTCCTGGAGCAGACTGTCAATGGAATTCTCAGCCATCAGATCCTCGTCGATCCCTCATAAAACCGGTGAACTACCCGATCATAAACCGCACAGCAAAAACCCATTGACTTCGCGGGCCAAACCGATACGCTGAGGGACGTTGCACGTTGAGTGCGATTAGCGGTGCCACCGATTCCCCCCAATCAGGCACTGCTGCGGCGGCGCCTGTTCCCCCCAATAGGCGCCGCCCCTCTCTGTTTAAAGCGTCGATGTCCCCGCCATCGACGCGTCGTGGGTGGTCGCGAAAGACTGCGGGTTGAGTAGCCGCGGCGAAGCCCGGCGTCATCGAAACCTCACGTCCGAAGTTGCTCGGTGGTGAGGTTTCGATGACGGCCGCTACGCGGGCCTACTCAACCCGCGGGGTTGACGGCCGCTTCGCGGGCCTACTCAAACCGCGGGTTGGGGGTTGTTGTTGGTTGAGTAGCCGCGGCGAAGCCCGGCGTATCGAAACCTCACATCCGAAGTACATCGGTGGTGAGGTTTCGATAACGGCCGCTTCGCGGGCCTACTCAACCCACGGGGTTCACGGCCGCTTCGCGGGCCTACTCAACCCACGGGGTTCACGGCCGCTTCGCGGGCCTACTCAACCCACGGGGTTCACGGCCGCTTCGCGGGCCTCTTCAGCCCACCGGGGCCGCGGCGGCGACGGGGTCCGTGCGGAAGAGGCGGTCGAAGACGTTCGCCCGGTCGAACTGCAGCGCGTACTCGCGTGCACCGCGGGCGCGGCGTGCGAGTTCCGTTGCGTCGAGGGCCAGCGCGTCCTCCATGGCTTTGGCGATGGCATCCGGATCCTCCACGGGCACGATCGTCGCGTGATCGCCGACGGCCTCGCCGATGCCGCCCGCGAGGGTCGTGACGACGGGGCCACCGCCCGCCAGCATCTTCTCCGCGAGGGCGATACCGAACGTCTCCACGAAGTCACGGCTCGGCTTGCTCGGCAGCACGTAGACGGCGCACGCCTCCATGAGGTGCGGCTTCTCGGCATCCCCCACGTCATCGAGAAAACGGATGCGGTCCGCGAGCGGGGATGCCGCGGCGATGCCGTGCAGGCGCTCTGCATCCGGTCCGCGCCCAGCGATGACCAACTCAACATCCGCGGGGAGCGCAGCACGCTCGAAGCCGGCGATGAGGTCATCGACCCCCTTCGCGGCCTGCAAGCGGGACAGGAACAGCACGTAGCGGTTGCGGGCGAGCCCGCGCTCCTCGAGCACCCGCGCGGTCTCCGCAGGGTCAAGGTCGAGGTAGGCCGAGGTGTCGATCGCGGGGTAGGAGATCTCGATGCGCTCGCGGCAGGCGTTCGCGTAGCGGGTGCCGTGGCGGGCATCCAGCTCCTCGGCCGCCGCGATGATCATGTCGCGCGTGTACTCCGAGACCGCGACCGCGCGGTCCTGGCTCAGGTAGGCGCTGAAGATCTGGGCGGCCGCGCCGAAGGCGTCCCGTTCGAGGCTCGAGCGCACGACGTTGGTGATGTCGCTTCCGACGGCCTCGGCGATGGTCGTGACATCCACCGGCAGGCCGGTCGACCGCGCAGTCGTCACCGCGTCCGCGACGGCGAGCGTGTGCGGGCTCAGGTACAGGGAGAGCACGGTGGTGGGCACGCCATCGGTGAGGAGCTCGACCAGGCGTCCCGTGATGCCCGCCGTGTAACGACCGTCCGGAACCTTGTAGTCGCCCACGGGCTCGGGGCGCTCCACCGTGATCCCCGGGCTGTAGGGGAGCACCGACTCGAGGGGCTTGAGCGGCAGGCCGCTGGACTGCAGCCGCTCGAGAGGCCACGTGACGATACGCACATCGTCGAAGCCGCGGGTGAGCGCGACCTCAGCCAGGTTGCGGCCCTCGACGGAGTGGCCACAGATCACCGGGTCGGCGCGGTTGACGATGATGAGGCGACGGGTGGGGAGTTGAGTGTCCATACACGGTTCCTTAGGACGGGCTCGGGGCGGAGCTGATCTGACAGAGGGGGACGGCGTCAGAGGACGCGGGTGGAGGGCGGGCGTTCTCGACGCCCCCACTCGCTCGGCTCGGGTCCGAGTCGCACCAGGAGGGTTCCTCCGCGGTGCAGTTCGTCCGCGCGGATCCAGCTGCGTTCGAGAGCGACCCCGTTGAGGTCGACCGACTGCACGTACTGGACGGGACCCCCGGGCACGGGATCCACAAAACCCTCGGTCTCGATCGCGAAGGTGCCGCCGGGGGCGGCGAGCTTCGCGGAGCGGAACGAGGGTGCGTTGACGAAGAACAGGTTCTGGCCGGCCGCGGGCATCAGCCCGAGCGAGGCCCAGACGTACCAGGAGCTGAGGCCGCCGGAGTCGTCGTTGCCCGGCAGGCCGCCACGGCCGGTGCCGAACTGCTGCATGACGACGTCGTGGACCACCTCGGTGGTGCGGTCGGGGCGACCCGCGTAGTGGTAGGCCCACGGGGCATCCATGTCGGGCTCGTTGTTGAGACCCTCGAAACGTCCGAGGGCGTAGCCGGCCGTGAGTTCGGCCTCACCGGGGGCGAGCCCCGGCTGCGTCACGGCGGGCGCTCCGTAGCCGAAGAAGGTATCGAGCATCCCGACGAAGGCCTCGTCGCCGCCCGCGAGTGCGATGCGGCCGGCCATGTCGTGCTGCACACGGAACGAGTAGTTGTAGCGGCTGCCTTCGTAGAACGTGGAGTCCTTGAGGAGGCCGGTTGCGGGGTCGTAGGCGTTGACCCAGCGGTCGGCGTAGGGGGCGAGCTCCTCGACGAGCGCGCGGTCACCGACGGCAGCGGCGACCTTGGCGGTGCACCAGTAGCCGAAGGCGAGGTCGAGGGTGTGGGTGATCGGATGCGCCTCCCCCCGCAGCAGGAACTCCTCGCCGTAGAGCCTCCGCAGGTCGTTGTGCATGTGCACGAGCGCCCACTCCCAGTCGATGCCGGGCATGCCGAGCTGGCAGAGGTCGGCGAGGAAGGTGTGCGCAAGGGCGCTGCCCTGGCGGGAGAAACGGTCGCTGCCGACGGCCATGCGGTAGCCGATCGGGAAGTTGCCCTCCTCCTCGGCGATGGTCAGGAGTGCGTTGGCGAGCTCGACCGCGCGTTCCGGCTGGATGGCCGTCACGAGGGGGAGCTGGGTGCGGTAGATGTCCCACATCGTGGAGATGTCGAACGCGAACGGGCCGTCGCCCGGCCAGAACGGGCTCTCGCCGGGGGCGAGCGACGGCTTGATGAGCGAGTGGTACATCGCCGTCGAGAACACGGTCGAACGCTCGGGCGATGGTGACTCGATGGCGATGTTCTGCAGCTGCTTGCGCCACGCCTTCTGGGTGCGCTCCCGGCGTCGCGTGAACTGGCCCGGCTGCGTGCCGACATCCTCGTGGAGGTTTCGTTTGGCCTGCTCGACGCCGCGCAGCGAGAAGCCCATGCGCAGCTCGACCTGCTGGCCCTCCGTGCTCGGCCCCGCCCACATGAGGCCGAACGAGCGCAGCGTCGTCGGGCGGATGTGGTCGAAATCGAGCCGCGTGCCGCCGGGCATGAGCCGCCGGTCGTACCAGAGCATCTGCCGCCAGTTGTCGGCGTCGCACTCGAGGTACACCGACAGCGGCGTGCCCTCGACGACGATCGTGCCCTGGGCGATGCCGGGAGCCACCGACTCGAGGTGGGCGCGCAGCGGGATCGTGGAGGAGTGCGGGATCGCGAGGCCGCCGAGCGAGAAGTCGATCACAACTCGGGCGTTCTTGTTCGTGGGGAACGTGTAGCGGTGCACGGCGCTCTTGGGCCCGACGGTCAGTTCGGCGCGCACCCCAGAGTCGAGCGTTGCGGCGTACCATCCGGGCTCCGCCACCTCGTCGGTGATCTCCCACTCCCTGCCGAGCACATCGAGCGGCTCGAGCATCGGCGAGACGCGGAAGTAGTTGTAGTACTTGCGGATCGCGCCCGTGCCCGACTGCTGGAAGTGCGTGAACCCGGATGCCACGGACTTCTCGAAGATCGTCGGCGGGATGCCCTCCGTGTTGAGGTCGTAGTGCCCGTAGCCGGTCGGATAAGCACCGGAGTACGCGCACGCGGACACCATGCCGAACGGATAGGTGGCCCCGGGGTGCGTGTTGCCCACCTGCGGCTTGGGCCACCACCAGGTGGCTGCGAGACCCGTGGGCGCGGGAAGCGCCGTGGCTTCCGTGCCGATGAAGGGATCGACGTGCTCGATCATGATCCGAGGCTAGGCGCTGAATGTCTCCAGCACATTACGTGGGTGTGAACTGTCGAAAGGCGCCGAGTGTTCCGAAAGTGCCGTTCTGGGGGTGCGCATTACGGCACTTTCGGAACACTCGCAAGGGTGGGGTTGCTTCGCGGCACCCCGCGTAGCGTGGCATCCGTGACCGCGTCGCCGTGGTTGTCTGAGCCGAGGGAGATGGGATGCCCATGAGTGACTGGAACGACGTTGTGCCCTATTTCAGCGGGGACGCCATCGTGCATCTCGCGACCATCAACGAGGACGGCAGCCCGCACGCCGTTCCCGTGTGGGTGGGGCCGTACGGCGATGGCCAGCTGACTTTCTTCATGGTGGCCGGATCCCGCAAGGACGACAACCTCCAGCGCGACCCGCGCGCCGCGCTCTCGACCACCGAGAACGGCAACCCGTTCAGCATGGCGACCGTGCGTGGTGAGGTCGTCGCGCGTCTCAGCGGCGAGGCGGCCGTCGAGATCGCGGATCGGCTTGCGCGCACGTACACGGGCAGTGACTATGACATCCGTTCCGGGCTTGTGGCCTACGTTCTGAAGCCGACGGTGGCCTGGGCGCGGGACTACTCGGGGGAGTAACCCCGGAGGTGTCGTCCACCGGCGACAGCGTCGCCGAACATTTTCGTTGTGACAGCAGTTTTGCGGCGAGAACCACAAAAGTTTCGCAGAATTTGAGCGCTCACATTTGCTGGTGGTCGCGCTCCCACGGGGCTCGATGTCCTCGCAGGCAGGGCATGGTTTGTTGACGTGAGCGAGAAATGATCCTGTTGTGAGGCTGGGAATGTTAGCGATAACATCTGGCCCGGCGGTGTGCCCGAGCATCCCGTTGTTGCCCCCTGTACTCACAAAGGAGTGTGTCCATGCTTTCTCGCATCCTCGCTATCGGTGCCGCGCTCGCGGTCGCTGCTGGCGTGCTCATCGCGCCCGTCCCTGCGACGGCGGCTGACGATGGCCTCGTCGCCTGGTACCCGCTGACCGAGACCAGTGGCACCGTTGCCGCCGACGCCTCGGGCAACGGGCGCGACGCCACCGTCGAAGGCTCCGCGACCTGGAACGGTGGCTCCGGCTTCACCCTGAGTGGCGGTGCGTCGAGCAGCGGCAACGCCGTGAAACTGCCGAACAACATCATTGCGGGGCTCTCGTCGATCACGGTCGCACTGGATGTCTGGGTCGACCCCGCGCTGACCGGCAACCACTTCGTGTACAACCTCGGCAACCTCGCGGTCGGGTCTCCCGCCTCCGGTTCCGGCTACCTGTTCACGACGACGACGCCGTATCGGGCGACGATCTCGAACCAGTGGTGGAACAACGAGCAGAACACGAGCAAGGGCTCCAACCTGCAGAAGGGCGTCTGGCGTCACCTCACGTACACGTTGACCGGCGGCACGGGCATCCTCTACGAGGACGGCGTCGAGGTCGCGCGCAACACAGCCGTCACCCGCACGCCCGCCGAGATCGGTAGCGGAACCACCACGCGCAACTACATCGGCCGCTCGGCGTATGCCGCCGACAACTCGTTCCGCGGCATCGTGCGCGACTTCCGCATTTACGACCACGCGCTCGCGGCGAACGAGGTCGGAGCGCTCGCGACTGCCGTGCACCAGCCCACCGTGGACTCGGATGCCACGTGGGTCGAGACCGCACTCGGCGACACCAGCGCGGTCATCACCAACCTCACGCTCCCGGCGACCGGACCCGCGAAGTCGACGATCACGTGGGCCTCGAGCAAGACCGCCGTCATCGCGAACAACGGAACCGTGACCCGCCCGGCAACCTCGACCACGGTGAACCTGACGGCGACGATCACCGCGGGCACAACGAGCACCACGAGGGTCATCGCGGTCACCGTGCCGTCCGTGGCTGACCCCGACCAGGACGCCGTGGATGTCGCGGCCGCCTCGCTCGTGGTCAACAACATCAACGACGTCCGCGGCGACCTCGTGCTGCCCACTTCCGCGAGCGGCAACGTCTCGATCTCGTGGGCCTCGGCGAACACCGCCGTCGTCGCGACCGACGGGCGAGTCAACCGGCCTGCGCACGGCCAGGCGGCCGCCTCGGTTGTCCTCACCGCCACGCTCACGCGCGGCGACGCCTCCACCGTCAAGACCTTCACGGCGGCAGTGCCGGCCCTCCCCGAAGCCGTCGACCCCGAGGCATACATGTTCGCCTACTTCACGGGCGACACGGTGGCCGGCGAGAAGATCTACTTCGGCGCCTCGAACGGCAACGACGCGCGCAACTGGGTCACCCTGAACGGCGCCGCGCCGGTGCTCACCTCCACGAAGGGGACGACCGGCCTTCGGGACCCATTCATCATTCGCTCCCCCGAGGGTGACAAGTTCTACCTCATCGCCACGGACCTCTCGATCGGTGGCGGAACGAGCTGGGACGCATCCCAGCGCAGTGGCAGCCGCTACATCGAGGTCTGGGAGTCGACCGACCTCGTGCACTGGTCCGACCAGCGCCATGCGCTCGTCTCGCCCGAGACCGCGGGCAACACCTGGGCACCCGAGGCCTACTACGACGACGAGCTCGGTGAGTACGTGGTCTTCTGGGCGTCGAAGCTCTACGCCGAGAACGACCCGAACCACACCGGTGGCCAGTACAACCGCATGCTCTACGTGACGACGCGCGACTTCCACACCTTCAGCGATGTGCAGGTCTGGCAGGACACCGGCATCTCCCGCATCGACTCGACTGTGCTGAAGGTGGGTGACACGTACCACCGCTTCACGAAGGACGAGGGTCAGCAGACCGGATGCGTCGACATCATCGAGGAGACATCCACCTCGCTGACCGCCCCGACCACAGAGACCTCCAGCACTGGCACGTGGGCGCTTCAGAAGGCCTGCATCGGCCAGACCGCCGGGACGGGCGGGGTCGAGGGCCCGACGATCTTCAAGGCCAACCCGGGAGACGTCAACGGTGAGAGGTACTACCTTCTCGTGGACGAGTACGGCGGCCGCAAGTACATCCCGCTGTTCTCCCAGCAGCTTGGCGCGAACGCGACCTGGTCGGTGCCCGCGTCGTACTCGCTGCCGTCACCGGCACCCCGCCACGGCACGGTCCTCCCCATCACAGCGGAGGAGCAGGCTCGCCTGTTCGACACCTACCTGCCGGATGCTGTCTCCGCGGACCCGGTGACCGTGCGCACGTCCATCGGCACACCAGCGGAGCTTCCCGCCCGGGTCTCCGTTAACTTTGCCGACGGCTCGAAGCAGGACCTCTCGGTCGAGTGGGACGCGGTCTCTCCCGCCAACTACTACGAGACCGAGGGCACCGTGCAGGTAACCGGTACCGTTGCGGGCTTCGCGATCATCGCGACGGCGACTATCGAGGTGCTGGATGCCAGCGGTCCGCTCATCCTCCACTACGACTTCTCGGATGTCGCGGGCACAACCGTTCCGGACTCGTCTCCGTACAAGAACAACGGAACCATTAAGGGAACGGGTGCGACCGTTACCGGTGACGTGCTCACCCTTCCGGGTGGTGCAGCCAACAGCACCGCGGGCTACGTGCAGCTGCCCACCGGCATGTTCGACGGTCAGAACACGCTGACGATCTCGGCCTGGCTCAAGAACGAGACGGCCGCAGGCAACTACGCGGCACTGTTCTTCGGGTCATCCTCGAATCCGCCGGCGCAGTACTGGCTGCTGAACCCGCGAACCGGTGGCAACCAATTCAAGACGGTCGTCACGAACGGCCTGAACACGGGATCACCCTGGAGCACCGAGTACGGCATCACGCCGACGAACTCGGCCAACGGAATCCAGGGGCCGACAACGTCGAACGCCTGGGGTCTGTACACGACGGTCATCACGTCTAACTCGATCACGGGCTACTTCAACGGCCAGAAGATCGGAACGGTCGCGACCTCACGCACCGTGAGCCAGTTCGGCAACAACCTGGTCGGCTACATCGGCCGGTCAACGTACTCCGACGTCTTCTACAAGGGCGACGTGCGTGATCTCAAGGTGTACACGAGCGCGCTCGGCGACTCCGAGGTTGCCGAGGAGTACTACACGGGCCTCGGTGACACCGCAGCCGTGGATGCAGCGCTCGCGTCCGACGCGGATTCGGTCAACCTCGGCCCCTCGAGGATCATCGGCGACATCACGCTGCCGGCCCGAGGAGCCAAGGGGTCGACGATCACGTGGGTCACGAGTGATGCCGCGTACCTCGCCGCCGACGGCACCGTGACTCGCCCGACCGAGGACGACGCCACCGTCACCCTGACGGCAACGTTCCAGCTTGCCGGTCGCACGACGACGCGTGACTTCGTGTTCACCGTGCTCGCCGACAACCCGCAGAAGGACGTCGACTTCATCGCCGACGGTTTCGATCTCGCCATCACACACGTCTTCGGCAACATCGTGCTGAAGACCGAGGTTGATGGCGCTGCGGTGTCCTGGCAGTCGTCCGATGCCGCAGTCGTGGCACCGGATGGCACGGTCACCCGTGCCGCGGACGAGCGTGCCATCACGCTCACCGCGACCTTCTCGCTGGGCGGAGCAACGGCAACGCGCGAGTACCCCATCACGGTGCTCGCAGCGGATGCCGGTCAGCTCGGCACGTACATCCAGACGGGTGACACCACCCGCACCGATGTACTGCACGTCGCGACATCCGTCGACGGCACGACGTACTCCGCACTGAACAACGGGCGCGGACTGTTCTACCCGACGCTCGGTTCGCAGAAGTTCGGTTCACCCGAGGTCTTCCGCACCCCGGACGGTGAGTTCGGACTCGTCGCCACGCAGAACTCCGCGGGCAACCGCATCTACGTGTACGACTCGACCGACCTCGTGCAGTACACGAACCAGCGCCTGGTCACGTTCGCGCCCTCGGGTGTCAGCGCGACTCGCGTCTCGGTGCGCTACGACAACGGGCGCGCGGCCTATGTGCTCACCTACGTGAACACGACCGACCAGCTCGCGTACACCGTCGAGACGCCGGACTTCGTGACCTTCTCCGCGCCCGTCGCGGCGGCTGCAGGTCCGGCATCGGCGAGCGGCACGTTCCCCGCGGGAGCGATGGAGACGGCGAGCACGGGCCTCACCGCAAGCGAACTGGCTCGCGTGACGTCCAAGCTGAGCCGGGTCGTGAACACGTCCGTCGACGCGTTCACCGACGTCGAGATCACGGAGGGCGGAACGTTCGAGCTGCCGAAGAGCGCCACCGGGCGCTACTCGAGCGGATCGACGTCGAAGCTCCCCGTGGAGTGGAACGCCGACGACCTCGCGGCCGTCGACACCTCAACACCCGGTGTCTACACCGTGTCGGGCACGGTCTCGGCGAAGACGTACTCCGACCCGCTCATCGAGCGTCGCGCCGACCCTGACGTGACCATCGGTGAGGACGGCTGGTACTACTTCACCGCGTCGTACCCTATGACGCGCGCCGACGACCCGAACGGCTACGACCGCGTCGTGCTGCGCCGCGCGCAGACGATCGAGGGCCTGAAGACCGCCGAGGAGGTCACCATCTGGCACGAGAACTCGAGTGCGGAACTCAACCGATTCATCTGGGCTCCCGAGATCGAGAAGATCGGCGACGACTGGTACGTGTTCTTCACGGCCGCTCGTGGTGGGGGAGTCTGGGACATCCGCCCGGCTGTGCTGAAGTACGTCGGTGGCGAGTTCGGTGGCGCCGCAGCCATGAACCCGGACAACTGGGTCAACCTCGGCCAGATGATCCCCCAGGCTGGAGACTCGGCGTTCACCCACTTCTCGCTCGACATGACGTACTTCGAGTCGGGTGGCAAGCACTACGCCATCTGGGCAGAGACCGGGGCGGGTTCGACGCTGCGCATGGCGGAGATCGACCCCGTCGACCCGCGTCGCCTGCTGACGCAGTCGATTCTGCTGTCGGCTCCCGAGTACGCCTGGGAGAAGGCGACCAACGGCGATGCGATCGATGAGGGCCCTGCGGTCATCGTCAACAACGGGCGCATCTATGTGTCGTTCTCGGCATCGTCGGTAGACGACAAGTACTCCGTCGGCCTGCTGTACGCCGAGGAGGGTGCCGACCTCATGGACCCGGCAACGTGGACCAAGGTGGGTTACCCCGTGCTGACGTCGGCGGATGTTCCCGGCCAGGTCGGACCCGGTCACAACTCGTTCACCGTGGACGAGCTCGGCAACCCCGTGATCGTGTTCCACTCGCGCACCGCGAACGACACGTCGCTCCCGGGTGAGGCAACGGATGCCGGACTCTTCGATCCGCGTCGCCACACCCGCGCGGCGACCATCCACTGGGATGTCGACGGGATGCCCGTCTTCACCCTCACGGAGTCCGAGCAACTCGACCCCGCCAACGCCGAGACGCAGATCCGCGTTGTGGTGACGACGGAGCCGACTGGCGAGGTGACGAAGGACCGCGTCGCCGGTGAGAACCGCTTCGCGACGGCCGTGAATATCTCGCAGGAGTCCTACCCCGACTCCGCGCCCGTGGTGTACATCGCGAACGGTCAGAACTACCCGGATGCGCTGTCGGCGGGTCCTGCGGCGGCGTTCGAGGGCGGTCCGCTGCTGCTCGTGTCACCGAGCTCGCTGCCCGCGGACGTGGCGGCCGAGATCGAGCGGTTGAACCCGGCGAAGATCGTGGTGGTCGGCGGCCTTCCGTCGGTCGGTGCCTCGGTCTACGCGGAGCTGGAGACGATGGCCGACGAGATCGTGCGTCTCGGTGGAGCCAACCGCTTCGAGACGTCGCGGATGCTGGCGGACTACGCGTTCGGTGATGCCGGGGCAACGCTTGCCTACCTGTCGACGGGAACCAAGTTCCCTGACGCGCTGGCCGCGGGCGGTGCCGCCGGAGCGAACGATGCGCCGGTGATCCTCGTGGACGGCGCCGGAACCAGCATCGGCACGGAGACAGTCGACCTCTTGGCCGCTCTCGGGGTGACCGATACGCGGGTCCTGGGTGACACCAACTCGGTCTCGGAGGCGGTCTTCGAGAGCGCTGACGCTGTCACGAACGCGGTGCGCCTCGCCGGTGCCGACCGTTATGCGACGGCGCGAGCCATCAATGCTGACGCGTTCGAGTCGGCTGACCGGGCGTTCCTCGCGACGGGGGCCACCTTCCCCGACGCGCTCGCCGGGTCTGCCTGGGCTGGCAAGGAGGGCGCCCCGATGTTCTCGGTGCGCACTGAGTGTGTGCCGCAGGGAGTGCTCGACGACCTCGAGGCGCTGGGCGTGACCCACGTGACGCTCCTCGGTGGCCTCCCCTCCCTGAGCGAGGCCGTGGAGAACCTCACACCCTGCTCGTGATCTAGGTACGGATGCAACGGGGCCAGCGGTTCACGCCGCTGGCCCCGTTCGTCGCGCCCTCCCCAGTTTGTGGTTCTGGAACGTCGTCCACGACTTCGCTGGCCGCACCTCGGGTGCCAGCGCGCGCTGTCTAGCGTCGGTCCATGAGCTTTGTGGTTCGGGCCCCAGGTGAGGCAGAACCCCCGCCGGGGAGGATGGTGGGCGCTGACTTCGGGGCGCTGGCGAGCGTTCTGCGCGACCCTGCCGTGACCGACGTATTCGTCAATGGACGCGGGGGTGTGTGGGTCGATCGCGGAGCTGGAGCAGTGCGACATCGGCCCGATCTAAGCGAGGCCGACGCGCGCGAGCTTGCGGTACGGCTGATTGCGGCGGGTGGGCGGCATGTCGACGAGGCATCCCCCATGGTCGATGTTCGCCTCGGTGACGGCGTGCGCGTCCACGCGGTCCTGCCGCCGATCGCGACGGCGGGCACCTACCTCTCGATCCGCCTGCCCAGGCTTGAGCGGCCGAGCCTCGAGCACCTCGAGGGCGCGGGGTTCTTCGCGGAAGGGGACGCGGGCGTGGTGCGGGGGCTCGTGGCATCCCGCGCGAATCTGCTGATCACGGGTGCTGGCGGATCCGGCAAGACGACATTTCTCGCGGCTCTGCTCGGGGCAGCGTCGCCGGGCGAACGCATCGTCGTGATCGAGGATGTCGCGGAGCTGCGTATCGAGCATCCGCACGTCGTGACGCTCGAGGCCCGCCAACCCAATCTCGAAGGCGCCGGGGAGGTGACGCTGCCGAGGCTCGTCCGAGAGGCGCTGCGCATGCGCCCCGACCGACTCGTGCTGGGGGAGTGCCGCGGTGCGGAGGTGCGCGACCTGCTCTCCGCCCTCAACACCGGCCACGATGGCGGGGCGGGCACCCTCCACGCGAACTCGATCTCGGACGTGCCCGCTCGCCTTGAGGCACTCGGAGCGCTCGCCGGACTCGACGCGATCGCCGTCGCGCGGCAGGCGGCCAGCGCCATCGGTGCGGTGCTGCATCTCGAACGGGACGCTGGCGGTCGACGGCTGGGAGGCGCCGGGCGGCTCGTGATCGACGAACGGGATCGCCTGGCCGTGGTGCCGCTGTGAAGGAACCGGGCGACGCGGGAATCAGCGGGGCGGCCCGGGTTGCGCAGCGGCTCGCGGTGCTGCTGGCAGCTGGAGTTGCCCCGGGTGCCGCGTGGCGGTTCGTCGCCGAGACCTCGGGCAACGCGGTGGTTGCGTCGGCCGTGGGCACCCACGACGTGGCCGAGGCGCTGGTGGCGGCATCCGCCGGTTTGCCAGCGAACGAACGCGCAGCCTGGCGTGGGCTCGCCGCAGCGTGGAGCGTGGCGACGGATGCCGGGGCTCCCCTCGCGGGAGCGCTCCGCGACTACGCCCGCTCGCTGCGGTCGCTCGCCGACGCCGCACGCGACGCACAGGTCGCGCTCGCGGGCCCGAGGGCGACCGCACGCGTGGTGCTCGTGCTGCCGTTCGTCGGGCTGGTATTCGGCTCGCTGCTCGGGTTCGGCACGATCGAGGTGCTGTTCGGCTCACCCATCGGGTGGACCCTCCTGGTGGTCGGGGTGGGGTTGATCGTGGTTGCGCGGGCGTGGAACCGGCGGCTCGTGGCATCCGCGCTCACGCGCGATGTGACGCCGGGCCTCGCCTGCGAACTCACCGCTGTTGCGGTGTCGGGTGGCGGGTCACTCGAGCGCGCGAAGGCGGCCACGGCCGAGGCGCTTCGGCGGTTCGAGTTGCCGGAGGATTCGGGCGGGATCGACGGTGTGCTCGCTCTCTCGACGCGCGCGGGCGTGCCCGCCGCCGAGCTGCTCAGGGCCGAAGCCGAGGAACAGCGCAGGGACGCCCGAGCTGAGGCCCAGGCCGCGGCCGCTGCGCTCGGGGTGCGCCTCATGCTGCCGCTCGGCCTGTGCGTGCTCCCGGCGTTCCTCGTACTCGGGGTCGCGCCGCTGCTGGTGGCCGTCCTGTCCTCCACCGTCTCATCGTTCTGACGGCAGTCCGCCGGATGCCGCAATCGCCGCCCTCGCCGAGGCGTGATCGAACAGACTGGAGGAGCTCGGGCCAGAAAGGATGCAGTGATGTTCCGAGCTCGAACGACATTCCCGACCTTCGTGCGGCGACTGTGGCAGGAGGAGGACGGCGCCGCGACCGCCGAGTACGCCATCGCCACGTTGGCCGCGGTCGGCTTCGCGGGTCTCCTCGTGGTGATCCTCCGGTCGGAGGAGGTGCGGGGCATGCTCACCGACGTGGTGCGTCATGCGCTCTCGATTCCGTGACGCGGTGCACGGCGAACGGGGCAGCATCACAGCGGAGTTCGCGATCGCACTGCCGACCGTCATGGTTGTGCTCGCGCTGTGCCTCGGGGGTATCGCGGTGGCGGGAGCGCAGATCCGCGTGCAGGATGCCGCGGCAGCGGCCGCCCGTGCTGCGGGCCGCGGCGACGGGGTCGGCATCGCGGCGCAGGTGGCACCGGGCGCGAGCGTCTCCCAATGGGCGCAGGGAGAGCTCGTGTGCGTCACCGTGAGCGCGACCGCAGCCCTCGGCCCCGCGGGTATCCCGCTCGCGGCGTCGAGCTGCGCGCTGGGTGGAGGCAAGTGATCTCGCTGGTCTCCGAGCGCGGATCCGGCACGGTGCTCGCCGTCGGTCTCACCGCCGCCGTCGCGGTCGTGGCGGCCGCCGTGCTTCCGCTCAGCCAGGTGCTCGTGGCCAGGGCCCAGGCGGCGGGAGCCGCGGATGCCGCAGCCCTTGCGGCGGCGGATGTCGCATCCGGTCGCCACGCCGGATACCCCTGCGAACTCGCGGCAGAGGTGGCCGCCACGAACGGCACCGCACTGCAGTCGTGCGAGGTCGACGGGCTCGTCGTCACGGTGGGCGTGAGCCGCGGCATCCTCGGGTTCACGGTGGGTGCGAGGGCCACCGCGGGGCCGCCGCAGGACGGGCGCCGCACCTGAGTTCCGCCCGTCGGTGCATCCCCGCCGCACCTCGGTTCTGCTGGTCGGTGCGTCCCCGCCGCACCTCTTAACTACCGACAGAATGAGGAGTCACCCGGGTGAGTGTGTGTATGGTGTCGCTGACGCCCCCATCTGGGCCCGTCATCGCTGAAAACAAGGAGTACCGTGACCACCAAGCTCGTCATCGTCGAGTCGCCGACCAAGGCGAAGACGATCGCCCAGTACCTGGGCGAGGGCTATGAGGTGCTCTCGTCGGTCGGTCACATCCGTGACCTCATCGAGCCGAAGAACCTGCCGCCGGAGCTCAAGAAGGGCCCGCTCGGCAAGTTCTCGATCGACGTCGAGAACGACTTCAAGCCCTACTACGTGGTCTCGGATGCCAAGAAGAAGACGGTCGCCGAACTCAAGCGAGCACTCAAGGGCGCCGACGAGCTCTACCTCGCCACTGATGAGGACCGCGAGGGCGAAGCCATCGCGTGGCACCTGCTCGAGGAGCTCAAGCCGAAGGTTCCCGTGCACCGCATGGTGTTCCACGAGATCACCAAGGACGCGATCCAGTACGCCCGCGACCACACCCGGCAGATCGACACCGCACTCGTCGATGCACAGGAGACCCGTCGCATCCTCGACCGCCTCTACGGCTACGAGGTCTCGCCTGTGCTCTGGCGCAAGGTCGGCCCCGGGCTCTCCGCCGGCCGTGTGCAGTCCGCCGCCACCCGCCTCGTCGTCGACCGTGAGCGCGAGCGTCTCGCCTTCGTCACCGCCGCCTACTGGGACCTGCTCGCCGGTCTCACCCCCGACACCGAGAAGAACCGCTTCGAGTCGCGACTCGTTCGCATCAACGGCAAGCGCGTCGCCGCCGGACGTGACTTCGACGACCGCGGCAAGCTCAAGGGAGACGCCGTCGCCCTCGACGAGACCGCAGCACAGGCCCTCGCCGATGCACTGCGGCAGCCGGGCATCCCGATCGTCGTCAGCAACCTCGAGTCGAAGCCCTACACGCGCCGCCCCGCAGCGCCCTTCACCACGTCGACGCTGCAGCAGGAGGCCGGCCGCAAGCTGCGTTTCTCCGCACGCCAGACGATGAGCGTCGCGCAGTCGCTCTACGAGAACGGCTACATCACCTACATGCGTACCGACTCGCCGTCGCTCAGCCAGCAGGCGATCGACGCGGCGCGCAAACAGGCCAAGGCTCTCTACGGCGCCGAGACCGTGCCAGACTCACCGCGCCTGTACACGGGCAAGTCCAAGAACGCCCAGGAGGCCCACGAGGCCATCCGCCCGTCCGGCGACACCTTCCGCACACCGAGCGAGCTCTCCAGCGTGCTCCGCGGCAACGACTTCAAGCTCTACGACCTCATCTGGAAGCGCACCGTCGCCTCCCAGATGGCGGATGCCAAGGGCTCCACCGCCTCCGTCACCATCACCGGCACCACCAAGGACTCCGTCGCGGAGTTCGTGGCCACCGGAACCGTGATCACCTTCCGCGGTTTCATGCAGGCCTACGAGGAGAGCAAGGACGAGGAGCGCAACGAGCCGGCCGAGGCCGCCGCAGAGGCCGAGGCGAAACTGCCGCCGCTCACCGTCGGCCAGGAGCTGACGGTCGTGGATATGGAGGCCAAGGGCCACGAGACATCCCCGCCCCCGCGCTACACCGAGGCGAGCCTCGTCAAGCAGCTCGAGGAACTAGGCATCGGCCGCCCGTCGACGTACGCGAGCATCATCTCCACGATCATCGACCGCGGCTACGTCACGCCCCGCGGCCAGGCACTCGTGCCCAACTGGATCGCCTTCAGTGTCGTGCGGCTGCTCGAGCAGTACTTCGCCGAACTCGTGGAGTACGGCTTCACTGCCGGCATGGAGGACGACCTCGACCGCATCGCCGGGGGAGAGGCCGACCGCGTCGAGTGGCTCACCGGCTTCTACTTCGGCAATGCCGACCACCGCGGCCTGCGCGGTGTCATCGACAACCTCGGGGAGATCGACGCGCGCGAGATCAACTCGATCCGGATCGCCGACGACATCACCCTCCGCATCGGCAAGTACGGACCGTACCTCGAGGCGCCGAGCGACGACCCGGAGACCCCGCGTCGCGTCAACATCCCGCAGGAGCTCGCCCCCGACGAGCTGACCGCCGAGAAGGCGCGCGAGCTCATCGAGGCCCCCGTCGTGACCGACCGCGTGATCGGCGTCAACCCCGACAACGGCAAGGAGATCGTCGCGAAGGACGGCCGCTTCGGCCCCTACGTGACAGAGCTCGAGCCGGAGGTTCCCGAGGAGGCGCCCGTCGAGGTCATCGACCCGAAGACCGGCGAGGTGAAGGTCAAGAAGCCCAAGAAGGTCGTGGCACCCAAGCCCCGCACCGCCTCGCTCTTCAAGACCATGGACCTCGCGAGCATCGACCTCGACACCGCCCTCAAGCTGCTCTCGCTTCCCCGCGTCGTGGGAGCCGACCCGGAGACGGGCGCCGAGATCACCGCGCAGAACGGACGATTCGGCCCGTACCTCAAGAAGGGCACCGACAGCCGGTCCCTCACGAGTGAGGACCAGATCTTCGACATCGACCTTCCTGGTGCGCTCGAGATCTTCGCGCAGCCGAAGTACGGCGGGCGCGCGGCATCCAGTGCCCTCAAGGAATTCGAGCAGCCCGACCCGGTGAGCGAGAAGGCCATCAAGATCAAGGACGGCCGCTTCGGCCCCTATGTGACGGATGGCACGACCAACGCCACCATCCCGCGTGGCGAGGTCATCGAGGAGATCGACTACGACCGCGCCGTGCAGCTGCTCGCCGACAAGCGCGCCAAGGGACCGGCCAAGCCGAAGGCGAAGCCCGCGGCCCGCAAGCCCGCCGCCAAGCGCGCACCGGCCAAGAAGAAGTAGATGCCAGGGCTCTTCATCACCTTCGAGGGCGGCGACGGGTCGGGCAAGTCCACCCAGTCCGCCCTGCTCGTCGAGTGGCTCCAGGCGTTGGGTCACGGCGTTGTCGTCTCCCGCGAACCCGGCGGAACGGATGTCGGGCTCGAACTGCGCCAGCTCGTGCTCCACTGGCGCGGCGAGATCGCACCCAGGGCCGAGGCACTCATCTACGCTGCCGACCGCGCGCACAACATCGCCACCAAGGTGCGCCCGGCGCTCGAGCGCGGCGAGATCGTCGTGCAGGATCGCTACCTCGACTCCTCGGTCGCCTATCAGGGTGCCGGCCGCGTGCTGGGAGCTCAGGAGGTGCGCGACCTGTCGCTGTGGGCCACGGACGGACTGCTGCCCGACCTCACGGTGCTCCTCGACCTGCGTGAGGGCAGCGACCGGCTTGCCGATCGCACCCTCTACGACCGGCTCGAGGCCGCGGGGGATGACTTCCACGCGCGCGTGAGCGAGGCCTACCTCGAACTCGCCGCAGCCGAGCCGGAGCGCTTCCTCGTGCTCGACGCACGCGACACCATCGAGAACATCGCCTCAGCCATCCGTTCGCGGGTGGAGACGTTGCTCCGCCCCGCTCCCTGAGGAGCGTCCGGAGGGCGCGTCTCGGAGGTCACTGCGCGGCCCCTGTGCGCTCCCAGCCGCGCCGTCAGGCGGCTCGATTAGGGTTATGCCATGGCGTTGTGGGACGAGTTGACCGGGCAGGCCGACGCCATCGCGATCGTCGAGGCCGCGGCATCCCACGACGAGAGCTCGGCCATGACCCACTCGTGGCTCATCACGGGGCCACCCGGGTCCGGCCGCTCCAACCTCGCCTACGCGTTCGCCGCCGCCCTGCTGGGTGGGGATGAAGCGACCCAGCGCCAAGTCGCAGCCCGCACGCATCCCGACCTCGGGGTGCTCAGCACCGATCGCGTGATCATCTCGATCGACGAGGTGCGCCAGCTCGTCGCGGCCTCCCAGTTCTCTCCCTCGGTGGGCCGCTTCCGCGTCATGGTCATCGAGGATGCCGACCGCATGGCCGAGCGCACCTCCAACGTTCTCCTCAAGGCCCTTGAGGAGCCCCCACCCCGCACCGTGTGGATCCTATGCGCCCCGAGCGAGGCTGACCTCATCCCCACCATCCGGTCCCGCGTGCGCAGCGTGCGCCTGCGGGTGCCGGACGTCGACGAGGTGGCCGCACTGCTCGTGCGCCGTGACGGCGTCGACCCGGATCTCGCGGCCAATGCCGCGCGTCAGGCCCAGTCCCACATCGGCATGGCCCACCGTCTCGCCACCAACGCGGAGGCGCGCGAACGCCGCGCCCGCACGCTCGAGACGGCACTCGGCATCCACCGCGTCTCGGACGCCGTCTTCGCGGCTGCCACGCTCCTCGAGCTGGCGAAGGCCGATGCCGAGGCGATCACCACGGAACGGGACGCGGAGGAGCGGGACTCCGCACTTCGCTCGCTCGGTGTGGAGCCCGGCGGCACGGTGCCGGCGAACCTCCGCGCGCAAATCAAGAACCTCGAAGACGACCAGAAGCGCCGGGCGACACGCAGCCTGCGCGACGGCATCGACCGCATCCTCGTCGACCTGCTCTCGCTCTACCGCGACATCCTGCTCGTGCAGCTCGGCGTCGACAGCGAGCCCGTCAACCGCGACATCATCGATCGGGTCAGGGAGGCCGCCGCGCTCGCCGGCCCCGAACGCACCCTCGCGACGATGGATGCCATCGCCGTTGCCCGTCGCAGGATCGACTCCAACGTTGCCCCGGCCCTCGCGCTCGAGGCCATGCTCGTGAGCGCCACCCGAACGACAGCCACCCGAACGCCGGAGCGTGGATGAAACGACTGATCCGGGTCGCGGCCGTTGCCGCTGCCCTCTCGCTGGCCCTCACCGGCTGTGTCTCGTGGTTCGAGCCGCCGCAGGTGAGCGCCACCTCCTCGCCGACCGGCGAGACCGTGCCGGCGGACCTCGAGCGCTTCTACGCGCAGCAGATCGTGTGGGACCCCTGCGGTGACGGCCTGCAGTGCGCCACCGCGATCGCACCGGTGAACTGGGATGACCCGGCAGCTGGCGACATCGAGCTTGCGCTCGTACGCCAGCCCGCGACATCCGGCAACCCCATCGGGTCGCTCCTGGTGAACCCGGGCGGCCCGGGTGGTTCGGGGTACGACTTCATCCGGGACAGCCTCGACTACGCGACCGACACGGAGCTCCAGGCGAACTTCGACGTCGTCGGGTTCGATCCCCGGGGCGTCAACCGGTCGACGCCGGTGACCTGCTACGACGACCCGTCGGAGCTCGACTCCTACCTCTACGGGATCCCGCCGGGCGAGCCGGGCAGCGACGAATGGCTGGAAGCGGCATCCACGGCGACCCGCGACCTCGGCCAGCGCTGCCTCGACCTCACCGGACCGTTGCTCGGCTACGTCGACACCCCGAGCGCCGCGCGCGACATGGATATGCTGAGGGCCGCCCTCGGCGACGAGAAGCTGAACTTCCTCGGATACTCGTACGGCACCCTCCTCGGCCAGGTGTACGCGAATCTCTTCCCCGACCGCGCCGGCCGCCTCGTGCTGGACGGTGCCGTCGATCCGAACGCGACCGAGTTCGAGAAGACGGCGACGCAGGCGAAGGGCTTCGAGAGTGCGCTCCGGGCGTTCCTGGAGGACTGCGACACGTCAGCCGACTGCCCGTTCACGGGCAGCGTCGACAGCTCGATGCAGAAGGTTCGCGACCTGCTCGACTCGCTGGATGCCAGCCCCCTGCTCGCCTCGGATGGGCGCCAGCTCGGCAGCGCGACCATGTTCACGGCGATCATCCTCCCGCTCTACAACCAGAACAACTGGGTGTACTTGCGTGAGGTCTTCACCGACGTGTTCGCGGGCGACCCGGAGTACGCGTTCCAGCTCGCCGACAACTACAACGGGCGCAACCCCGATGGCACCTACCGCGACAACCAGACCGAGGCGTTCATCAGCATCAACTGCCTCGACGAGCACGGCGATCCGACCGCCGACGAGATGCGCCAGGAGGCCGCGGAGCTGCGGGAGCTGGCTCCGGTGTTCGGCCCGCAGATGTCGTGGGGCGGAACGGGATGCCCGAACTGGCCGGTGCCGGCAACCTTCGCCCGCGGCCCCATCGTGGCACCCGGGTCGCCCGACATCCTTGTGCTGGGTACCACCAACGACCCCGCGACCCCCTACGAGTGGGCGGTGACCGTCGCTGGCACCCTCGAGAACGGGCATCTCGTGACCTACGAGGGGGAGGGGCACACCGCCTACAACAAGTCGAACGACTGCGTGAACTCGGTGGTGGATGCTTTCCTCATCGACGGCACCGTGCCCGACCGTGATCCGAAGTGTTAGCCGAAAGTCGTGAGCCGATAATTTTGCGCACTGTGCAAGAATAGGACTATGACCGCTCCCGACACGATCGAACCGGGCCTGCGCGAGCGCAAGCGCCAGGCGACGCGTCGTGCCATCCAATTGGCGGCGATCGACCTCGTGGCGGAGAACGGCCTCGAGGGCACGACGGTGGATGAGATCAGTCGCCGGGCGGATGTCTCGCCCCGCACGTTCTTCAACTACTTCCCCTCCAAGGAGGCGGCGATCATCGGGGATCACCCGGAGCTGCCCGAGGGGACGCCCGTGGAGGAGTTTGTGGCCGCGGGCCCCGCTGAGCCTCTCATGACCGGCATCGCCAAGCTCATCACGAACACGATCATCCTCGACGGCCACGACCAGGAACTCATGGTGCGTCGCAAGGGTGTGCTCGGTGAGTACCCGCACCTCTTCGCGATGCGCATGGCCAACATGCGTCGTGTGGAGGAGGAGCTCGCATCGGTCATCGCGCGCCGGCTGGCTGCGGATGACGCGACCCTCGCCGCGCGCCCCGACGAGCTCGACAGCCGTGCCCACCTCGCCGCCTATGTGGCGTTCGCTGCGATGCGGCACGCCTGGCGCCAGTGGGCGACCGGGGGTGCGCCGTCGATCGCCGACAACATCGCGGAGAGCTTCGGCCAGCTCGACACGGTACTGGTCTGAGCCGGTAGGAATCCCGCGTTCCGCGCGCGCCCGTTCTTCGGCTAAGCTTTCATGCTGTGCCTCGGCCAGTCCGCAGGTATGCCGCCCTAGCTCAGTCGGCAGAGCATCTCACTCGTAATGAGAAGGTCAAGGGTTCGATTCCCTTGGGCGGCTCCAAAGAGAAATGGTGTCGCCTCCGGCGGCACCATTTCTCTTTGCAGTCGCCCAAATGACTCCGAACCCGCGTGGGCGCGCTGGCGGCACAGTAGGGGAGTCGATCTAGAGCCGACCCCCGCGCGGGCATCGCCCGCGCGCACCAGCACCACCCTCACGTGCACACGCCCCGCGCGCACCAGCACCACCCTCGCACCAAAACGCCCCGATATATCACCCCACCCTAAACCCGCGCAACCCCCCTCCCGGCAGGTCGCGTTTTTGTACCCCAAATGTGCCCCAGTTGTCCGCATAAATGCTGACAGGCTGAGCCATTTGTACCCCCACTTCGTGGGTGAACACCCCCGTCATGGGCCCTTAGTCCCTTGCCATCCCTCGCGACCCGGCTTAGCTTGTTCGTCAGAGGGCACCACATTCGGGGTAGGTGCTCGCAGTGTATGGGGGTACACGGCATGGGACGTTTTGGCATCCTTACTGGGCTCCTCGTTTCGGGAGCCCTGACGCTGTCCCTTGTCGGTGGAGGCGGGTTCGGGAATTTCTTTGTTCCCGGTGTAGCGGGTTCGGGTCCCGCTACCCCGTCGTCCACCGCAACCTCGACATCTTCCACTGCGGCTGGTGTCGTCTCGGCCGCCAGCGTTCCGACCGTTTCGACGGTGGAGCCGGCTGAGGCACCCCTGGCCTGGACCGTCGCGGAGGCTCCCGCCGTGGCATCCGAAGACTCCTCTAGCGAGGCCCCGGTCGCGTCCGCACCTGTCGAGCCGCGCTCGGAGGGCACCGCAGACACCTCGACTGGCGAGTTCGACGCTGGCGCGGCCGCTCTCGACTTCGCCGAGGCGACGACGGCGTCCGAGGCAACGACGTCCCCGTGGGATGCCGCGGTCAAGCACATCGCGCCCAACGAGGTCTCCCCGGCCTACCTGAGCACCGACCCTGAGACCATCGCCCGCGTGCAGGCCCTCTCCGCGCAGGGCAAGTCGTGCCCCGCGCTCGGCACGTACACGACGTCGGGAGCGCCGAGCAAGCGCTCCGCCCAGGGTGTCGCCGGAACGACGACCGCCGACCTCATTTCGTTCGCCGACCAGTACAACCTCATCCGGTACCAGAACTGCCTGCCACCGGTGACCCGCTTCGTGTACGACTCCTGCATGGAGGCCCGCCTGTTCTGGATGGCGGAGTCGCCCAGCCCGGACCCGCTGGACGCCTGGGGCCACATCGGCTCGACTCGCATTGACGGTGTGCCGAGTGTCGGCTGCGACGGCAACCTCGCGGGAGGCACCGCCAACACCGGCGCCACCGTCGCGACCAAGTGGTGGCAGTCGCTCTCCCACCGCGCCTCGCTGTACCGCCCGCCGAACTCCACGGCCGGCGTGTGTGTCGCCCTCGCGATGACCCACGGCGGCATCGACGAGCCGACCTCGTTCACGCGGGCGGCCGCGAGCTGGCGCAGCTGCTGAGCGGTCGGGCACACTCCCCGGGCTTTCCCTCAGGAGCCCGCGTATCGCCCCCGGGCTGTCCCTTGGGGAGCCCGCGTATCGCCCCCGGGCTCTCCCTCGGGGAGCCCGCGTATCATTGACGAGTGACGGATTCGCAGGACTCGCAGCCGACCGAGGCCCTCAGCCGACGTGAGCTGCGCGAGGCGCGGGCGCTCGAGGAGTCGGCATCCGCAGCGGGTTCGCGCGGCGCGAAGGCCGGGGCATCCGGGGGGCTTGCCGGTCACATCCGCAGGCATCCGACGGCGTGGCTCGCGGCATCGCTGAGCGTTGCGTTCCTCCTCCTCGGCACGGGCGCGGTGTTCCTCGGTGCATCGACGGGCACCCGGGCGACGGTCGCTGCACCGGTTCCGACCCCGACGGAGACGCCCAGGCAGGTGCCGGCGAGCATTCCCGCGGCCAGCCACCTACGCACCTGCTCGGTGGCGAGCATCCTCGCCGATCCGCGCCTGTCGAACTTCTCGGGATACGTCGTCAACGCGAACACGGGCGAGGTGCTCCTCGATCGCGGGGGCACCACCCCTCAGCGCACCGGAAGTGTGCTCAAGACGCTGACCGCGGCCGCGGCACTGCAGACGCTCGGCCCTGGCGGCCAGTTCACCACCCAGGTGCTCGACGGCGACACGCCTGGCGTGATCGTGCTCAAGGGTGGCGGTGACCCGACGCTCGCGACGACGCCCGCGACGGTGTACTCGGGCGCGCCGCTGATCTCCGACCTCGCGACGAGCGCCATGGCTCGCTACCAGCAGCTGCACCCCGGCGTGCCCGTCACCCAGATCGTGCTCGACTCGACGATGTGGGACCCGAACGACAAGTGGGATGACTCGTGGCTCCGCAAGGAGCAGGCGGACGGCTACCAGGCCGAGGTGACCGCACTCATGGTCGACGGTGGCCGCGCTGACCCGTCGGCGACGGTGAGCGTGCGCTCGAGCGACCCGGTCGGGGGCGCGGGTCGGGCGTTCGCGAGTGCCGCGGGACTGCGCACCGCGACCTTCACGACCGGCACCGCCACGGGCACGACCGTACTCGCGGAGGTCTCGTCGCAGCCGATCAGTGTGCTCATCCCGCAGATGATGTCGTGGAGTGACAACGTGCTCGCCGAGAACATGGCGCGGGTGACCTCGATCGCTGCAGGCTTCGACGGCAGCTCCGGTTCGCTCGCGCAGGCCATCCCCGGCGCGCTCGTCGCCCTGGGGCTGGATGCCTCGGGCGTGACCATCCGCGATGGCTCCGGCCTGAGCGATCTCAACGCCGTGCCCGGCTCGTTCATCACGTCGCTCATGAGCAAGGCACGCACCGGCGAGCAGAACCTCGGCATCATGTTCAACGCCCTCCCGGTGTCGGGCATGAGTGGCACCCTCTCCGGGCGATTCACGGGCGCGAACGCGATAGCGGCGGGTTCCGTGATCGCCAAAACGGGCTGGATCGATACCGCGTACACCCTCGGCGGCGTGGTCAACGCTGCGGATGGCACTCCGCTCGCGTTCATGTTCGCCTCCATCCGCGACGGCATCAGCTCGGATGCGAAGGAGGCGCAGGACACCCTCGCCACCGGGCTGTACACGTGCGGCGACAACCTCTCCAACACCTGACGAGACGAGGCGATATGAGCTCGGCACTCTTCATCATCGATGTGCAGAACGACTTCACGGAGGGCGGGGCGCTCGGGGTCGACGGCGGAGCGGCAGTCGCGGCCGGGATCACCGAGATGCTCGAGCGCGAGCATCCGTACGACATCATCGTGGCTTCGCGTGACTGGCACGACGGTCACAACGACAACGGCGGGCACTTCCACCCTGAGCCTGACTACGTCGACAGCTGGCCAGAGCACTGTGTCGCCGGAACCGAGGGAGCCGAGTACCACCCCGACCTCGACACCGAGCACATCGACATTCACGTGCGGAAGGGGCAGGGCAAGCCCGCCTACTCGATCTTCGAGGGTGTGACCGATGACGGGGAGACCGTTCCGGAGGCCCTCGATCGGCTGGGCATCACCGACATTGACGTCGTGGGTATCGCGACCGACTACTGCGTTCTCGCCTCGGCGCTCGATGCGGTCGAGGCCGGCCGCCACGTGCGTGTGGTCACCGATCTCGTCGCGGGTGTCGCCGACGAATCCAGCGCCGCGGCGCTGAAGAAGCTCGAGGCCGCCGGGGTCGACCTGGTGTCCAGCGAGGATGTCGCGAAGGGACAGTCATGACGATCAGCGAAGCCGACCTGCTGGCGAAGGTGCCGGACGGCCTGTTCATCGGGGGCGAGTGGGTCGAGTCGACCTCGGGACGCAGCATCGACGTCCAGGACCCGTCAACGGGAAGCGTGATCAAGACGATCGCCGATGCATCCGTTGCCGATGGCGCCCGGGCGCTCGACGCGGCCGTCGCCGCCCAGGAGTCGTGGGCTGCGACACCGCCCCGCGTGCGCGGCGAGATCCTCCGCAGCGCGTTCGACCTGCTGCAGGAGCGTGCGGATGAGTTCGCGCTGCTCATGACCCTGGAGATGGGCAAGCCGCTCGCCGAGGCGCGCGGTGAGGTCACCTACGGTGGTGAGTTCCTGCGCTGGTTCAGCGAGGAGGCCGTGCGCATCACCGGTCGCTACGGGTCCAATCCCGAAGGAACCGGCCGGATGATCGTCACCCACCTCCCCGTGGGTCCGTCGTACCTCATCACCCCCTGGAACTTCCCGCTGGCGATGGCGACCCGCAAGATCGCGCCAGCCATCGCGGCCGGCTGCACGTCCGTCATCAAGCCGGCCGAGCTCACGCCCCTCACGACCCTCTACTTCGCGCGGCTGCTCGAGGACGCCGGGTTGCCTGCCGGCGTCGTGAACGTCATCACGACCTCGACCTCGGGCGAGGTGTCGGAGCCGATCATCGCCGACCCGCGCCTGCGCAAGCTCTCGTTCACCGGATCCACCCACGTCGGCCAGGCCCTGCTGCGGCAGGCCGCCGGGGGAGTGCTGCGCACTTCCATGGAGCTGGGCGGCAACGCGCCCTTCCTCGTGTTCGAGGATGCCGACCTGTCGGCGGCGGTGGACGGCGCGATGGCTGCCAAGTTCCGCAACATCGGCCAGGCCTGCACGGCGGCGAATCGGTTCATCGTGCACGAGTCGGTGGCCGACGAGTTCGCGCGCCTCGTCACGGAGCGGGTCTCCGGCATGAAGGTCGGTCGCGGCACCGAGGAGGGTGTGACGATCGGTCCGCTCATCAACGACGCAGCAGTCGCGAAGGCCGACGAGCTCGTCCAGGACGCGGTGTCGCGTGGTGCCTCGGTGCTCACCGGCGGCACCGTGCTCGATCGGGATGGCACCTTCTACGCGCCCACGGTGGTCTCCGGTGTTGCGGCGGGCAGTGACATCCTGCGCGAGGAGATCTTCGGACCGGTGCTGTCGATCATCACGTTCACTGACGAAGCGGATGCCGTGGCCAAGGCCAACGACACCGAGTACGGTCTCGTCTCCTACGCCTACACCCGCGATCTCGCGCGCGGGCAGCGGCTTATCGAGTCGCTGCAGACGGGGATGATGGGGCTCAATGTCGGCGTCGTCTCGAATGCTGCTGCACCGTTCGGCGGGGTCAAGTCGTCCGGGGTCGGGCGCGAGGGTGGGTTCGAGGGAATCCACGAGTACCTCGAGACGAAGTACGTGCTGACGCCGAATCCCTTCGCGTAAGTCTCGCGGGTCGGGTGGGGGCCGCCTTTGAGGGTTTCTGCCCGTAGACGCCAACCACGCCGGAAACCCTCAAAGGCGGCCCCCACCCTTCAACGTGACACCACAATTGCTTGACCATGACACCATAGTGGTGTCATAGTGGTGCACATGGAACTTTCGCCTTACGTCGCCGACCTCCAGCGGCAGCTCGTCGAGTCGGCCGAGAACGGGTCTGACGAGACGCGGGCCGTCGCCGAACGGCTCGTCGCCGGTCTGGATGCCACGGCTCGCCTCGTCCTCCTCGAGGTGCTCTCCGCTGCCGCCGGTGAGATCACGCGCGACCTCGCACCCGGTTCGGTCGACGTTCGTCTGCGCGGACGAGACGTCGAGTTCGTCGTGGCCGCTGCGCCAGCCGACGCCGAAGCTGACGAGGTGAGCGCGGCATCCGTCGACCTCGACGACACGAGCACCTCGCGCACCACCCTGCGACTGCCGGACGCTCTGAAGGCCCGCGTCGACGACGCGGCCGCGGCCGACGGACTCTCGGTGAACACCTGGCTGGTGAGGGCGGTTGCGGCCGCCCTGCAGCCGAAACAACGCCGGTCGGCGCAGCGCTCGCTGCGCACCGGCAGCGACTTCGCGGGGTGGGCCCGCTAGGCGGGCGACCCCGAAGCACCCTCGCCCCGCATCCCGCGGGGAGATCGAACACGCCCACAGAAAGGGAGGCGCCAGCATGCCCACATTCAGTACGCCCACACCGATCGACCTCGCGATCAACCTCCAGGTCGGCATCATCGAGATCGTCGCGAGCGACCGTGGCGACACCGTCGTGACGGTTTCGCCGACGAACCCGTCCAAGGCGGTCGACCGCCGCGGGGCGGAGGAGACGCGCGTCGACTTCGACGGGCAGCGCCTCACGATCGTCGGCCCCAAGCCGCGTCTCAGCATCATCGGCCCCACGGAGTCGGTCGACCTGCGGGTCGAGATTCCGACGGACTCGCGCCTCACGGTGGAGATCCCCGTGGGTGCCGTGAACGCGACGGGTCGACTCGGCGCGACGCGCATCAAGGCCTCCACGGGAGGTGTCGAGCTGGAGACCACTGGAGACCTGTGGCTGCGGGCATCCCACGGCAACGTGACCGTCGACAGCGTCGACGGCTCAGCGGAGATCACGGCCGACCACGGCCAGATCCGCCTCGGCGTCGTCACCGGCGATGCCCTGCTCAAGGCCTCGCACGGCAGCGTGACGATCCGGGAGTCCGGCGGCGACGTGGAGGCGAAGCTCTCGTACGGCGACATCGAGATCGATCGCGCGCTCGCGTCGGTGGCGGCCACGACGGCCTACGGGAGTGTACGCCTGCGTGAGGCGTCGAGCGGCAGCATCCAACTCGACAGCGGGTACGGGGCCATCACGGTCGGCGTGCGCGAGGGGGTTCCCGCGTGGCTTGACCTCTCCTCCCGCGAGGGCCGCGTGCGCAACCAGCTCGAGGGGGATGCCGCCCCCTCCGGGTCCGAGTCGACAGTGGCCGTGCGTGCGCGCACCCAGTTCGGCGACATCTCCATCCAACGCGCCCGCTGAGCGGGCCACCAGAGAAAGGCACGACGCATGACCCCAGCAATCGACGTCCGCGGGCTTCGCAAGTCGTACGGCCCCAAGCGCGTCCTCGACGGTGTCGACCTCACCGTCGAGGCCGGCACGGTCACCGCCCTGCTCGGCCCCAACGGCGCGGGCAAGACCACGACCGTCCACATCCTCTCGACCCTCCTGCGACCGGACGGGGGCACGGCCCTCGTGGGCGGCCACGACGTCGTTCGTGATGCGGAGGGGGTACGGGCATCCATCGGCCTGACCGGGCAGTTCTCGGCGGTCGACAACCTCATCACGGGCGAGGAGAACCTGCTGCTCATGGCCAGGCTGCGCCACCTCGGCGCGAAGCGATCGAAGCAGCGGGTCGCCGAGCTGCTCGAGCAGTTCGACCTCGTGGAGGCCGCGCGCAAACCGCTCGCGACCTACTCGGGCGGGATGAAACGGCGCCTCGACCTCGCGATGACGCTCGTCTCGCGCCCCGACGTGATCTTCCTCGACGAGCCGACCACGGGGCTCGACCCGCGCAGCCGGCACACGATGTGGGACATCGTGCGGGGCCTCGTCGCGGAGGGCACAACCGTGCTCCTCACGACCCAGTACCTCGACGAGGCCGACGAGCTGGCCGGCCGCATCGCCGTGCTCGACGACGGCCGCATCGTCGCGGAGGGCACCCCGGACGAGCTCAAGCGACGGGTTCCCGGTGGACACCTGACCTTGCGCTTCGACGACCTCTCGAACCTCGACGCCGCAGCGGCGCTCCTCACCGAGTCTGAGCGGGATGCCGCAGAACTCACTCTCACCGTGCCGGGCGACGGAGGCGTCGACACCCTGCGTGGTGTGCTCGACCGCCTCGCCGCCGCGGACGTCCCGGTAGCCGACCTCAGCATTCACACGCCCGACCTCGACGACGTGTTCTTCGCCCTCACCGGCCGGATCGAACAGAAGGAGACAGCATCATGACCACCATCGCCCCCTCGTACCAGACGCACGTGATCTCCGACGCGATCACGATGCTGCGCCGCAACCTCCTGCGTGCTGTGCGCTACCCCGGCCTGTCGATGTTCACCATTCTGGGTCCCGTCGTGATCCTGCTGCTCATCGTCTTCGTGTTCGGTGGCACGCTCGGCGCTGGCCTGCCCGGGGTGGACCCGGGCGCCGGGCGGGAGGCCTATCTCGCGTACGTCATGCCGGGCATCCTTCTCATCACGATCGCGGGCACGGCGAGCGGCGCCGCGATCACCGTCGCGATGGACATGACCGAGGGCATCACGGCGCGTTTCCGCACGATGTCGATCTCACGGGCGGCCGTGCTCGCGGGACACGTGCTCGGCAACACCATCCAGGCGATGATCGCGGTGGCGCTCGTGCTCGGCGTCGGGGTCCTCGTGGGCTTCCGACCCACGGCAGGGCCGCTCGAGTGGCTCGCCCTGCTCGGGATCATCGCCCTCATCTCGTTCGCGGTCAGCTGGATCGGCATCGGGATGGGGATGCAGGCGAAGACCGTCGAGACGGCGAGCAACCTGCCTCTCATCCTCACGCTCCTGCCCATGCTCGGCAGCGGGTTCGTGCCCACCGAGTCGATGCCCGTGTGGCTTCAGTGGTTCGCCCAGTACCAGCCGTTCACCCCGTTCATCGAGGCGGTGCGTGCGCTGCTTCTCGGAACCGATCCGGGCTGGAACATTCCGTTGGCCCTGGGCTGGAGCGTGGTGCTCATCGTCGTGGGCTACGTCTGGTCGATGGCGATCTACGAGCGCAAGTCGGTGCGGTAGCGCGTCCGGATCGCACCGAGAGTGCAGAAACGTCTAGTGCGGCGTGCGTCGCACTAGACGTTTCTGCGTTCTCGGCTCACGACGTGCCGATAGCATTCGGCGGTGATCATCCGCATCGACTCCCTCGACGATCCGCGCCTCGGCGACTACTCGCACCAGACGGATGTGGCGCTGAAGAAGGCGCAGGGCACCGAGCACGGGCTCTACCTGGCGGAGTCGGCGCTCGTGCTCGAGCGGGCGCTGCGGGCGGGGCACCGACCACGGTCAGTGCTGGCGCTCGGTGCCTCGGTCGACCAGGCCATTCAGCTCGTCGGTGAGGATGTTCCCGTGTTCTCGGGGCCGCCCGAGCTTCTCGAGGAGCTCACCGGCTACCTGCTCCACCGGGGCCTCATCGCCTCGATGCACCGCCCGGCCCTGCCGTCCGTCTCGTCGCTGCTCGAGGATGCCCGTCGCATCGTCATACTCGAAAACGTCGCCGACCCCACCAACGTCGGGGCGATCTTCCGCTCCGTCGCCGGCATCGGGGCGGATGCCGTGCTCGTGACGCCGCGGTGCTCAGACCCGTTCTACCGCCGTGCCATCCGCGTGTCCATGGGCACGGTGCTGCAGGTGCCGTGGACCAGGACGGGCGACTGGGGGTCTGCGCGGGAGGAGCTCGTGGCATCCGGGTTCCACGTCGCGGCGCTGGCACTCGAGCCGGGGGCCGTCGCGCTGCGTGAGTTCGCGGCATCCGCCCCGGAGCGGGTTGCGCTCATGCTGGGGGAGGAGGGCTACGGGCTCACCCGCGAGGCGCTGGACGCGGCCGACACGATCGTGCAGATCCCGATGGCCCACGGTATCGACTCGCTCAATGTGGCCGCGACCGCGGCGGTCGCGATGTACACCCTCGCGCGGTAGCAGCCGATCCACTAACGTGTAACTCCGCGCGGGGCAGAGCCCCCTCCGGCGTCGACGGACTCACCAGATGGTGGTGGGCCGGCAACCCGACGCAGCGCGCTGCGATGAACGATGCGAACCACGCCATCCGTCCGCCCCTCTCCCGCCTCGGTCTTGAGGTGACCTTTCCGCCCGACGGGCGCGATGATCCCCACCTGTCCATCAGGGTGGACGGGGTGGAACTGTCCCTCCTCTCGGGAAGTCAGATCGGATTCATCGGATTTCCGGCGGACCAGATACTGCCAGCGCCCGCGCTGTTCAGCGTCGAGGACTCGTGGATCAATGATGATTGGGACCCCAGTGACGCCTGGGCGAAACCTCCACTCCTCCAGAGCGCTGACGCCCAGCGAATCGCTCTGTACACGTGTTCGTGCGGCACGGCGGGATGCGGCGTCATCGCTCCCATCATCGCGACCGACGGCGATGTCGTCACATGGACGGACTTCCGTGATTTCACCGGCGTGTTCGTGCATCCGGATGACCCGTCGGATGGCTACGAGGGTGAACTGCTGCCGATGGATCAGGTTCGATTCGATGCATCCCAGTACCGGGAGGAGGTCATGCGGATTGCACTCGACCGCTCGTGGGAATCCCCGTCGCGGGTGACTGCCAGAATCCTTGCCATGTTGCTCGAAGAGCACCACGAGGTCATCGCGGATGCTGGGTACCGCGTCGGCTGGGTTGCGTCGGCATGGTGGAAGGAGGGTGCAGGGCGCTTCGAGTTCACGCTGGAGCGGGTGGATGCTCGTTCGAGGAACTACGTGATCGGGTTGACCGCGAAGTTCGGCACCCCGTCCGCGCGCGCGCGCTCGATGATGGATCGGCTTCTGAAGCATCCCGTCGAGGAGTGGTTCGAGCGTTTCCCCGGCCGCTAGGGAAGCGCTGGACGACGCCCCAGGCCGCGCTGAGGTTTGGTGCGCGCGCAGGCGTTTGAACCTGCGCGTCGTCACCAAACCTCAGCGCGCGGAGCGTCGCTCAGCGACGTCCAACCTCAGACGAGGAGCTGGTGCTTGGCGAGGTCCTTGTAGAGGGGGGTGGACGCGATGAGCTCGGAGTGGGTGCCGACGCCCACGACCCGGCCGTGGTCGAGAACGACGATCTGGTCGGAGTCGACGACCGTCGAGAGGCGGTGCGCGATGACGATGAGCGTGCGGTCCTGTGCCACCGCGTCGATCGCCTCACGCAGCATCTGCTCGTTGAGACCGTCGAGGGATGACGTGGACTCATCGAGCAACAGGATAGGAGGTGCCGCCAGCAGCGCACGTGCGATCGCGAGACGCTGGCGCTCGCCGCCGGAGAGCATGATGCCGGACTCGCCGACGGGCGCGTCCAGGCCGAGCGGATTGCGCTCGAGTACCTCGGTGAGGTTAACCGAGCGGAGCACCTCGACGCACTGCTCCTCCGTGGCATCCGGCGCACCGAGCAGCAGGTTCTCGCGCAGGGTGCCGGCGAGCACAGGGGCGTCCTGCTCGACGTAGCCGAGCTGCGCGCGCAGCTCGGTGCGGTCCAGGCCGCGGATGTCGACGCCGCCGAAGCGCACGACCCCGCCCGTCGGGTCGTAGAAGCGCTCGATGAGCGCGAGGATGGTGCTCTTGCCAGCGCCGGACGGGCCGACGAGGGCCGTGCGCTGCCCGCGGGGTGCCGTGAACGAGACGCCTCGGAGTACAACGCGGTCCGCGGCATCCTTCTCCGCTGCGGCCGCAAGCGAGGGATCGTCGGACGCGGCGTCTGGCACAGCACCCTCTGGATACGAGAACTCGACGTTCTCGAAGGAGATCGCGGCATCCGATTCGATCGCCGCCACCGGGGTGATGCGGGCGTCTCCGTCGGTCTCCGACGGGAGCGACACGATCTCCTGGATGCGCCCGAGAGCGCCCAGGGCCTGGTTGACGGAGTTGATCGCGCCGAAGGCCTGGCCGAGCGGCATGATCATCATGAACAGGAAGAGGATGAACGCCACGAGGCTCGCGACGGTGATAGCTCCGCTCGCAACGCGGAAGCCGCCGACACCGAGCACAACGAGCAGCGCGACTTGAAGCGCGATACCCGAGACGGGAACCACGAGCGCCGAGATGCGTGCCACCGCGAGACCCTGGCGCCAGGCGCCCTCCGCGTCCTTCTCGATGGCCGTCACCTCGCGGTCGGTCGCGTTCGCGGCCCGCACCGTGCGCACGGCCGAGAGCGAGCGCTCGACGGAGGCGGCGAGGTCGCCCACCTTCTCCTGCTGCTTGCGGCTGGCCACGCGGATGCGCGAGGACAGCGAGACCACGGTGATCACCGCGACCGCGATCACTGCCACCGTGAGCCCGAGCAGCACGGGGTCGATGACGAGCATCGCGATGAGCGCACCCACGAAGACGAGCGACCCGCCGACTGCGTCGACGAGGCCCTGCGTGATGACCGCGTAGAGCAGGGTCGTGTCGGAACCGACGCGGGAGACGAGGTCACCCGTGCGGCGGGTGTCGAACTCGCTGATCGGGAGCCGTAGCATCCGTCGCACGAGCTGTCGGCGGGCCGAGTACACGACCGAGGTGCCCGTGCGCTGGAGGAGATAGTGCTGGAAGCCGCTGAGCACGGCCGAGGCGACGACGAGCGCGATGAGGGCCCAGACGAGCATCCCGAGCGGGTCACCCGCCTGCACGACCGTGATGACCTGGGAGACGAGAAGCGGCTGGGCGAGCGAGGCGCCGGCGGCGAGGATGCTCAGGCCGATGACCACCGCGAGAACACCACGGTGCTCGGCGAGGTAGGGGAACAGCTGACGGAAACTGGCGCGGGGGCCGTCGTCCTTCTTCGGCGCACCAAAGGGCGAGCGCGACGGACGACCACTACGGGGGGAACTCATGCATCAAGTCTCGCTCGCGCGGGGCGTCTCCGTGTACGCCCGGGGGAGTGTTCGCTACCGGCGTCCGTACTTCGCGGAGAGCCTCCGGTATCGCGGCGGGGCGGCCCTACTTCACGCCCTTCACCGGGAGGATCGCGAGCCCACCCACCGCGGCCGCGACCGCGGAAACGACGAAGAGCCCCGTGAAGCCGCCGAGGTAGGCGACGATGAACGCCCCGAGCAGGGGCGAGACCGCTTGCGGCACGGTCGTGGCGATGTTCATGATGCCGAGGTCCTTGCCGCGCGTGTGCGAGTTGGGCAGCACCTGGGTGGCGAGGGCCTGGTCGACGGCCATGAAGCATCCGTACCCGATGCCGAGGAGGGCGCCGGCGATGAAGGTGATCGTCAGATCGGGCACGAAGGCGATGAGGAGGGCGGCGAGCCCCTGCAGGTACGCCGCGATGTAGACGAACGGCTTGCGCTTGCCGATGACGTCGCTGAGCTTGCCGAAACCGACCGCCGAGAGGATGAAGAACAGCAGGTAGACGACGGTGAGGCTCAGCAGGTCATCCTGCGCAGTCTCCTCACGCCCGAGGCCGAACATGATGAAGTACAGCAACAGGGTTGTACCGAGGGCGTTGCCGATGTTGACGAGGATGCGACTGACCAGGGTCCACCCGAAGTCGGGGTGCTTCGCGGGATTCACCCAGAACCCGCGCACGAGCGCCGACAGCGTGAACGGTGGGCGCAGCACCTTTGGCAGCACCTCGTCGGGCACGACCAGCAGGAACGGCAGCACGAGCACGATGAGCAGCAGCGCCATGAGCGGGTAGCCCGGGATGCTCGTGAGCACGATCGTGACGAGCAGGATGCCGAGCACCGTACCGATCGCCTGCGGGGCGGAGACCCAGCCCGAGACGATGCCGCGCTGGCCGACGGGAACCTGGTCGGAGATCGTCGCGGTGAGGGCAGCGGTGAGCATGCAGAACCCGATCAGTGCGATCGACCAGAAGATGCCGACACCGACGATGGATGTCTGGAGCCCGAGCAGCACGAGGGCAACGGCGAACACGACCGTGCCCGCGAGGATCCACGGTCGGCGGCGTCCGTAACGCGACGTGGTGCGGTCGGAGAGTGCACCCGTGAGCGGGTACGCGATGAGCGCGCAGGCCCCCGCGATCCCCGAGATGATGCCGAACGCGACCACACTCTCGGTCCAGTCGGTGGGCTTCAGCAGGAAGTCGACCTGCAGGGGGAGTAGCAGCTGGATGGGCGTGAGCTGTGCCATCCAGATGCCGAGCCACGCTGTCGCGAACAGCGCGATCCAGCCGCCGCCGACGCGACGGGTCGGTTCCGCGAACGGCGTGAACGTGCGCGCGGGGGCGGCCCGTCGTCCGCGCTTGCCCGGCTCGGGTGCCGGCGCCGGTGTGCTCGCTCCGGGTGGCGGTGGCAGATCCGTCGGGGGCCCGACCGGCGCGCCGGAGGGAAGGTTGGACGGTGGACCCGGAGGAGTGGTTGCGGTCACAGCCACAGGCTACCCGGCACACACCGCCGACCGCGGCTCATTTTCCCGTCAGGATGCGCGGAGATCCCGCAGCACGAGTGCGGTGGCGATGGCGGCCTCGGCAGCCTCCGCGCCCTTGTCCTCCTTCGAGCCGGGAAGCCCGGCGCGATCGAGTCCCTGCTGCTCGTCCTCCAGCGTCAGTACGCCGAAGCCGACGGGCTTGCCGGTCAGCAGCGACACCTGGGTGAGGCCCGAGGTCGCGGCATCCGACACGTACTCGAAGTGCGGAGTGCCGCCACGGATGATGACGCCCAGCGCCACGACAGCGTCTGCCCCGGCCTCGAGTGCCGCCTTGCTCGCCACCGGCAGCTCGAAGGAGCCGGGAACACGCACCTCGGTCACTTCTGCACCGGCCTCCGCGAGCGAGCGCCGCGCGCCCTCCAGCAGTCCGTTCGTGATCTCCTCGTGCCAGCGGCCCGCGACGATCGTGACCTTGAGGCCCGTTCCGTCGGAGTGGATAGTGGGCGAACCTGCGCCGCTCATGCGATTCCCTTCGTGGTCGGGGCCGTTGCCCCGGTGTTCTCGGTGAACGCGACCTCCGCGTCCAGCACCGCGTCGCTCGGGAGCAGATGCCCCATGCGATCGCGCTTGGTCTCGAGGTAGGCCTCGTTGAACTCGCCGACACCCACGACGAGCGGCACCTGCCCGAGCACGGTCATGCCGTGGTCGGAGAGCTGGAGCACCTTGTCGGGGTTGTTGGTGAGCAGTCGGATCTCGGTCAGCCCGAGGTCGTTCAGGATGTCGACGGCGGCGCCGTAGTCGCGGGCGTCGGCCGGGAACCCGAGTGCGATGTTGGCGTCGAGTGTGTCGAGCCCAGCTTCCTGCAGGCGATAGGCCTTGAGCTTGTTGATGAGGCCGATGCCGCGACCCTCGTGTCCGCGCATGTACACGACCACGCCGCCCTCACGCTGGATCTCGTCGAGCGCGGCGCTCAACTGCGGGCCGCACTCGCACTTCTCCGAGCCGAAGACCTCGCCGGTCAGGCACTCCGAGTGAACACGCACGAGCGCGCCGTTCGTCGGGTCGCCCGCCACGATCGCGAGGTGGTCGGCACCCGTCGTGCGGTCGCGGTACGCGCGGAACCGGAACGCGCCGTGCGTCGTCGGGATGGTCGTCTCCACCTCGAACGTCACCCGCGAGCTCTCGGGGATCTCCACGGCGATCGGCACATCGGTGTCGCAGTGGAACTCCTGCAGGTACTCGATGAGGGCCGCGATCGTGATGACGGGGAGGTCGTTGTCCGCACCCAGCTGGATGAGGCCGGGCAGGCGCATCATCTCGCCGTCCTCCGCCACGATCTCCGCGATGGCACCCACGGGCATGAGGCCCGCGAGCTTGAGAAGGTCGACCGCCGCCTCGGTGTGGCCGGGGCGCACACGCACTCCGCCGTCGCTCGCGCGCAGCGGGAGGATGTGGCCGGGGCGACGCAGGCGCGACGGGGTCGCCGTGGGGTCGGCCAGCACCCGGAGGGTGTGGGCACGGTCGGCTGCGCTGATGCCCGTGCTCAGGCGGTCCGCGGCATCCACCGAGATCGTGTACGCGGTGCCGAGGGGGTCCTGGTTGTCGGCGACCATGAGCGGGAGCTCGAGGCGGTCGGCGAGCTCGTTGGACATGGGCGCGCAGACGAACCCGGAGGTGTGCCGGATGGTCCAGGCGAGCCACTCCTGTGTCGCGAACTGGGCGGCGAGAATGACGTCGCCCTCGTTCTCGCGGCTCTCGTTGTCGACCACGATCACGGGGCGTCCGGCGCGCAGAGCGTCGAGGGCTGCGGGGATGTCGGCGAGGCTCATGATGTGGCTCCGTTCTCTCCGTCGCTGGTGGTTGAGGCTCTCGAAACCGAGAACTCGTTCATCCGCAGCACGTGGCGCGCCAGGATGTCCGTCTCGATGTTGACGCGGTCGCCCACGCCGAGCGCACCAAGGGTCGTGGCCTCGAGTGTCTCGGGGATGAGGGACACCTCGAACCAGTCCGGCCCCACCGCGCTCACCGTAAGGGAGACACCATCCACCGCGATCGACCCCTTGCGGGCGACGAGGGGTGCCTCCTCCGGGGAGAGGCTGAAGCGGATGACTCGCCACGCGCTCCCCGGAGTGATCGAGACGACCGTCGCTGTGCCGTCGATGTGACCCTGCACGATGTGCCCGCCGAGACGGTCGCCCACCTGCATGGCCCGCTCGATGTTGACGCGGCGGCCCGGGGTGAGGGCCGAGAGGGTGCTCATGTCGATGGTCATCGCCATGACGTCGGCGGTGAACCAGTCCGGTCCCTGGTCGATCACCGTGAGGCACACACCGCTCACCGAGATCGAGTCGCCGTGGCCCGCATCCGAGGCGGCGAGGGGCGCGCGAACCGTCAGGCGCGCGGCATCCCCGGCCTGGTCCCAGGCGACGACCTCGCCCAGCTCTTCGATGATTCCGGTGAACATGGTTACTCCTTTGCCGGGGTGGCGGGTCGTGCAGTGATGAGGATGTCGTCGCCGAGCGATTCGACAGCCGTGAAGGTCAGGTCGATCGCGTCGCCGATCGAGGGGAGACCGAGGTCGCCCACCGCGGTGCGGGGCCCCCCGATGAGCTTGGGCGCGATGTACACGAGGTACTCGTCGACGCGGCCGGCGGCGATGAGCGCACTCGCGAGCGTCGGCCCGCCCTCGACGTAGGCCCGACGGATGCCACGGCCGAACAGGTCGCGCAGCACGAGATCGAGGTCCCGGGTGCCGGCCGCCACGTACCCGCGCTGCCGAAGCTTCGCGTTCTCCGGCACGGGCCGCTCACCGATCACGACAGGCAGCGGCTGATGCTCCAGGAATTCGCCGGCGTCGCCCCGGGCGGTGAGGCTCGGGTCGTCGGCAATGACCGTGCCAGTGCCGACGAGTATCGCGTCGGCCTCGGCGCGCTGCTCGTGCACGCGCTGGCGTGCTGCCGTTCCGGTGATCCACTGGCTCGAGCCGTCGGCGGCGGCCGAGCGGCCGTCGAGGCTCGCGGCCCACTTCAGCGTCACCCACGGGGTGCCCCTGCGGGTTGCGGTAAGCCACTTCTCGAGGAACGTCTCGGCCTCGTCCTTGAGTACACCCTGGACCGTCTCGACGCCCGCGTTGCGGAGGTGCTCTGCACCGCCCGCGGAGGCCCGGCCCGGGTCATCCACCGCGTAGACGACGCGAGCGACGCCGGCCTCGATGAGCGCGACACTGCAGGGGCCCGTGCGGCCGTGATGGTTGCAGGGTTCGAGGGTGACGACGGCGGTGAGACCGCGGGCGTCGGCGACCTTGGAGAGCGCGTCGACCTCGGCGTGTGCCGTGCCCGCGCCGCGGTGCCAGCCCTCGGCGACGATCTCGCCCTCGGGAGAGAGGAGCACGCAGCCGACCTGCGGGTTGCCGCCCGTCACGGGACCATTGGCGGCGAGGCTCAGGGCGTGGCGCATTGCGGCCTCGTAGAGCTCTGGCTGGGGCATCCGGTGTTCCTGTCCTCGTGGAAGACGGACTCCGGGGGTTGGTCGAACGACCTGTGCCCATGGCAGGCGCCTGGGCACCCGTGCATCCTCTCATCCGGACTGAGAGGCCTTTCGACCTCATTACCGTCGGTACCGGAATTCCACCAGTTCAACCCTTGCGGGTTCGCGGACTGTCACCGCCGGTTCGGACTTTCACCGACCCCGGAGCACGTACTACTGCTGACGAGTGTAACGCGGCACCCTCCCCGGTATTCCCGGGGTTACCCCGTGAGACGCCGACGCACCCGCCCGCCCGGTGTTGTTTTTCTCCCAAGGAGCGCGCTGGTTAGCGAGGTGTGTGCATATTAGCGCGCGGAGTGTCAGTCAGCGCGCTCTTTGGGAGGAAAGGAAGAGGGGAGGTGCACGTCGTGCTACGGGCGGGGGAGGAAACCCACGGCGTCGTAGACACGGCGGAGGGTGGCATCTGCGATCTCGGCTGCACGGTCGGCGGCAGCGCCGAGGATGCGGTCCAGCTCAGCCGGGTCGGCGAGCAGCTCGAGGGCGCGCTCGCGGATGGGCCCGAATTCGGATGCCACGACCTCAGCCACTTCGCCCTTCAGGTCCCCGTACCCCTTGCCGTCGAACTGGACCTCCAACTCCTGCACCGTCCGCCCGGACAGCACCGAGTGGATCGTCAGCAGGTTGGACACGCCAGCCTTGTTCTCACGGTCGAAGCGCACCTCGCGCTGGTCGTCAGTCACGGCAGACTTGATCTTCTTCGCAAGTCGGCCAGGCTCATCGAGCAGCCAGAGCACGCCAGAGTCGGACGCCGCCGACTTGGACATCTTGGAGCCCGGCTCCTGCAGGTCGTAGACCTTCGCGGTCTCCTTGAGGATCTGCACCTTCGGCACGACGAACGTCTCGCCGAAGCGCGAGTTGAAGCGCGCAGCGAGGTCGCGTGTGAGTTCGATGTGCTGGCGCTGGTCCTCGCCCACGGGCACCACGGTCGCGTCGTAGAGCAGGATGTCGGCTGCCTGCAGGATCGGGTAGGTGAACAGGCCGACGGACGCCGAGTCGGCGCCCTGCTTCTGCGACTTGTCCTTGAACTGCGTCATACGGCTGGCCTCGCCGAACCCGGTGATCGTGTTGAGTACCCACGCGAGCTGCGGGTGCGCGGCCACCTGCGACTGCACGAAGAGGGTCGAGGTCGAAGGGTCGATGCCCGCGGCGATGTACTGGGCTGCGGTGCGACGCGTCTGTTCCCGCAGTTGCTTCGGGTCCTGCGGCACGGTGATCGCGTGCAGGTCGACGACGCAGAACACTGCGTCGTGGGTGACCTGCATGTCGCGCCACTGCAGCAGCGCCCCCATGTAATTGCCGAGGTGGAGCGAATCGGCGGAGGGCTGCATACCGGAGAAGAGGCGGGGCTTGGTCACCCGCCAAGCTTAAAGGCTGTAGTCCACCACCACGGGCGCGTGGTCGCTCCAGCGCTGGTCGTACGCCGCGGCGCGATCCACCGTGTAGTCCACGACGGTCGCAGCGAGGTCCGGGGTGGCGACGTGGTAGTCGATGCGCCACCCGGTGTCGTTGTCGAACGCCTGCCCGCGCTGCGACCACCAGGTGTACGGCCCGTCGACCTCGCCAGCCCAGCGGCGCCCGACATCCACCCAACCGAGTCCGGGTGCGACCGTGCCGTCGACACCCTCGACCGGCTCGCCAGCAGGCCCGAAGAAGCGGTCGAAGTAGGCGCGCTCACGGGGAAGGAACCCTGCGTTTTTGCGGTTGCCCTTCCAGTTGCGGATGTCGAGCTCCCGGTGCCCCACGTTGAGATCCCCGAGCACGACGGCGAGGGGCGAATGCGCCCGCAGCTCCGGCAGACGAGCGGTCATGGCATCCAGGAACTTCCACTTCTCGTCCTGCTTGGGCGTGTCCACCTCGCCGGAGTGCACGTACGTCGACACCACCGTGACGATGCGCCCGCGAACCTCGTAGTCCGCCTCGAGCCAGCGCCCGGCAGTGTCGAAGTCGTCGGCACCGAGGCTGACGCGGTGGATGCTCGCCCGGTCGCGCGACGCGATCGCCACACCCGCGCGGCCCTTCGCGGTCGCCGCGTCGTGGAGGATGCTCCACTCCGGGCCGAGCAGCGTTTCGAGGTCGCTCGTTGCGGCGCGCACCTCCTGCAGGGCGAGGATGTCGACGCCTCGGGAGTCGAGCCATTCGCCCATCCCCTTGCGGAAGGCGGCACGAACGCCGTTGGTGTTGACGGTGGCAATTCTGAGTGGTGCGGCCATGGTGTGAGCCTATCCAGCACGCCGGACATCGGTGCCGATGCCGACCCGGGGTGCGTCGAATCCCACGGCGACGTGGGAGCGCGACCACGGTGGGGACGGACAAAGCTGTCTGTCCCCCCAGAGATGGGGGGTAGCGGGCCCGGAATATCGGTGGAATACTCTCCGGAAGGTAAAAGCGAACCCGAATCCGCTTTTACCCCATCGCCTACCGACGCGACCTCGTACCCGCCGGACGTGGCTTGCGAACACTGCCCCCATAACCCGATACCCCCGAACCCGATACCCGAAGCCCCGCTTACCAACCGGCGCCCACGCCCGGTGGCGGGTCATCCGCGTCCGAGCAGACCCGACCGCCTCCGTGCGGCTGCCAGCGGGTGGCCCGCCTCCGCCCGCGCGCGCAGAAACACGGCACCACGATGCGCACGATCAGCCCCCGTTCATCCACCCCGTTCTCCGGGCACCGCAGGATCCGGATGGCACTGGCCACCGCAGCAAGTGCGGCACTCCTGGCCCTCTCGCTTCCGCTCGGTACGACGGCTGCGAGCGCGGCACCCGCAGCTCCCACGGCTGCCGCCGCGGCATCCGACCCCCAGACCATCACGGTCAAGGTGGGTGCTGTCCGCGGCTCCAGCTCGGTCGGCTCCCTTGCCGGGGTCACCCTCGAGCTGCGCACCGCAACGAACTCCAACACGGATTCGCCGGGTGCCGCCGTCGGCACGGCATGGTCGACGTGTGTGTCGGATGCCACCGGCACCTGTACCTTCTCCGTTCCCAACTCGGGTACCGGGGGTGCCAACAACGGCAAGCAGTTCTGGGTCACCCCGGTCTCGGCACCCACGGACTACTACCTCAACCCGGCCCTCGTGACCGGTGACGGCACCAACAGCGGCGGCAACCGCTTCGCCGTCACCCCCTACGCCTATCGCATGCCCGCCATGACGGGCTCCGGCACGATCACGCTGCCATCGCAGTCCGGAATGCCGTCCAACTCGTCGGTGGGTTCGCCGACGACATTCAGCGCCAGCACGGGCGAGCGCTGGAAGACCAACGGCATCCTTCCGGTCTCCCAGGCGAACAATCGTTATCAGGCGACCTGCCAGGCAGGCTTGAAGGTCGCCATCCTCTTCGACCTCTCCACCTCGATGTCCTCGAACAACAACGAGGGGATGAATGGTGCGCGGGCCGCCGGCAAGGCCTTCGTCAACTCGCTCGTGGGCACCGGTGCCCGGGTGGCGCTCTACACGTTCGGCACCAACGCGCCCAAGAACAACAGCAGCAGCGGCCAGAACTACCCGACCCTCACGACGGTGACGAGCTCGTCGGCCACGACGCTCAACGGCTACATCGACGCCTACAACGCAAGCGACATCAACTACACCAACTGGGATCGCGGGCTCTGGCAGTTGGCCCAGTCGAGCAACACCTTCGACATTGCGGTGGTCCTCACCGATGGAAACCCCACCGTCTACGGCGCGAACCCCAGCAACCCCTCGAGCCCGGTCTGGACCAACTTCCGTCACATCGAGGAGTCGATCTTCTCCGCGAATGCGCTGAAGGACAAGGGAACCCAGGTGCTGACGTTCGGCGTCGGCGACGGCATCTCCGCCGTCACCGGAGAGAACCTGCGTTCCGTGTCCGGCACCCAGGAGTGGACCGGCACCGGGTCGATCGTGAACTTCGACTACGCGAAGACGGATGACTGGGCTCTCGTGTCCAGCCAGCTCAAGGCCCTCTCCGCCGGCCTCACCTGCAAGGTCCCGATCACTGTGACCAAGACGGAACAGCTGCTGAACGGCAGCACTCAGCTCGGACAGGGCTGGACCTTCACGGCCAGCAAGACGAGCGGCTCCGGCACGCTCACCGGCACGGCAGCCCAGACCACGGGCTCCAACGGCCAGGCCAGCTGGAGCCTCGACTTCTCGTCCCCCGGCGACACCGGAACCGTGACGATCGCCGAGACGATCAAGAACTCGGCATGGCAGCTCAAGAGCGTCGTCTGCACGAACAACGGCAACGCCTTCTACAGCGGCACGAGCCTGAGCTTCGCCCTGCCCGACCTCGAAAAGGGCGACAACATCGCGTGCGCCGTCACGAACCAGCAGGTGCAGGCGAGCGTGAAGGTCGATAAGAACTGGGTGGTCAACGGCACCACCTATGCCAACGGCAGCCAGATTCCGTCGAGTCTTGCGGCCCAGCTCTCCCTCGGCGGCAGCACCCAGGCCTGGAGCACCCCGAAGGAGGGCATCCTCGTCGGCGGTACCACGTCGATCAAGGAGACCGTGACCGGCAAGCCGTCGCTCTGCACGGTGACGAGCCAGCGCCTCGACGGACCTGGAGCAACCAACGTCGATCTCTCGGGCGACAAGTCCTTCACGACCCCTGCCCTTCCCGCCGGCCTCACGACCTACACGCTCACCAATACCGTGGACTGCACGAGCGAGCTCAAGCTTGTGAAGCAGGTCATCAACGACAACGGGGGAACGGCGACGGCCGCGAACTGGACGTTGAGCTACGGGCAGAACTCCGTGGCATCCGGCACCACGAGCACCGTGGCCCCCGGCACGTATGCGCTCGCTGAGTCGACCGTCGCCGGCTACCAGCCGCGGGCCGTGAACCCGATCGTGTGCTCGGAGGGACTCTCGGGTACGTCGGTGACCGTGCCGATCGCGACGACCGTCACGTGCACCTTCTACAACGATGACGTGGCCCCGACCCTGAAGCTCGAGAAGATCGTGAGCGGTGCCGACGGCATCTCGCCCACCAACTGGACGCTCTCCGCCAAGGAGGGAGCGACCACCATCCTCTCCGGCAACGGTTCGACGGCGGTGACCACGGTGAAGGCCAACACGGACTACGTGCTCTCCGAGGCGCCCAACAACTTCCCGGCGGCCTCCGACTTCGAGGCGAGCGCGTGGAGCTGCCAGTGGAACGGCCAGGGACAGTGGGTCGCGCTGGCTTCGGGTGCGCTCCCGAAGCTCGCCCTTGACGATGACGTCGTGTGCCGCATCACGAACTCGCCCATCGCCACGAGCCCGCAGATCCTCAAGACTGTCGCGCCCGTCGTTCAGAACGCGGATGGCACGTGGACCGTGACCTACACGGTGAAGGTCACCAACCCGAGCCTGTACGCCGGCATCAGTTACGACCTCGCCGACACCCTCGCCTTCGGCGGCACCATCACCAAGACCGCGACCGCCACCGGTCCGTCCGCCCAGGCGGCGTCCTGGAACGGCGTGGGCAACACCGTGCTCGCGGACGACGTGGCGCTCGCCGCGAATTCCTCGCACACCTACACGGTCACCGCGATCGCGTCGGTGCCGAACGGGGCGCCACAGTCGGTCACCGCGTGCCCCACCGACGCGGGCGACGGCGGCTTCCTCAACCGCGCGGTGCTCACCGTGGCGGGCAAGGACTACGCGGATGACGCGTGCGCGACTCCCGTGAAGCCCAGCTTCACCAAGAGCCCCGGTACCGTGACCAGCAACCCCGACGGCACGTGGACGCTCACCTACAGCCTCACCGCAACCAACAGCACCGGCATCCCGCTGTACTACGACCTCGTCGATGACCCGCAGGCGACCCTGCCCTCCGGTGTCTCGATCGTCAGTGGAAGCGCGGACGGCGGCAGCGCCTGGAACCCGCTCTCGAACACGACGGTCGCGAGCGACGCGACCCTCGCCGCGAACAGCAGCAAGGTCTGGACCGTCAGCCTCACGCTCGCCGTCGCCCCCTCGGTCTCTGCGAGCACGCTCGACTGCACCGTGTCGGGCAGCGGCATCGTCAACAGTGCAACCCTCACCTCGGGCAACCAGGTGCTGACGGGTGCCGCGTGCCTGAGCATCCCGGTGCCGACGATCGTGCACGACAAGACCGTGACCTCCACGAAGCAGAACGCGGACGGTACCTGGACGATCGTCTACGACGTCGTCGTCAGGAACACCGGAACTGTTCCGGGGCTCTACGACCTGTCCGACGAGCTCCACGTCGCCGTGCCGGACACGATCTCCGTCGTGAGCGCCTCGGCAGAGGGCATCCCAGCCTGGAACGGCGCGAGCAACCAGACCCTCGCGACGGCCCGCCTCATCGCGCCCGGTGAGTCGAACTGGCAGCACTACACGATCACTGTCGTCGCCTCGGTCGCTGAGGGTGCGACGGGCACGGCCCCGTCGCGCTGCGCTGTCGACAACGGCACGAACGGGTTCCTCAACACGGCGACCATCACAGTGGCCGGCGTCGACACGGACGACAGCGCGTGCTCGAGCCCGACGAGGCCGAACCTCACCAAGGTGCTCGTCGACTCGGCGCCCGCCGGCGGCAACACGTGGAATGTCACGTACGCGATCACGGTGGACAATTCGGCCGCCGGAGCCAGGGACGCGTACTACACGCTCACCGATGTTCCTGGGTTCTCGTCGGAGCTCGGCATCAACTCGTACACCGTCACCGAGACCTCGGCCGACCCCGCTGCCACGCTGCCATGGAACAACGGCACCATCGTCGGCGCGCCCCGGGCGCTCGCCGGGGGATCCGTCGACACCTTCGAGGTCGTCGTGAACGTCACGGTTCCCGCCGGCGTCAGCTCCGACGTGCTCGAGTGCACAGTGGAGAAGACCCCCGGCCACGGATTCCAGAACCAGGCGGCGATCGTCGTCGGAACCGACACGATCGAGAGCGTCGACTGCGGTGACATCACCGAGAGCGCCGTACCCACGATCGCCAAGTCGATCGCGGACGGCTGGCCCCGCCAGCTCGCGGATGGCACGTGGGAGATCGTCTACGACGTGACCGTCACCTCCGACAGCGAGCTCGAGGCCGTCTACAGCCTCAGCGACGAACTCGGATACGGTTCGGGCATCACCGTCAACTCCGCATCGATCGCGAGCACGGATGCCACCCCCCAGGCCTCGTGGAACGGCCAGACCAACACCACCGTCGTCACCGACCAGACGCTCGCAGGAGGGGCGGAGCACGTCTACCGCGTGACCGTCAACGCCTCGGTCTCCTCGGACGCCTACTCGAGCGGCTCCACCGCGTGCGATCCCGACCAGGTGGAGGACGGTGGCTTCCTCAACACGGTCACCCTGACGACCGGTCAGGCAACGCCGCAGACCGCAGCTGACTGCGGCAGCCCCGCGCAGCCGACGATCACTAAGACCGTCGACCCCGCCAACCCGCCAGCACTCCAGGCGGACGGCAGCTTCCTCGTGACCTACCTCGTGACGGCGTCGAACCCGTCCGGTACGCAGGTGAGCTATGACCTCGCCGACACGCTCGGCTTCCCCTCGGGCGTGACCCTCTCCGACCCGAAGGCCACCGATCCGCAGGGTGACGTCGTGGCCGACTGGGATGGCACCGTCGATACCGCCCTGGTGAAGGGTGCGCTCCTCGCCCCGGGTGCCTCCGACGTCTACACGATCACCGTGACGGCGACGGTGACCGACGAGTTCGACCTCGACGCGGCTACCTGCACGGGTGAGCCCGGCAACGGCTTCTTCAACGCGGCGACCCTGGTCTCCGGCGGAATTGCCCAGCACGCGGAGGACTGCGCCGAGATCCCCCTCGCGCGCCTGACACTGGCGAAGGTGGTGGACAACTCGGCGTTCGAGGCGCTGGATGTTCCCGAGAGTGAGCTTGCCGTGGCATCCGACTGGGTGCTGAGCGCCGAGCACGGCCAGGAATCCGGCATCGTCGGTGCGACGGGAACTGCGGATGTCACGAGCGTGCTCGTGCCCGCCGGCTCCTACGAGCTCGGCGAGGGCGTCGACCTCGACGTGGCGAAGCCCCTCCTCGACTACTACGTCGCGGGGGAGTGGGACTGCACCACCGAGGCCGTGAGCGGCGCGAGCCTTCAACTGGCCACGGGCGACGACGTGACGTGCACGATCACCAACACGGCGACCCCCGTTGACCTGTCGATCGTCAAGACCGACGGCGGTGAGGTCGACGGCGTGCCCCTCGTGCCGACGGACGAGGGAGGAACCTACGAGTACACGTTCGTGGTGACCAACCAGGGGACCATCGCGGCAACCAACGCGGTCGTCGCGGATGAGATCCCCGGCACGCTCAAGGTCGACCTCGCGTCGGTCACGAAGCCTGCTGGCTGGTCTGTCTCGCTGACGGATGCCGATGCCGACAGCTTCGGCGGCACCCTCGTCTTCACGGCCGACGAGACCTTCCCGGTCGGGGCGGTCGCGACGTTCACCTTCGACGTCACCACGGCCAGCGCACTGCCCCGGACTCCGGAGAACCCGACGGGCGCGATCCTCGACATCGTCAACACCGCAACCGTCGACAGCGACGGGGTCGAGGCCACCCCGGAGGACAACACCTCCACGGAGGAGACTCCGGTCAAGTCGATCGTCACCGCGATCGAGTCGAGCTGCCTCAAGGACGCCGCGTACGCCGACTGGAGCGTCACGCCGACGAACACCGAGACCGTCGGCGACACCCCGGTCGTGCTCATCTGGTGGACGGAGGACGCCTACCTCGCGCGTGACCGGAGCATCCCGGCATCCGACACCGCAGCCATCCTCGCCGACGGTGCCTCCTGGGTCGACACCCTGCCGGCTCCCGCCGAGGGCTGGAAGAGCGGTGTGACCGTCACGGGAACGCAGCTGTGGCCCGGTACCGAGGTGAACGCGGACGGCCAGGGCATCGCCTGGCCCGGCTGGACCAAGCAGTCGGATGGCGCGTGGAAGCTCGACCCGGCCGCGCCGTTCTACGACATCCACGAGCACGCCATCGTCGAGGTGCGGATGAATCCCGCCACGGGTTCCGCCGAGGCCTACCCGCCGGCGACGCCCGAGTGCTCCGCCCTGCCGCCGTTCGAGCCGCCGACGCTGCCGGAGCCCCCGGACAAGCCGACGCCTCCGACGCCCCCGACGACGCCGATCCCCCCGGCAGCGATCCCGCTCCTCGCCAGCACGGGTCTCAACCTCGTGGCGGGCCTGGCGGTAGGTGCAGCCCTCCTGGCCACGGGAGCCCTAACCCGCCGCCGCAAGGCGCACTAGCACCGCAGCACTAGCACTGAGCCGCATCGCGGGAGGGCGTCGCCCACAGGGCGGCACCATCCCGCGTGCAACCAGCGCCTAGGTGGGAGGGCGGCGCCGCAAAGCGGCACCACCCGACCCACCCCAAACACAAGAACATCGGTGCACACCGGAAGGGCGGGGCCGCGTCCGCGGGTCTCCGGCGTGGTGGGCGTCTACGGGCAGAGACCCGCGGACGCGGCCCCGCCCGACCCCACGATGATCCAGCACGAGCCCCCACGAGGAACCAGCACAAGACCTCACGAGCAAGTAGCACGGAGGCGAGGTTTCGAGACGCGCTCCAAGAAGGAGCGCTCCTCAACCAGCAGGGACAACAAAAGAGACGGCCGCCGCAACCGCCAGGAGCACTGCTCCCGACGCCGCGACGGCCGCCTCTACTTAGCTAGGACCTACCCACAGGGAGTCAGGCTGAACACCGATGCGCTCAGCGACGGCTCTCCACCGAGGAGCGTGATCTTCGTCACTCCCAGGGTCTTGAGGTCGGCGAGTACGCCCGCGGGCACGCAGTTCGGGGTCGACGCGTAGAGCGGCGATCCTTCGGCGCCGGCCCAGGCCGATCCAGCGAGCGCATCCGGGAAGTTCTCTCCCGTGATGAGGAACGCGTGGTCGGCGGAGGCGAAGGCGTCCGCGTTGATGACCTGCGAGGTCGCGTAGCGGTTCGGTCCCGCGAGGCGGGTGGCGATCGCAAGGTCGTCGATGTCGGCGAAGATGCCGTCCGACACTGTCGAGTTGCTTCCGAGTACCCGCGCGTCGACGGCTCCGAGGTCGCCCAGCAGGGCGGCGGTGTCGGGGTCGAGGTCGGCGAGCCCACCGTTGACGAGGATGACCGGCGCATCGTTCGCACCGGCGGCTCCACCTGCGGAGAGGGCGTCCGGGAACTTCTGGCCGGTCGCGATGTACACCACGTCCGAGCCATCCGCGCCGAAGGCGTAGTCCGTCAGCATGCGCGACGTCTCGAAGCGGTCGCGGCCGGCGACACGGTCGACCGTGTCTGCGTAGCCGTTGATCGCAACGAACACGCTCGTGTTCACCGACGGCAGGCCGCCGACGACCACGATGCGCTCGGGGTCGAGTCGGTCCAGTTCCGCGGCGACGACCGACGGCAGCTCGTGCGGGTTGACGAGGAGCAGCGGACCGCCCTCGTGTGCCGCAGCGGGCCCTGCCGACAGGGCGTCGGGGTAGTTCTGGCCGTTCGCGATGTAGACGACGTCGGCTCCGTCCGGGTACGACGCCTTCGAGATCTCGACTGCTGTCGCGAAGCGGTTCGGTCCGAAGACACGCTCGACGGAGGGGTCGTCCACGGTGGGCGTCACGGTCAGAACCGCGGCGGCGGAGTTGAGCGAGTTGCTGCCGCTCGTGATCCGCACGCGGTACTGACTGCCGTCCTGGCTCGACGTCGGGGTCACCGACAGGGTCGAGCTGGTCGCACCGGAGATGTCAGCCCACGTGCCGTACTTGTCGGCGCGGCTCTGCCACTGGTACTGCAGCTCGTTGCCGGTGGCCGCAGCGCTGAACGTCGTCTCGACGCCCGTCAGGGTCGTGGCATCGGCCGGTTCGCTCTGGAAGCCGAACGTGACCTGGCCGTCAGCCAGTAGCCCCATCCACTCGACCAGCTCGTCGGCACGCTTCTCGAGGAGCGCACGCAGCTCGCCGGTCGCGGTCGACGCGTCGACGGCGGTGACGAGGTTCTCGGCCTCGTCCTGCGCACCGGCGTAGTCCTTCGCGATGTAGTCGGCGAAGGATGCGTCGAGCGCCGTGTTCAGCGCCGTGACATCCTCACTGCTCAGCCCCGCACCCGCACCGTCAACAATCGTGCCGATCTCGTTGTGCGAGACACAGTTGGCTTCGGTCTGGCCAGCGGTCCACAGGATGGCCTCGTGGATCTGGTCGATGAAGTTCGGGTCACGGTTGAGCTCCCAGTTGTGCATGAGGGCCTGCGTGAACGAACGACCGCCGTCGAAGTTCTGGCACCAGGAGATCGGGTGATCTGCGCCTTCCTTCGAGTTGCCGATGTTGTTGACGCCGTAGAGGTTCTGCGGGTAGGCCGCGTTCGTCTCCGGGTTCGTGTAGACGGTCGTGTCGTAGCTCGACTCGGTGATCGTCTGCAGCACGTGCACCAGCTGGCGCGGAACCGGCATGAGGTTGCTGTTCCAGTTGTAGAGCTCGTCGAGCACGGGGCGACTGCGGGCGAACTGGTCGGTTGCCGCGTTCGATCCGTCCTCGGTGACGAGCTCCGTCAGGACACAGCCACCACAGGTGCTCTGGATGCCACCCTGGTTGCTTCCGTGGTTGTGGAAGTAACCACCGGTGAGCTGTCCGTACCAGGCCCAGCTGTTCATCGAGTCGGTCGCACCGTGGATGGCGACGAAGCCGCCGCCCGCCTGGATGTACTGCTGGAGGATGGCCTGCTCGTTGACGGTGACCTGCGGGTCGGCGATCGACGGGCGGTTGGTGATGAAGGTTGCCGTACCCACCGAGGAAACTCCGATGATGGCGTCGTACTGGCTGAGTCGCTCGATCGAGTCGAACGGGTTGGGCACCGAGTCATCCGGGCTCACGTAGTCGAACAGGTCCGCGTCGAAGTTGTTCTCCTGCGCGAGGTCCATGATGAGCTTCTCCGTGTAGGGGATGTGCTCGTGACGGAAGCCGCCTGCGCGGTTCGCGAAGACCAGTACCTTGAAGTCAGGGTCAGCATGCTCGACGGGTGCTGCGGTGGGCAGCTGAAGGTCGTAGCGCGGTGCGCCCGTCCCGGGGGTCACAACGACGCCGCCGGTCACGCTCGGCACGGGGATGCCGAGGAGATCGTTGCGCAGGCGCTCGGCGTCTCCGACGAGGGCATCTCGTGCGTATCCCTGCGGCGTCTCGGCTGCGGCGAGGGTGATGAAGTCCTCGAGCGCAGAGATTGCGGTCGCGGTGTCACTCGCGCCGGCAGCGGTCTGTGCTGCGGTCATGAGAGCGGTCAGTTGGTCCCGCACCTCGACCGAGTACTTACCCTGGCGCTCGAAGTCGCCGATGATGTTGAGCACGTCGGCGTACGAGGTCGTGACCTCGAACGTCAGCGAGTAGGTCGCGCCGTTGCCGGCCGAGTCGCCGAGGTCGACCTCGAGCGTGTGTGATCCGAGCGACAGGCTCGCCGGCTCGATCGGCACGAAGTAGCGGTCGACGCCGTCGAGGCGCAGTCCGCGTACCGCTGCTCCACCGGAGCCGGGGGACGCGTCGGAGCGGGTGGGTGCGAGAGCGGTCGCCGCCCAGGCGCGGGAGACCTTCCACGAGTTGCCCGAGATCGTGGGCCAGGTTGCGACGGGGGCGACGCTGTCCTGGCGGATCGACACCGTGCGGGTCGGGGAGGCCTGAGCCGTCTCATCCGCGTCCCATGCCGCGTAGACCACGTTGGTTGCTGTGCGGTTGCCGACGAGGTTGTACGAGCCGACGTATTTGCCCGACTCGGCGTCGAAGGTGGCGTCGACGTCCACTGCCGGGGAGCTGCCCACGGTCACGCGGAAGAAGTCGACTGCGACATCGTCGGTGGCGGAGAAGTTGAGGGTGATCTCGTTCTCGAGCCACCAACCCTGGTTGCCCGTTGACACCGTGGGGGTGTACGCGGCTGGGTTGCCGCCGACCCCGTTGTATCCGGGTGGTCCGGAGGGCGAGATCACCACGGGGTCGAGAACCGGTGGGGTGGCTGCGGCGGCCGGGATCGCCGGTACCAGGGCGAACGCCAGGGCGGCGGTACCCGCGCAGGCCAGGGCCGAGAGGCCCCGCCTCGCGCGCGTGGGGGGTGAGGTGGACATAACTCTCCTTTGAGTCGGGTGCACAGCTTCGGGGAGGCCAAAGATCGGCAAAACGAAGCCAATTTCACTGATTAAACCCACAAACCTCTCCGTGCGTCAACGGAAGTCCGCAACTCCGCGATTTCTAGCCGAAGTGTTATCGGTAACAAGATGGTGTCGATCGCCACATGGGAGCGCTCCCGTCCATTTCGCTGGGTCTCCCAACGAATCGAAGACGCCCGGGGAACAGATGCGGATCGCGGTCCGGGATGGCATGGTGGAGTGCGTGGCGTGCTCGACGCGCGCCAACCCCACACCCCAGGAGTCCCGACGCCGTGATCCGAATCGCCCTACCGACGCTTGCCCTGATCGCCCTTCTGACGGGCTGTGTTGCCGCCCCGGAGGTGGTCTCCGAGTCGCCTGCCGCCTCGAATCCCACCTCGGACGTCTCGTGCGAACGCGCCGAGCCCGAAGTCATCGACATGACGGGCGCGACCTGGCAGCACCCACAGAGCTCCTTCTACGACGGCACGGAGGAGGTGATCCCGGGGGAGTACGACCTCGAGCATCTCCTTCGGAGCGACAACGCGATCGTCGTGATCTACGACAGGGAGAACCTCCCGGATGCCGCGATCGCCCCGTTGCAGGGCTGGATCACCTACGAGACGGCAGCCGTCGCGCTCCCCTCAACGGACGAACCCCGCGCGCCCATCGAGGTGCGCCTGCCCGGTTCCCTCGTCACACTCTGTGACGGCGTCGACATCATCCAGCTCGATGCGCTCTCGCAGTCCCGCACCTTCGGCGAGGTCGAGGAGCACGGGGAGAGCAGCGAAGAGGAGTAGGCGGCCACTGCGGCCGATCCTGGCGGGAAAGCCCTTAGGGGCGCAGGTAGTACGAGGTCCTCGTGGCCGCCTTGTGAGGCGGCCACTGCGGCCGATCCTCGCGGGAAAGCCCCTAGGGCTTTCCCGCGAGGATCGCCTGCTTGACCTCGGCGATCGCCTGCGTCACCTGGATGCCACGGGGGCACGCCTCGGAGCAGTTGAAGGTCGTGCGGCAGCGCCACACGCCCTCCTTGTCGTTGAGGATGTCGAGACGCACCTGCGCGCCCTCGTCACGGCTGTCGAAGATGAAGCGGTGGGCGTTGACGATCGCGGCGGGGCCGAAGTACTGCCCGTCGGTCCAGAAGACCGGGCAGCTCGACGTGCACGCGGCGCAGAGGATGCACTTGGTCGTGTCGTCGAAGCGCGCGCGCTCCGCGACGGACTGCACGCGCTCCTTGCCCTTCTCGGGTGCGGCGGTCGCCATGAGGAACGGGTTCACCGAGCGGAACGACTCGAAGAACGGCTCCATGTCGACGATGAGGTCCTTCTCGAGCGGAAGGCCCTTGATCGCCTCGATGTAAATCGGCTGGCTCAGGTCGAGATCCTTGATGAGCGTCTTGCAGGCGAGACGGTTGCGTCCGTTGATGCGCATCGCGTCGGAGCCGCAGATGCCGTGGGCGCACGAGCGGCGGAACGTGAGCGAGCCGTCCTGCTCCCACTTGATCTTGTGGAGGGCGTCGAGCACGCGGTCGGTGGAGTACACCTCGACGTCGAAGTCCTGCCAGCGCGGCTCGGCATCCGTCTCCGGGTCGAAGCGGCGGATGATGAGGGTTGCCGTGAAGGCCTGGACTGCGCCAACCTCGGCGGCAGGCTGCTGTGCGGTGACCGTGCTCATTAGTACTTACGCTCCATCGGCTGGTAACGGGTGATGGTGACCGGCTTCCAGTCGAGCCGGATGTGGTCCGAGGCATCCGCGGAGTGCGGGTCTCCCGTGAGGTAGGCCATCGTGTGCTTCATGTAGTTCTCGTCATCGCGCTTCGGGTAGTCGTCGCGCATGTGACCACCGCGGCTCTCCTTGCGGTTGCGGGCCGAGAAGACGACGACCTCCGCGAGGTCGAGCAGGAACCCGAGCTCGATCGCCTCGAGCAGGTCGGTGTTGAACCGCTTGCCCTTGTCCTGGATCGCGATGTTCTTGTAGCGCTCGCGCAGGTCGTGGATGATCTTGGTCACCTCGGTGAGCGACTCCTCGGTGCGGAACACCTGGGCGTTGCGGTCCATGGTGTCCTGCAGTTCCTTGCGGATCGCGGCGATCCGCTCGGTGCCGGTCGAGTTGCGGAGCTGCTCGACGAGCGTGCGGATGGCGCCAGCCGGGTCATCCGGCAGGGGTGTGAAGTCGACAGTGTTCGCGTACTCCACCGCGTAGTTGCCCGCGCGCTTGCCGAACACGTTGATGTCGAGCAGCGAGTTGGTCCCGAGGCGGTTGGAGCCGTGCACGGAGACGCACGCGCACTCGCCGGCGGCGTAGAGGCCGGGTACGACGGTGTCGTTGTCGCTCAGCACCTCGGCACGAACGTTGGTGGGGATGCCACCCATCGCGTAGTGCGCCGTCGGCATGACGGGCACGGGCTCGACGACGGGGTCGACACCCAGGTACGTGCGAGCGAACTCGGTGATGTCGGGCAGCTTGGTCTCGAGGATCTCGGCTCCGAGGTGCGTGCAGTCGAGCAGCACGTAGTCCTTGTGGGGACCCGCGCCGCGACCTTCCGCGACCTCCTGAACCATGCACCGCGAGACGATGTCTCGGGGTGCCAGGTCCTTGATGGTGGGGGCGTAGCGCTCCATGAAGCGCTCACCCGAGGCGTTGCGAAGGATCGCACCCTCGCCTCGAGCGCCCTCCGTCAGAAGGATGCCAAGGCCGGCCAATCCCGTCGGGTGGAACTGGAAGAACTCCATGTCCTCGAGGGGCAGACCCTTGCGCCAGATGATGCCGACGCCATCGCCCGTCAGCGTGTGCGCGTTGGACGTCGTCTTGTAGATCTTGCCGAAGCCGCCGGTCGCGAAGACGATCGACTTCGCCTGGAAGACGTGCAGGTCTCCCGTGGCGAGTTCGTACGCGACAACACCGCTCGGCTTGCCGTCGGTCATGACGAGGTCGAGAACGTAGAACTCGTTGAAGAAGTTGATACCCAGCCGCACGCAGTTCTGGTACAGGGTCTGGAGGATCATGTGGCCCGTGCGGTCTGCGGCGTAGCAGGCCCGGCGAACCGGGGCCTTGCCGTGATCACGGGTGTGGCCGCCGAAACGACGCTGGTCGATCTTGCCGTCGGGCGTGCGGTTGAACGGGAGGCCCATGTTCTCGAGGTCGATGACCGCGTCGATGGCCTCCTTCGCGAGGATCTCGGCGGCATCCTGGTCGACCAGGTAGTCACCGCCCTTGACGGTGTCGAAGGTGTGCCACTCCCAGTTGTCCTCCTCGACGTTCGCGAGGGCAGCGGCCATGCCGCCCTGCGCGGCGCCCGTGTGGGAGCGCGTCGGGTAGAGCTTGGAGATGACGGCGGTGCGGGCCTTGGGGCCGGCCTCGATGGCTGCTCGCATTCCCGCGCCACCGGCTCCAACGATCACAACATCGAACTGGTGGTAGTGAACGCCGTCCACTGTGCTCGTCTCAAGCGGTGTGCTCTCAGCGATCGCCTCGCCTGCTACGTCGCTCACTGGACGTCCGCGCAGAAGCTCGGGAGCAGGGCGAGCTGGTCGGCGGGCACGGCCGGGCAGGGGTCGAAGGTGTAGATCACGAGTGTTCCCAGGGTGATGAGGATGACGGTCGACGCAAGAAGCGCGCCGAGCAGGATGCGGCGGAGTTTCGGGTTGGAGGCGTAGTCGTTCACGATCGTGCGCATGCCGTTGGCACCGTGGATGAGCGCGAGCCACAGCAGCAGCGTGTCCCAGACGACCCAGAACGGGTCGGCGAGCTTGCCGGCGACGAAGGCGAAGTCGATGGCCTTGACGCCCTCGCCAGCAACGAGGTTCACGAAGAGGTGACCGAAGATGAGCACGACAAGCACGACTCCACTGGCGCGCATGTAGATCCAGCCCCACTTCTCCCAGTTCACGCCGCGACGGCGTGCTGGTGTGGCTTCCGGTGTGCGGGGAGCATCGATGACAGTCATCACTCGCCTCCGAAGATGTGCATGAGCTGGCGGGGGATGAAGCCCGCGAGGAGAACCAGCCAGAGGCCGATGACGATCCAGAACATCAGGCGCTGGTGCTTGGTGCCGACGCTCCAGAAGTCGATGAGGATGATGCGCAGTCCGTTGAGCGCGTGCAGGCCGATCGCCGCGACAAGCCCGATTTCACCGAGGCCCATGATGGGCGTCTTGTAGGTGTTGATCACCGCGTTGTACGCCTCGGGGCTCAACCGCACCAGTGCGGTGTCGAGGATGTGCACGAGAAGGAAGAAGTAGATGGCGACACCGGTGATCCGGTGCAACACCCACGACCACATTCCCTCGCGGCCCCGGTACAGGGTTCCCGCGGGGCGCTTTGGCGCCTTGATGGTGGGCTTGGCGGCAGTGCCAGTCGCCAGGGTACCCGCCGGCTTCTGTGGCACGAGCAACCCTCCTTGTAGGAGTTCGGGCCGCGGTCCTGCGGCCGACGATCGTCTGTAGTCCAGACCGTTCCAGTGTATTCGGCAGTTCCTGATCATGCGCCTTAGGAGGGCCTAAGTAGCTCGATTTCAAGACATTTTTCTGAAATGTCCCGTCCCTACACTGTGTCCGTGAAAACCCTTCTCGTCCCAGGCCTTGCGGTGCTCGTTCTCGCTGCGGCGACGATCACTCCGGCGGCCATCCACATCGTCGACTGGCATGCCGCGGGCGCGACCTTCGAACAGGCCGTCGCCCGAGCGAGTGAGGTGGCGGACGAGGCTGCACAGTCGCAGGCCTCGGCCGAGGAAGCCCGGGATGCCGCGACCATCGCACTCGCGGATGGCTCCGGCGTGGCATCCGCCGGCGCCGGCTACCTCGCGGCCGGAGCCCTGTCGGAGCTCGTCACCGCGAACACTGAGCTCACCGAGGCACTCGCCATCGAGTCGGTGGATGCCGCAGCGATGCCCGGCACCGAACGGCCCGACTCGATCGCAGGCCTGAGGGAGTCAACCGAGCGCCTGCGCGCCTGGGCCGAGGGGGAGTCCGCTCGCGCGGGGGCGCTGTCTGAGGAGTCGGAGAGTCTTGCTGTATTGACGACGACAGCGGAGCAGATGTCGCAAGCGGCCGCTCAGACCGTCTCCACCGAATCGGCCGCGGCGCTCGCCGTTTCGCCGATCGCCAGCGCCGATTCGAAGGCTGCGTTCGAAAGCGCTCGGGATGCGCTCGTCGCTGCCGTAGGGAAGGGGGCGCTCGCCGAGCCCCTCAAGAACTACACGGCAGCGGTGGAGGCGATGTTCGCATCGCAGCGTGCCGAGGAGGCAGCGGCGGCCGAGCGGGCAGCTGCAGAGGCGGAGGCTGACAACGACAGCGGAAGGAGCGTCGACCGTGATGCCTTGAGGAACCGGCTCTTCGACCTCCTCACCGAGCAAAGCGGCTACGACCCCTCCGAATGCGTCGATGTCGGCGAGACGCGGTACTGCGGGGGTATGCCCTAAGCGTCGTGGTCCTCGAGGAGGAACGCCTCGAGCGTGTCCGCTACTCCGGCCGCGTCATCCCCGTCGACCGTGAGCACGACCTCGTCGCCTTTCTCGATGCCGAGGGAGAGCACTGAGAGGATGCTGGCCGCGTTCGCGGGCTTCTTCTCGCCCTTGGTGATCGTCGCCTTGTGACCTGACTTCGTCACGGCCTCGACGAAGAGCGCGGCAGGTCGGGCGTGGAGGCCCGAGCTCGATGCGACGGTGACGGTGCGTTCTTCGGTGGCCATGGGTGCTCCTTGTTGGTGGTGAGTATCGCTGTCAGAAGGATTTGGCGCGACCAGGCCAGAGCACCTGGGTGCCAGCGGCCTCGATGTCGAGCACGAGGTCGATGTTGACGCCGTCGTCGGTGATCACCGTATCGACTGCCGCGAGGGGGGCCACGCGGCCGAACTCCTCGCGACCGAACTTGGTGTGGTCGGCGAGCACGACGGTGCGGCGTGCCGCCTTGATGAGCGCGGTCTTGACGGCTGCCTCGGCCATGTTGGTGGTGGTGAGGCCGCGCTCGGGGGTGAGTCCGTTGACGCTGATGAACGCGACATCCACGTTGACCATGCCGAGGAGCTGGTGGGTCCAGGTGCCGACGGAGGCGAGGGAGGTCGTGCGCACGGAACCCCCGAGCATGTAGAGCTCGATGTTGGGGCGCGGTGCCACCGTCGAGGCCACGGCGAGGGAGTGCGTGACGACGGTGAGCGGGCGGTCAGTCGGGAGGAGCTCCGCCAGCCGGATGGTCGTGGTTCCCGCGTCGATGATGAACGAACCGTTCTCGGGGAGCTCGTCAAGGGCGAGAGTCGCGATGGCGAGCTTCTCCGATGAATGCAGTCCCTCGCGGTCCGTGACGGGGCTGACGAGGGCCGCGCGCTCGACGGCGATCGCACCACCGTGCGCTCGGCGCACAAGCCCGCGCCGTTCGAGGCTTGTGAGGTCGCGGCGGATGGTCTCCGGTGTGACGTTGAGGAGCTCCGCAAGCTCACGGACGTCCACCCGGCCCTGGGAGCGTGCCTGCTCCAGGATCTTCTGGTGTCGTTCGGGCGCGTACATCGGTCTCCATTGTCCTTGTGGAGGGAACCAAACACAAACAAAAGTCTGTTTGGCTAGTTTTATCTTTGAAACTGTTTGTTTGTCAATCGATTTCGTTGTACGGTGTTGGCCTAACAGGACCTTCTGAGCTGATATGCAGCTCGACCGAGGAGTAGCAATGTCGCAGATCCAGGGCATCGGAGTGGGCCGAGGCATCGCCACGGGCCCCGTGCTGACCATGCCCGAGCCGCTGGCGGAGCCCGCCAGCATCCCCCGCACAACCGACGCCGACGTCGAGAAGTCCGCCGTCGCCGAGGCCCTCGAGGCCGTGGCCGTCGAGCTGGACGACCGCGGCGCGCGCGCGGGCGGAGATGCGCAGCACGTGCTCGAGGCGCAGGCCATGATGGCCCGCGACCCGGGTCTCGTCGACGACGTGAACCAGCGGATCGACGACGGCAGCACGGGTGAACGCGCCGTGTTCGAGGCCTTCGAGGCCTTCCGCGAGATGCTCATCGGCCTTGGCGGATACATGGCCGAGCGCGCGTCCGACCTCTCCGATGTGTCGCAGCGTGTTGTTGCCCACCTGCGCGGGGTCGCCGCCCCTGGCGTGCCGGACTCCGATACCCCGTTCATCCTCGTCGCCCGCGATCTCGCGCCCGCCGATACCGCCCTGCTCGATCTTGAGAAGGTCCTCGCGCTCGTCACCTCAGAGGGCGGACCCACCTCTCACACGGCGATCCTCGCCCGCTCGCGTTCGATCCCCGCGATCGTCGGCGTAGTTGACGCCGACCAACTCACCGCGGGGACGGTCGTCATCGTGGATGCCGGTGCCGGAACGATCACGATCGAACCGAGCTCGAGCGACATCGAGTCGGCCGAGCTCCGCACCGCCGAGCTGAAGAAGATCGCGAGCGCCCCCATCACTCCCGGCGCCCTCGCCGACGGGCACGAGGTGCCGCTCATGGCCAACCTGGGCAGGCCGTCCGAGGCAGCGGATGCGCTCGCCCTCGGCGCGGAGGGTGTCGGGTTGTTCCGCACCGAGTTCCTCTTCCTCGACTCCACGAGTGCTCCGACCGTTCGGCAGCAGCGCGAGGCGTACACCGCGCTGCTCACCGCCTTCGCAGGCAAGAAGGTCGTCGTGCGAGCCCTCGACGCCGGCTCCGACAAGCCGCTCGCGTTCCTCAATGACTCCGAGGAGGAGAACCCGGCACTCGGGCTCCGCGGACTGCGTGCTCTTCGCGCCAAGGAGGACATCCTGCGGGAACAGCTCACGGCGCTCGCCGAGGCGCAGGCGGCCACCACCGCCGATCTCTGGGTGATGGCACCCATGGTCGCCGACCCCGCCGAGGCCGAGTACTTCGTAACGCTCGCCAAGGAACTCGGTATCAAGGTCGCCGGCGTCATGGCCGAGGTGCCGTCTCTGGCGCTCATGGCCAGGGAGGTCGCCGGCGTGAGTGACTTCGTGAGCATCGGTACCAACGACCTCACCCAGTACACGCTCGCGGCTGACCGCCTGCTCGGCTCGGTTGCGCACTACCAGGACCCGTGGCATCCCGCCGTGCTCCGGCTGATCGCCATGCTCGGCGAAGCCGGACGAGAGGCCGGCAAGCCGGTCGGCGTCTGCGGCGAGGCAGCAGCCGACCCGGATCTCGCCGTCGTGCTCGTGGGCCTCGGCGTCACGAGTCTCTCCATGACCCCCGCCGCCCTGGCGGACGTCCGAGCCGAACTGGCTCGGACAACCCTTGAGCAGGCGAAGGCCCGTGCCGCCGCCGCGCTCGCGGCCCCCTCAGCTGCCGAGGCGCGAAGCGCCGCTGCCGCTGTCGGATAGACCACCCCCACAACAACCCAACACCTACCCATCTACAAGGAGAACCTGACCATGACAACGACGTCCGCAGAGCCCGTCGCCCAGCGCGGCGGTGCCAGGGTCGCAGTCCAGCGATTCGGCACCTTCCTTTCGGGCATGATCATGCCCAACATCGCGGCCTTCATCGCGTGGGGCATCATCACCGCCCTGTTCATCCCCACCGGGTGGCTGCCGAACGAGACCCTCGCAGCGCTCGTCGGCCCGATACTCACCTACCTGATCCCGCTCCTCATTGCCTTCACGGGTGGCCGCATGGTCTACGGCCACCGCGGTGGTGTGATCGGAACGATCGCGGCCATGGGTATCATCGTGGGCGGCGAGGGTAGCGTCATGATCCTTGGCGCCATGGTGGCCGGTCCGCTGGCCGCGTGGATCCTGAAGACCATCGAGAAGCTCTGGGTCGGAAAGATCCGCCCCGGCTTCGAGATGCTCGTCGACAACTTCTCGGCAGGCATCATCGGATTCTTCCTCGCCCTCGCCGCGTTCTTCGGTCTCACCCCGGTCATCCAGTGGATCACCAACGTGCTGGGTGGCGGAGTCGGATTCCTGATCGACAACGGCCTGCTCCCGCTGGCCTCGATCATCGTCGAGCCGGCCAAGGTGCTCTTCCTCAACAACGCCATCAACCACGGCGTCTTCACGCCGCTGGGTGTCGAGCAGGTCGCCGAGACCGGCAAGAGCATCCTGTTCCTCATCGAGGCGAACCCCGGCCCCGGTGCCGGACTCCTCCTCGCGATCACGTTCTTTGGTGTCGGTGTGGCTCGCGCCACGGCCCCTGGTGCGTTCATCATCCAGTTCTTCGGCGGTATCCACGAGGTCTACTTCCCCTACGTGCTCGCCAAGCCCATCCTCATCCTCGGCCTCATCGCCGGTGGTGCCTCGGGTGTGCTCGTGAACGTGATCGGCAACGGTGGTCTCATCGCGCCCGCGTCGCCTGGATCCATCCTCGCGATCATGGGTGGCGCGATCGCAGCACAGACCGCGCTCACGGTTGCGCTCTCGGTGATCGTGTCGGCCGCAGTCACCTTCGTCGTGACGATGCTGCTGCTACTCGCGAGCCGCAAGCGCGACCTCGCCGCGTCCGACGCGGCGTTCGGCGCCGCGATCTCGCAGACCGAGGCCAACAAGGGCAAGTCGTCTGCTGTGCTCGACGCGATGGCTGCCCAGGGCAAGGCCAACAAGAGCCTCCAGAACATCGTCTTCGCCTGTGACGCGGGCATGGGCTCGAGCGCGATGGGCGCGTCGGTCTTGCGCAAGAAGCTCTCGAAGGCTGGGGTAGAGGGAGTGACGGTGACCAACAAGGCCATCGCGAACCTCGATGGCACGGAGGATCTGATCATCACGCACCAGGACCTCACCGACCGTGCCCGGCAGCAGAATCCCTGGGCCGTTCACGTCTCCGTGGACAACTTCATGGGGTCGCCGAAGTACGACGAGGTTGTCGAGCAGCTGGCTGCCCAGTCCGCACCAGCAAGTAAGTAGACGGGAACACCATGGCTGACCAGGTACTGACCGAGAAGCAGATCAAGATCGAGGGCACCGCAACGACCAAGCTCGAGGCGATGCGTGAGGCAGCAGACATCCTCGTCGCCGCCGGCGCGGTGACGAGTGCCTACCTCCCCGCAATGCTCGAACGCGAGGAGTCGGTCTCGACCTACATGGGCAACTACCTGGCCATTCCACACGGCACGAACGAGAGCAAGGACGCGATCCTTGCATCCGCGCTCTCGTTCGTGCGGTACTCCACCCCGATCGACTGGGACGGCAACCCCGTGCGGTTCGTCGTCGGTATCGCCGGCGTCGGCAACGAGCACCTCGACATTCTGTCGAGCATTGCGATCGTGTTCTCCGACGAGGACGAGGTCGACGCGCTCATCGCAGCGACGAGCGCCGAGGAGATCCTCGACATCCTCTCCGAGGTCAACACCTGATGAAGGCTGTGCACTTCGGCGCGGGGAACATCGGGCGGGGCTTCGTCGGCCTGCTCCTCCACCGCGCGGGCTACGAGGTCGTCTTCGCGGATGTCGCGGCTCCCCTCATCGATGCCCTCAACTCTGCACAGAGCTACACCGTGCATGAGGTGGGGGAGGGGGCCCAGGACCACGTCGTCACGGGCTTCCGCGGTATCAACAGCGCCACGGACGAAGAGGCGCTCATCGACGAGATCGCCACGGCCGACGTCGTCACGACGGCCGTGGGGCCCAACGTCCTCAAGTTCATCGCACCGGTCATCGCCGCAGCGCTGAAGAAGCGCCGCGCGGAGCGACCGCTCGCCGTCATGGCGTGCGAGAACGCGATCAATGCGACGGACATCCTCGAGGGCTTCGTCGTCGACGCCCTCGGTTCTGACACGGCGGCGCTCGACCGCGCCACCTTCGCCAACACCGCGGTGGACCGTATCGTGCCGATCCAGCCTGCCGAGGCAGCGCTGGATGTCACGGTCGAGACCTATTTCGAGTGGGCGATCGATCGCCGGCCCTTCGCCGACGCACCGCCGCCCATCGTCGACGCCCACTGGGTGGACGACCTGGCGCCGTACATCGAGCGCAAGCTGTTCACGGTCAACACCGGCCACGCGACGATCGCGTACTTCGGCTTCCTCGCCGGTGCGGAGCTCATCTCGGAGGCCCTCGCCCTCCCCGAGGTCGCCACATCGGTGCGCGCGGTGCTCGCTGAGACCAAGGAGCTCCTCGTTCGTCGCCACCTTCTCGATCCCGAGGAGCAGCAGGCCTACATCGAGCGCATCCTCGTGCGCTTCGCGAATCCTGAACTGCCCGACCGCGTCGATCGAGTGGGCCGCCAGCCGCTGCGCAAACTCAGCCGCGGCGAGCGGTTCATCGCCCCAGCGGCCGACCTCGCGGAGGCTGGCACGGAGCCCGTCGCTTTGCTGTCGGCCATCGGTGCGGCCCTCAGGTTCGACGTGCCGGACGATCCGCAGAGCGTGGAGCTGCTCGAGCGGCTGGCGCGTGAGTCGGCAGAGGAGTTCGTGACATCCGTCACCGGCATAGAGAAGGGGCACCCGCTGTTCGCGGGTCTCCTGCGCGAGGTCGAGGCGGCGCGACCGTAGCGTGACCTGCCGGGGTCGCTCCTAGACGGGAATCGCCTGGCGTTCGAGCACGCTCTCGTAGTGGCCGATCAGGTCGTCGCACACGTGCTCCCACGTGCGCCCGAGCACGGTGCGTCGCCCGGCCTCTCCCATGCGGAGACGCAGCGCCTCGTCGTTCGCGAGGGTGGCGACGTGGCCGCGGAGCTGGGCATCGAAGCGCGGGTCGAAGAGGTATCCGTTGACGCCCGGTTCGACGAGGTCGATGGGTCCGCCTGCGCGCGGCGCGATGACCGGCAGGCCGGTCGCGTGCGCCTCCTGCACGGTCTGCCCGAAGGTCTCCTCGGCTCCCGTGTGCGCGAAGATGTCGAACGACGCGTAGGCGAGGGCGAGCTCCCTGCCCGAGAGCGACCCGAGGAACGTCGTCGGGATGCCCTTCAACTGCTTGCGCACGAGGGGGAGCGACGGGCCGTCCCCGACGATCGCGAGACGGATGCCACCGAGCCCCCGCAGCGACTCGAAGCGCTCCAGCTGCTTCTCCGGGGCCACCCTGCCGACGTAGCCGACGATCGTCTCTCCGTCCGGCGCGATCCGGTCGCGCAGCAACTGCACGAGGGGATCGTGTCGATTGCGCGGGTGGTAGCTGGAGAGGTCGACTCCGCGGCCCCATCGGGCGAGGCGGGGAACCCCGGCAGTCTCCAGGTCGTTCATGGATGCCGACGACGGCACGAGGGTCAGTTCGGCGCCCTCGTGGATCCAGCGCACCACTCGCCACGCGAAGCGGGTCGCGGCACCCAGGCGATTGCGGCGCGCGTAGCCCGCGACATCCGTCTGGAAGATGGCCACGGAGGGGATGCCCAGGCGGCGGCCGGCGGCGATGGCCTGTGCTCCGAGCAGGAAGGGGGATGCCGCGTGGATGACGTCGGGGCGGAACTCGGCGATGATCCCCTGCAGGTGCGGGCTCGGAAGGCCGACGGGGAACTGCCGGTACGCGATGGCGGGAACCTCGCGTACGGGGAAGCCCGCGTACTCGCGGGGGGCGCCGGCGGCGGGGACCACGACCATCGCCTCGTGGCCCCGGAGCGCGAGGTGTTCGAGCACCTTGCGCACGCTCGTGGTGACGCCGTTCGTGGTGGGGAGGAAACTCTCGCTGACGACGAGTACTCGCATGTCCTCAGGCTCGACGCGGGCGGTTGACGCCCGGTAAACCCTGTCTGTCGTGTCGATGGCGGGTGCATGTCGGGCGTCGCACCGAGGGCAGCACCCTAGAATCGGGTGCCATGAGTGCATCCGGGGGACCGATCGACGATTTCTACAGCGTGATACCGGCCGGGGGCATCGGGTCTCGGCTGTGGCCGCTGTCGCGCGCTGACGCGCCGAAGTTCCTGCACGACCTCACGGGCTCCGGCCAGACCCTCCTCAAGGACACCTGGGACCGCCTCGTTCCCCTCTCGGGCGCCGACCGCATCATGGTCGTCACCGGGCGCGCCCACCGCGCCGCCGTCGAGGGCCAGCTTCCGGCTCTCGAGGACCCCAACGTGGTTCTCGAGAGCGAACCGCGCGACTCCTCCGCGGCCATCGGCCTTGCCGCCGCCGTGCTGCTGCGCCGTGAACCCGACGTCATCATCGGGTCGTTCGCCGCAGACCACGTGATCCGTGACACCCGCGGCTTCCGTCGCGCGGTGCAGGAGGGTGTCGCCGCCGCTCGTGCCGGCTACATCGCCACGATCGGCATCACGCCGACGGAACCGGCGATCGGTTTCGGTTACATCCACTGCGCTGGCCCGCTCGCGATCGACGGGGCTCCCAACGCGGTCGTCGCGAGCTCGTTCGTGGAGAAGCCGGACCTGGCGACCGCGGAACGGTACCTCGAGGATGGCGGGTACCTCTGGAACGGCGGGATGTTCATCGCCCGCGCCGACGTGCTGCTCAAGCAGCTCGGCGAATCCGACCCGGAGCTGCTCGCGGGAATCAATGAGCTCGCGGACGCCTGGGACACCCCGCGCCGTGGCGCCGTGGTGGACAAGGTCTGGCCGACGCTCACGAAGATCGCCATCGACTACACCGTCGCGGAGCCCGCCGCTGCCGTGGGTCGGCTCGTGGTGGTCCCCGGTGACTTCGACTGGGATGACGTCGGCGACTTCGCCTCGATCGCCAAGCTCCACTCGGGCGGGCGCAAGTCCGATCTCGCGATCCTCGGCGAGAACGCCCGAGTGCTCGCCGACGCCTCGACGGGAATCGTGGTCAGCCAGAGCAAGCGCATGATCTCGCTCATCGGCGTCACCGACATCGTCGTCGTGGACACCCCCGACGCCCTTCTCGTGACCACCACTGCGAACGCCCAGCGGGTGAAGTCGGTGGTGGACGCCCTGCGGCTGTCTGGCAGCAACGACGTACTCTAGGAGTGGCATCCCCGGGGCGAAGAATGTGCCGGTCAGGGCCGAAAATGTGTCCGGCGCGTTACAGTCCGGTCGCTACTGTGTAACCATTCGGCCACGTCCTGCTCCCAGCCGTTTCGCGGGTCGTAACTTTAGGTAACGTGTACTCCACTAAGTCCCAGCTGTCCCGCTGGGCTGCATCTTGGAGGACACCTTGAGAATCACTCGCGGCCGCGTCATCAGCGGCATCGCACTGGTCGGAACGGGCGCACTGCTGCTCGCCGGCTGCGCAGCAGCACCAGAAGAGGGCGGCGACGACACCGCCGCCGTTGACTTCCTTCCCTGCATGGTTTCCGACGCTGGCGGCTTCGACGACAAGTCGTTCAACCAGCTCGGCTACGAGGGCCTCCTCGAGGCCGCCGCTGAGATCGGCGTTGAGCCGATCACCGTCGAGTCCGCCTCGGAGACCGACTACGCACCCAACATCGAGAGCCTTCTCGGCCAGGGCTGCGACCTCATCGTCACGGTCGGCTTCGCGCTCTCCGCTGCGACCCTCGAGGCCGCTGAGGCGAACCCCGACGTCGAGTTCGCGCTGATCGACGACGCGGCAGACGCCGACTTCGATGGTGCGGTCGACTTCGACAACACCAAGCCGATCATCTTCGACACCGCCCAGGCCGCGTTCCTCGCCGGCTACGCAGCGGCGAGCTACACGAAGACCGGAACGGTCGCGACGTGGGGTGGCATGAACTTCCCGACCGTCACGATCTTCATGGACGGCTTCGCCCAGGGTGTCACCTACTACAACGAGCAGAACGGCAAGGACGTCAAGGTCCTCGGCTGGACCGGCGACGGCGAGACGTCCACCTTCACGGGTGGCTTCGAGGCCAACGACGTTGCGAAGACGACCGCGCAGAACTTCATCGACCAGGGTGCGGACATCCTCCTGCCCGTCGGTGGACCGATCTACCAGAGCGCCGTTGCCGCCATCGCGGACTCCGGCAAGGAGATCGCGCTCGTTGGTGTTGACGCTGACCTGTTCGAGACCGACCCCTCGACGGCCGACATCATCCTGACGTCGATCCTCAAGGGCATCAAGACGGCCACGGCCGCCGTGGTCTCCGACGCAGCAGCCGGCAACTTCTCGAACGAGGCGTACGTCGGAACCCTCGCGAACGACGGAGTCGGCCTCGCGCCGTTCCACAACTTCGAGGACCTTGTGTCGCCCGACCTCTCGGGCCAGCTCGACGAGATCGCTGCGGGAATCATCGACGGCAGCATCCCTGTCACGTCGTACCTCAACCCGTAACACGGAGTGAGACCCGGTCGGGGAGGCCAGCCACGCTGGTCTCCCCGGCCTTCTTTAACTGCGCCTTTCCCTGCGCGGAGATTAGATTGGACAGCATGAAACTGGAGCTTCGCGGGATCACCAAGAGGTTCGGTTCGCTGGTCGCCAACGACCACATTGACCTCACGGTCGAGCCGGGCGAGATCCACTGCCTCCTGGGCGAGAACGGCGCAGGAAAGTCAACACTCATGAACGTGCTCTACGGCCTGTACCAGGCCGATGAGGGCGAGATCCTCCTGGACGACGAGGTCCAGCACTTCTCAGGCCCGGGCGATGCGATGAACGCAGGCATCGGCATGGTGCACCAGCACTTCATGCTCATCCCTGTCTTCACGGTCGCCGAGAACGTCATGCTCGGGCACGAGGAGACGAAGTTCGGCGGCCGCCTCGATCTCGAGGGAGCGCGCGCGAAGGTTCGAGAGATCTCGGCCCGCTTCGGCTTCGATGTCGATCCCGATGCCCTTGTAGACGACCTCCCCGTCGGCGTCCAGCAGCGCGTCGAGATCATCAAGGCCCTCTCGCGGGATGCCCGTGTGCTCGTGTTCGACGAGCCCACCGCCGTGCTCACCCCCCAGGAGACCGACGAGCTCATCGGCATCATGCGCCAGCTCAAGGAGTCCGGCACCTCCATCGTCTTCATCACGCACAAGTTGCGCGAGGTTCGCGAGGTCGCGGATCGCATCACCGTCATCCGCCTGGGCAAGGTCGTTGGCGAGGCGTCCCCGACCGACACCAACGAGGAACTCGCCTCGCTCATGGTCGGCCGTGCCGTTGACCTCATGATCGACAAGGGCCCGGCCAAGCCGGGGCCCGTGGCCCTCACCGTCACTAACCTCTCCGTCATCGACCCGCGTAACCAGCTCGTCGTCAACAACGTGAGCTTCGACGTTCACGAGGGCGAGATACTCGCGATCGCTGGCGTCCAGGGCAACGGTCAGACCGAACTCACTGAGGCCATCCTCGGACTCCAACCCCGGGTCACCGGCGAGATCAGGCTCGGTGGCGTGCAGCTCACCGGACTCGGCGTCCGGAGGGTACTGAACGCGGGCGTTGGCTTCGTGCCGGAGGATCGCAAGGAGGACGGGCTTGTCGCGGAGTTCACGATCGCCGAGAACCTCATGCTCGACCGGTCGGACGGCCCGCCCTTCGTGAAGGCCGGCACCCTCCAGTTGCGCTACCTCTCCGAGTTCGCCGAGGAGAAGATCACCGAGTTCGACATCCGTGCCCAGGGAATCGAGACCCACGTCGGCAGGCTCTCCGGTGGCAACCAGCAGAAGGTCGTCCTGGCCCGCGAGCTGAGCCGTGACCTCAAGCTCTTCGTCGCCGCGCAGCCCACGCGCGGTCTCGACGTCGGCTCGATCGAGTTCGTGCATACCCGCATCGTTCAGGCGAGGGATGCCGGTGTGCCCGTCATCGTGGTCTCGACCGAGCTCGACGAGGTTGCCGCTCTCGCGGACCGCATCGCGGTCATGTACCGGGGTGGCATCGTCGGGATCGTGCCCGGCGATACCCCCCGCGAAGTGCTCGGTCTCATGATGGCCGGCGAACACCCCGATCATCCCGCAGACCCGAGTGCGGGGGAGGCAGCATGACCGACCCGAAGATCACCAGCACCACACCAACACCGGGCAGCGCGGACACCACCCTCGAGGCGGGTCAGCAGCCCAATGAGGTGGCACCGCCGTCGCGTGCGCAGCAGGTGCTCAGGGACATCCTGGGCGGCAGCGCGATGATCTCGGTGCTCGCCGTCGTGCTTGCCCTCCTCGCCGGGGGAATCCTGATCGCCCTCACCGACAAAGACGTGCAGACGGCCTCCGGGTACTTCTTCTCCCGGCCCGCTGACACGTTCTCCGCGATCTGGGATGCCATCTCCGGCGCCTATGTCGCCATGTTCCAGGGTTCGATCTACAACTTCAGAGCCGACGACTTCGTTCGTGGCATCCGTCCGTTCACAGAGACGCTCAAGTTCGCCACTCCGCTCATCACCGCGGGCCTCGGTGTCGCACTCGCGTTCCGCGCGGGTCTGTTCAACATCGGTGGCCGCGGCCAGATGCTGGTGGCGGCGGGAGCCGCGGGCTACGTCGGATTCGCGTGGCCGCTGCCTGCGGGCATCCACGTCATTGTCGCGGTGCTCGCCGGCGTTCTTGCTGGCGCGATCTGGGGAGCCATCGTTGGGCTTCTCAAAGCCCGCACTGGGGCGCACGAGGTGATCGTGACGATCATGCTCAACTACGTCGCGTTCTACCTCATCTCCTACCTGCTGACCCAGCAGTGGGCACTGCAGGCACCCGGATCCACCAACCCGAAGTCGGCGGCAATGCTGCCGACCGCCGTGTTCCCGAAGATCCTCGGTGACCAGTTCAACCTGCATTTCGGCTTCATCCTCGCGATCGCCGTGACGATCTGGTTCTGGTACTTCATCAACCGATCGAGCATGGGGTTCCGTTTCAGGGCGGTCGGTGAGAACCCGAATGCCGCGAAGATCGCGGGAATCAACGTCAAGAACGTCTACGTCTGGGCGATGGTGATGTCGGGTGCCCTTGTGGGACTCGCGGGCGTCAACCAGGTGCTCGGTACCGTCACAACAGGGTTCACGGCCGGAATCGATGCGAGCATCGGCTTCGATGCCATCACGGTTGCACTGCTCGGCCGGTCGAAGCCGGTCGGTGTGTTCGTCGCTGGCGTTCTCTTCGGTGCGCTCAAGGCCGGCGGCTACTCGATGCAGGCAGCTCAGGGCGTGCCAATCGACATCGTTCTGGTCGTCCAGTCCCTCATCGTGCTCTTCATCGCGGCCCCGCCGCTCGTTCGGTCGATCTTCCGACTTCCGATACCCGGGTCCGCGCCGCGGTCCCGCACGAAAGTGGAGGTGGCCAAGTGAGCACAGTATCGCCAGCAGCGTCCCTGTCGACGATGCAGCTCGAGACGGCGGTGACCCGCAGCTGGAAGCCGCCGATCGGCCTGGGGATCTTCGCCGCGATCAGCATCCTGTTTGTGGTGTTCTCTCGGCCCGGCACCACAGGGTTCAGTTTCTCCACGACCGCTGATGCAATTCAGCTCCCCGTGGTCAGGGTGGATGCCCCGCTCGCAGGCTCGATCGCGGCCCTCCTGCTCGTCCTCCTGACAGCCGTGTCGATCTACCTCTCGTGGAGTGCGCGACGCACACCCGTGTGGCTCATCGCGATCTTCGCCGTCATCTTCATGTTCGGATTCCTGACGTGGGTCGCGGCGGGATCGTCGCTGGACGTTCTTGTGACCAGCCTCCTCGTCGGCGCCGTCGGTCTGAGCGTCCCGTTAATCTTCGGTGCGCTGGGCGGGGTCATCTCCGAACGCGTCGGCGTGGTGAATGTGGCCATCGAGGGGCAGCTTCTCGCGGGAGCATTCGTGTCGGCGCTCGTCGCCTCAGCGACTGGTCAGCCCCTTCTCGGACTCGCTGCCGCCATGGTGGCTGGCGTACTCGTTTCCTTCGTTCTGGCCGCGTTCTCCATCAAGTACTTCGTCGACCAGGTGATCGTCGGTGTGGTGCTGAACGTGCTCGTGGTGGGTCTGACGAGCTTCCTGTTCTCGACGGTGCTGGCCCCGAACGCCTCGGTGCTCAACAGCCCTCCGAGGTTCGACCGCATCAATATCCCTCTCCTCAGTGAGATCCCCATCCTCGGACCCGTTCTGTTCCGGCAGACGATCATCGTCTACATCATGTACATCGCGGTCTTCCTCGTGTGGTTCGCCCTCTTCAAGACTCGCTGGGGCCTGCGGTTGCGCTCCGTCGGTGAGCATCCGCAAGCAGCAGATACGGTGGGCATCAACGTCACGGGAACGCGTTTCTGGAACGTCCTGCTCGCTGGCGCGATCGCAGGGCTCGGTGGCGCCTACTTCACCCTGGGTTCCGTGGGCGCGTTCAACAAGGAAATGACCGCTGGCGCTGGCTTCATCGCGCTTGCCGCGGTCATCTTCGGACGGTGGGATCCGATCCGTGCAACGCTCGCTGCCCTCCTCTTCGGGTTCGCCAGCAACCTCCAGTCAGCGCTCTCGATCATTGGGTCACCTGTGCCGAGCGAGTTCATGCTGATGCTCCCGTACCTCGTGACGATCTTCGCCGTCGCGGGCCTGGTAGGACGAGTGCGCGGCCCCGCTGCCGCGGGAAAGCCGTACGTGAAGTCATGACCCTTTCAGAGCCTCAGGGCACCGGCAGTTTCCTTCCGCAGACCGACGCCGACTGGGACGCCCTGCGGGGCGTCGCCAAGGAGGCTCTGGCGCACGCCTACGTTCCGTACTCGAACTTCCCGGTCGGTGTCGCAGCGATCGTCGACGACGGCCGCGTGATCTCCGGCGCGAATGTCGAGAACGCGTCGTACGGCCTGACACTGTGCGCGGAGTGCGCGCTCGTGTCATCCCTGCACATGACCGGCGGCGGCAAGCTCGTCGCGTTCACGTGCGTGGACGGGCACGGCAACGCGCTCATGCCGTGCGGTCGGTGCCGCCAGCTGCTGTTCGAGCACTCGGCCGAGGGGATGCTCCTCGAGACAGTCTCCGGAATCAAGACGATCGACGAGGTGATCCCGGATGCGTTCGGGCCGCGCACTCTCGAGGCCTACCGCGCGACCCCTGCTGATTGAGCAACCACCCTGCTGATTGAGCTTGTCGAAATCTCACCAACGAAGGACACCATGCCAGTAGAACCCTTCGACGTTGTCGACCTGATCCACGCCAAGCGCGACCACGGAACGCTCTCGACCGAGCAGATCAGCTGGCTCGTCGACGCCTACACGCGCGGGTACGTGGGTGACGAGCAGATGGCCGCGATGGCGATGGCGATCTTCCTCAACGGCATGGGCCGCGAGGAGGTGCGTGATCTCACGCTCGCGATGATCGCCTCGGGCGAGACCCTGTCGTTCGACGGGCTCGCCAAGCCGACCACCGACAAGCACTCCACTGGCGGTGTGGGGGACAAGATCACGCTGCCGCTGGCTCCACTCGTGGCATCCTTCGGGGTCGCCGTTCCGCAGCTCTCGGGCCGCGGGCTCGGCCACACGGGCGGCACCCTCGACAAGCTCGAGAGCATCCCGGGATGGCGCGCGAAGCTGTCGAACGACGAGTTCTACGCCCAACTCGAGGCTGTTGGTGCGGTCATCTGCGCTGCGGGCTCCGGTCTAGCGCCAGCCGACGGCAAGCTGTACGCACTGCGCGACATCACGGGCACGGTGGAGTCGATCCCACTGATCGCCTCCTCGATCATGTCGAAGAAGATCGCGGAGGGCACGGCATCGCTCGTGCTCGACGTGAAGTTCGGCTCCGGCGCGTTCATGAAGGACCAGGATCGCAGCCGCGAGCTCGCCGAGACGATGGTGCGCCTCGGCAAGGACGCCGGCGTCAACACGGTCGCCCTCCTCACCAACATGAACGTGCCGCTTGGCCTCGCCATCGGCAACGCCAACGAGGTGCGCGAGTCAGTCGAGGTGCTCGCCGGTGGTGGGCCAGCGGATGTCGTGGAGCTCACGGTCGCACTCGCGCGCGAGATGCTCGCACTCGCGGGGCAGCCCGACGCCGATGTCGAGGCCGCATTGCAGGACGGCCGCGCGATGGACACCTGGAACGCCATGATCCGCGCGCAGGGTGGGGACCCGGATGCCGCGTTGCCGGAGCCGCGGGAGTCGCACACGGTCACCGCTCAGGCCGACGGCATCCTGTCGATCCAGGAGGCACTGCCGTTCGGCGTGGCCGCCTGGCGCCTGGGTGCCGGACGCGCGCGCAAGGAGGACCCGGTGCAGCACGCCGCGGGGATCGACCTGCACGCCAAGCTGGGGGATGCCGTGACCAAGGGCCAGCCCCTGTTCACGCTCCACGCCGACGAGCCAGCCCGCTTCGAGCGCGCCCTCGAGGCCCTGGACGGCGCCTACGCGATCACGCAGGACCCCCCGACCCTCACCCCCCTCATAGCCGCCCGCATCGCGTAGCGCTTTCCGAGGTAAGCCGATCCGCCCTTATTTCGGCTCCTGGACGGGCCGGTTGGCTTACCTCAGCGCGTGGGGGACCAGCCTCGCGCGACCAGAGTGCGCCTTGCTCGGCCGATGGCATCTCGGTCGTCGGCCAGGTCATCGCCGGAGAGGCGGGTGTGGTGCCATCCTGCGTCCTGGAGGCGAGGCACGCGGGCAAGATCCTTTCGCCACTGTGCGCGGTCAGTGCGATGATGATCGCCCTCATAGTCAAAAGCCATCTTGTACTTGGAGAACTGAAGATCTGGCATCGCCAGAAAACGCCCCGATGTGTCGTAGATCCGCTCGTTCGGACGGCACTCGGGAAAACCCGCGCGCAGGAAGCGCAAGCGGAAGGCTGACTCCGGCGGTGCGTCTGATCTGTCAGACGCGAGCGCCGTCATCTCGAAGAGGCGAGCCCGTCCCCGTCGACCGCGGAAGCGGTGGACCGTCGCCTTCAGCCCGGCACCGGTCGCGCGCTGGTTGGTCGGCCGTCGCCACCACAGGATGTTGTCGATCGCTGCGAGCAACTCTTCATCGTGCAGTGATGCCGCGAGGTCACACGCCGTTCTCGCGAGCGACGTGACGCGGATGTCGCCCCGCAGGACGATGTCCTGTTCCGTGACCTGGAGGTGGTGTCCGGCGACTCCGCTCCACTCGGCCCCCGGCGCTCTCCCGGGACGGAGACATGGAGCGACGCATCCTCGGCCAGTTCGCGGGGCAAGGGGATGCCCCAGAGCAGCGCCGCTGTCGCGTGCGAGAAGAACGCACCGACCTGCATTCGCGCCGCGAACGCGCGTGCGCGTTCGACGAGTGTCGTGCTCGCAGTCGCGCGCACGCCCCAGAACGGCGCGGCGAGGTCGCTGCCGCGGAGCCGTTTCTCCGTGACGCCCGCGCGAAGTGCCTCGTCCACGCGGAAGGGTCGACCCCCAACGGACTCTGGCAGCGGGCGTGGCATCCACCAATCGTCCGACCGCCGGCCCGATTACGAGCCGGTCTCTCCACAGGCCTGCTGAGGTAAGCCGATCCGTCCCTAATTACCTGCTCTGAGGGGCAGTTCGGCTTACCTCGGAAGGCTCGGGTCGCCGATGCGCTCTAGCGCGTCGACGACGAGGGCCCAGAACTTGGGATGGTCCAGAGTGCGGGCCACCTGTGTCGTGCAGTCGTCCGGGGCAGGGGCCCTGAAATCGGCCACAGTCATGCCGAGGGTGAGGGTGCCCGCGAGCTCGATATCGAGCGGAACCCGCACCGTCTCCATCACGGACTGGTCGATCACGTAGGCGACGGCGCAGGGGTCGTGCACTGGCGGGTACTCGAAGCCCTGCTGGTCCTTGTAGGTCTCTCCGAAGAACTCGAGCAGCTCGCCCACAAAACGGGCTGGCGGAGTGCCGACAGCGGCGATCGCCGCTGCGACGGAGGGGGTCGCGAGCGCATCGTGGGTGAGGTCGAGCCCCACCATCGTGAGCGGCCACGTTTCGTTGAAGACGATGTGCGCGGCCTCCGGGTCGATGACGATGTTGAACTCGCTCGTCGCGCTCCAGTTGCCCACGTTCACACCGCCGCCCATGAGCACGACCTCGCGAACGCGCGAGGCGATGCGTGGCTCCTTGCGCACGGCGAGGGCGATGTTCGTGAGCGCACCCGTGGGCACGAGCGTGATCTCCCCGGGCTCGGAGGCCATGACGGTGTCGATGATGAAGTCGACGGCATGGCGCGGGTCCAGTTCGCCGACGGGCTCGGGCAGCACGGGCCCGTCCAGCCCGGAGTCGCCGTGGATCGACTCCGCGACTTCGACCTCGCGCACGAGCGGGCGGTGGGAACCGCGAGCGATCGGGACTCCCGTCATCCCACCGACTCTGGCTACCGCCCGGGCATTGCGCGTGACCTTCTCGATCGTCTGGTTGCCCATGACCGTCGTCACGCCGACGAGGTCGATCGCTGGGCTGCCCCAGGCGAGCAGCATCGCGATCGCGTCGTCGTGGCCGGGGTCGCAGTCGAGGATGATCTTTCGCGCCATGAGCCGAGCATACTGCCGACGCATATGAAAATGACATTCGTATATGTAGAATCGAGCGCATGACAGATCTCAGCAGCACCGAGCTCAGCGCACGCGGTGCCGCCCGCGTCGAGTGGATCCGGTCGCGGATGCCACTGCTCGCGAGAACCCGCGAGGACTTCGGGTCATCCCGTCCCTTCGCGGGCCACCTCATCGGCATGTCTCTTCACGTCGAACCCAAGACGGCGGTGCTTCTCGAGACCCTCGCCGCGGGAGGTGCGGAGATCGTCGCCACGGGCAACCACGGCTCCACGCAGGACGACATCGTCGCCTACCTGCGCGACCTCGGCATGACCGTCCACGGGCGGCGTGACGACAGCCTCGAGCAGCACCACGAGAACGTGGCAGCCGTGGCAGCAGCGCGCCCCGACATCCTTCTCGACAACGGCGCGGATCTCGCGGCGCTCGCCGCTGGTGCAGGCGAGGACTGGCGCATCATCGGCGGTACCGAGGAGACGACCTCGGGCGGTTTGCGCCTGCGCTCCCAGCTCGAGGGTCGCATCCCGTTCCCGGTCATCGTCATCAATGACAGTCTCCTCAAGGCGATCGGCGAGAACCGCCACGCGGTCGGCCAGTCGGTCGTCGAGAGCTTCATGCGCATCACCAACCTCATGGTGCCGGGCAGGCGTTTCGTCGTCGCGGGCTACGGATGGTGCGGCAGCGGTGTCGCGCACTACCTCCGCGCTCTCGGTGGCAAGGTGGCCGTCGCGGAGATCGACGAACTCAAGGCGTTCGAGGCCGCGATGGACGGCTATCGCGTCGCGCCCCTCGAGGATCTCGCCGAGTGGGGAGAGGTCTTCATCACGGCGACGGGTCACCCCGGCGTGCTCACCGAGCCGTTCTTCGAGCGGGTCGCGGATGGCGCCGTGCTCGCCAACTGCGGCCACTTCCCCTGGGAGATCGACGTGCCGGCGCTGCGTGCCTACTCGACGGGCGCGACGGTGCTCGACGAGGCGATCGAGCGCATCGATCTCCCGGGCGGGCGCCACGTCATCCTCCTCGCCGATGGCCGCATGTTTAACCTCGCGGGCCGCGAACCGAAGGGCAACTCCCTCGAATCGATGGACCTCGGCTTCCTCCTCCAGTCCCTCTCCCTCGAGCGCGTCGCCACCGCACCCGAGTCGCTCCTCCCGGGCGCCCAGCCCGTGCCCGACGTCCTCGACCGCGAGATCGCGAGACGGATGCTCGCCGCGATGGCCGCGCACCGCTGATGGCCGAGCAGCCCTCCACGTACCAGGCCCCTGCCCTCGACAAGGGCCTTGACATTCTCGAGCTGCTCGCCGACCAGCCGGGCGAGCTCAGCCAGTCCGAGATCGCGGACGGTGTGGGCCGCAGCGTGGGGCAGGTCTTCCGCGTGCTGGCGACCCTCGAACGGCGCGGGTACATCGTGCGGGACGCGCAGTCCGGCCTGTACTCGTCGTCCATGAAGCTCTTCGACCTCGCGCACCGCAACCCGCCACTGCGGGGGCTCATCGCCGTGGCATCCGCCCCCATGCGTGACCTCGCCGAATCCACGCGGCAGTCGTGCAATCTGAGCGTGCTCGATGCTGGCCGCGTGCGCGTGATCGCACAGGTGGAGAGCCCCGCGGACTTCGGCTACCGGGTGCGGGTCGGCGCGGAGTTCGCGGTGGAGGAGACGGCGACGGGCAGGGCGCTTACGATGGGCGAGACCGTGGTGCGGCCCGACCCGCTCCAGGCCGGGATCACCGATGTCGTGGTGCCGGTCAGCGATGCATCCGGCACGATCGCCGCCCTCACGGTGCCGTACGTCGCCACGACGTTCAGCGCGATTCCCGCCGAGGACGTCGTCGCCGCTGCCACTCGGGCGGGGGCCGCGATCTCACGCCTATTGCAGGGCGAACCCCGGTAGATTGGAGGCATGAACCCCGCTGCTGCCGAATTCCTGATGCCCGGGGGAGGAGCAAGCATCACCGCGCTCCCGAAGGTCTCCCTGCACGACCACCTCGACGGTGGGTTGCGGCCGCAGACCATCATCGATCTCGGGAGCGAGATCGGCCTCGAGCTTCCCGCCACCACGGCCGACGAACTCGGAGAGTGGTTCGCCGAGAAGAGCGATTCCGGCTCGCTCGTGGAGTACCTCAAGACCTTCGACCTCACGACGGCCGTGATGCAGACCCATGACGGTCTCGTGCGTGTCGCGCGTGAGTTCGTGCAGGATCTGGCCGCAGACGGCGTGATCTACGGCGAGATCCGCTGGGCTCCCGAGCAGCACGTCGCCCGTGGTCTCACGCTCGACCAGACCGTCGAGGCCGTGCAGGAGGGCCTGGACGCGGGAGTGGCGGATGCCGCGGCCAGCGGCCATGGCATCCGTGTCGGCCAGCTCGTCAGCGCGATGCGCCACGCGGACCGCGGCCTCGAGATCGCGGAACTCGCGAAGCGTCACTTCGGCAACGGCGTCGTCGGATTCGACATCGCGGGTGCCGAGGCGGGCTTCCCCGCTGGCAACCTCCGGGACGCCTTCGACTACCTCGCCCACAACTTCATCCCCGCCACCGTGCACGCTGGTGAGGCTGACGGCATCGAGAGCATCCGCGGTGCGCTCTTCGACGGCCGCGCGCTGCGCCTCGGCCACGGCGTGCGTCTGGCCGAAGACGTGCAGACGGCCCGCGAGGACGACGAGAACACCTACGTCACGCTCGGCCCGGTCGCGCAGTGGGTGAAGGATCGCGAGATCGCCCTCGAGCTCTCCCCGTCGTCGAACCTGCAGACCGGCGCGATCGAGCAGTGGGGCGATGAACTCATCGATCACCCCTTCGACCTGCTCTACCAGCTCGGCTTCCGCGTGACCGTCAACACCGACAACCGCCTCATGAGCGCGACGTCGCTCAGTCGCGAGCTCTACCTGCTCGCGGAGACCTTCGGCTACGACCTCACCGACCTCGCCGTCTTCCAGCTCAACGCTGCAGCAGCCGCGTTCCTCCCGCTTGAGGACCGCGAGGCGCTCGCCGACACGATCGTTGCCGCCTTCGACGAGGCCCGGTAACGGATGGCACTGCCCCCACTCCCGGAGTCCGCCATCGTCATCGGTGCCGAGGTCGCTACCTGGCGCGATGCGGTGACGGTTGCCGCCGACGCCCTCGCGGCATCCGGCGCCGCTCGCCCCGCGTACGCGCAGGAGATGATCCGCATGATCGAAGAGCACGGCCCCTACGTCGTGATCGCGCCGGGTCTCGCCCTCGCCCACGCCCGTCCGGGGCCCGAGGTTCTCACCGATGGGCTCGCGATTGTCACGCTGCGCGAACCGGTACGGTTCGGGCATCCGCACAACGACCCGGTTCGCGTCGTGCTCGGGCTTGCGATCACCGATCCAGGCACGCACCTCGGTGCCGTCGCGAGCCTCGCCAACGTCTTCAACGACAGCTCGGCGATCGCGGATCTCGCCGCGGCGACGACCGCGGCAGAGGTGCGAACCATCATGGGTGTCGCATGAAGATCGTCACGATCTGTGGCGCGGGCATCGGCAGCTCGGGCATCCTCCGGGTCAACGCCGAGCGGGTGCTGCGCAAGCTCCGCATCGAGGCGGACGTCGTGGCGGCGGATGTCACGACCATCGCACAGGTCGCGGCCGACGCCCAGGTCATCCTCACCTCCGCTGAGTTCGTCGAGGCGATCGGCTCGACCTACGCCGACGTCATCGTGATAGAGAACTACTTCGACACGGCGGAGCTCACGGACAAGCTCGAGGCCGCGCTGGGCTGATCAGACCCCGAGGAGCGTGTGCATCCCCGCGTCGAGTTCGGTGATCACGGCCTCCGCTGCCGCGATCCGCGCAGCACCGTCACCCTCGTTGGAGCTCGCATCGAGGTAGACCTTGAGCTTCGGCTCGGTTCCGCTCGGGCGCACGATGACGCGCGCGCCGTTCTCGAGGTGGATGCGCAGGATGTCGCCGGGCGGGTACGGACCGAACCCGTCGATGAAGTCATCGATGCTCGCGACGGCCAGGCTGCCGATGTGGCTCGGGGGTGCCGAGCGGAGGGCCGCCATCATCCGCCCGATGTCGGCGAGGTCGGAGACGCGGACCGAGATCTGACCAGAGGCGAAGCCGCCGAACTTCTCGGCGAACGCGAGCAGGTGCTGCTCGACGGTTGTTCCCGCGGCCTTCAGCTCGGATGCGAGGGAGAGGAAGTCGACCGCGGCCGAGATGCCGTCCTTGTCGCGGATCTTGGCGGGGTCAACGAGGTAGCCGAGTGCCTCCTCGTAGCCGAAGCTCAGGCCGGGAGCGCGAGAGATCCACTTGAATCCCGTGAGGGTCTCGACGTGCTCGAGGTGGTAGGCGACGGCGACCTCGCCGAGAGCAGGGGAGGAGACGATGGATGCGGCAAGAACACCGTCCTTGCCCGCGCGTTCTGCGGCGCGCCACCCGAGTAGCCACCCGATCTCGTTGCCGGTAAGGCGGCGCCAGCCGGTCGCTGTGGGGATCGCGATCGCGAGACGGTCGGCATCGGGGTCATTGGCCACAACGATGTCCGCGTCGGATGACTCGCCGAGCGCCATCACGAGATCCATGGCACCGGGCTCCTCGGGGTTGGGGAAGGCAACCGTAGGGAACGCAGGGTCAGGCTCCGCTTGCGCTGCGACGATCTCCGGGATGCCGAATCCCGCGGCCTCGAAGACCGCGCGGGCCGTCTCCCACCCGACGCCGTGCATGGGGGTGTAGGCAATGCGCAGGGGGCTTGCGACGCTCGCGATCGCCGCGGTTCGCCGCACGTACTCGTCGATGACGGACTCGTCAGCGAGCACGAAGTCGGTGGAGCGCGGAAGCTCCGAGATGGGCGCATGGGCAACCTGGTGGATTGCCCGGGCGATGTCGGCATCGGCGGGCGGCACGATGAGGGAGCCGTGATCGAGCCCACCCAGGTAGACCTTGTAGCCGTTGTCCCGTGCGGGATTGTGCGACGCGGTGACCATGACGCCCGCGCTCACGTCGAGGTGGCGCACGGCGAACGCGAGCACGGGGGTGGGGAGGTGACGGGGCAGAAGGATGGTGTGCACCCCGGCGCCCGCCATGATGACGGCTGTGTCGCGCGCGAAGACCTCGGAGTTGGTTCGTGCGTCGTAACCGATCACGACGCTCGGGCTCGGCTCGCGGTGGAGCAGGAAGGCGGCGAGACCAGCGGCGGCCTGCGCGACGAGAACACGGTTCATCCGGTTCGGGCCGGGACCGAGCTCGCCGCGGAGGCCAGAGGTGCCGAACTCCAGGCGGGAGCCGAACCAGTCACGGAGCTGGGCCCCAGCGACGGCGTCGCCCGCCTCGGCCGCGACGATCGCAGCCTCGAGTTGCTCGCGGGTCGTGGCATCCGGATCCTGCGCGGCCCACGCCTTGGCGTGCTCGAGCAGCTCGTCGGCACTCACAGCTGACCAACGATCTGCGCGAGCAGCGCGCTGATGCGGCCCTCGGCCTCGCGCCCGGCCTCGATGACCTCCTCGTGGCTGAGGGGGGTCTTCTGGATGCCCGCGGCGAGGTTCGTGATGAGTGACATGCCGAGGATCTCCATGCCGGCCTGTCGCGCAGCGATCGCCTCGAGAGCGGTGGACATTCCGACGATGTGTCCGCCGATGGCCTTCGCCATCTGCACCTCGGCCGGCGTCTCGTAGTGCGGGCCGCGGAACTGGCAGTACACGCCCTCGTCGAGGCTCGAGTCGACCGTGCGGGCGAGATCCCGGAGTCGCTTCGAGTAGAGGTCGGTGAGGTCGATGAACGTCGCGCCCTCGAGGGGTGAGTCGGCGGTGAGGTTGATGTGGTCGCTGATGAGCACAGGGCTGCCGGGCTTCCAGGTGTCCTTGATGCCGCCGGCGCCATTGGTGAGGATCATGGTGGTCGCGCCGGTCGCCGCTGCCGTGCGCACGGAGTGCACGACCCGGCGCACGCCGTGGTTCTCGTAGTAGTGGGTGCGGGCACCGATCACGAGGGCGCGCTTGCCCGTCGGCAGGAGCACGGAGCGGAGGGTGCCGACGTGTCCCTCGAGGGCGGGCTTCGAGAATCCGGTGATGTCGGATGCCGGAATCGTTGCCGTCGTCTCGCCGATCAGGTCGGCAGCCTTCGCCCATCCGGAACCGAGGGTGAGAGCGATGTCGTGGCGCTCGACGCCAGAGATATCGGCTATCTCCGCTGCGGCGATCCTGGCGATCTCGAAAGGGTCTGCTGAACGGTCATCCAGCGGGTTGACGGTGTGTACCTGCGACATCCCTCAAGCCTAATGATCTGACCCACGATCGTTATCTGGGCGCGCATTTTTCGTGACCAGGTGATGGCATCATGGCACCATGAGCGCTCCTCGTCTTGTTGCCGCGGTTGCCGTGGTGCTGCTCCTCGCGGGATGCGGGCCGACCGCGCCGCAGGCCACTCCGACTCCCACACCGACTCCGACGATCTCCACGCCGAGTCCGACGCCTGAAGCGCCGGCCCCGGCAGCGCTCGTGCTGTCGCTCGACGCGCTCACCCTGCAGGACCAGAACGGCGCAGCGCTCGAGTCCGCTCCGCTTGCCGACCCGGATGCCGCGATCACTCTCGTGAGTTCGCTCACGGGAATGACGCCCGACCCCGAGGACAACGGCAAGTTCGGCATGTCCTACGAATGGCCGGAGATCAGACTCACCGTGAACTTCTCCGTCACCTCGGTCCGCGTGATGTCCGCGACAGTAGCGGGCCTTCCCGTGTCGACGAGCCAGGGCATCCACGTGGGATCCTCTCGCTCCGATGTCGTTGCGCTTGACCCTTTCGTCCAGCAGTACGACGGTGACGCCGACGGGCTACCCGACATCTACGGACTCGAGCCCGTGAGCGTGCCGGAGCACGAGTCGCTGAGCAATCCCGGCAACCCGGGCACCGACTACATCGCGGTCTTCATGAGCGGCGACACCGTGGCTTCCCTTGGCGCGCCGGGCGGGGACTACCGCGACATTTAGCAGCCCAGTGCCGCTGTCGACCCGTGACACAATTTACGCATGGCCTATGAGTTCGAGCGGAAGCAACGCATTGCCGTACTCGGGGGAGGTCCGGGTGGCTACGAAGCCGCACTGGCCGCCGCGCAGCTCGGAGCAGAGGTCACGGTCGTCGAGCGCACCGGCATCGGTGGCTCGGCGGTACTCACGGACGTGGTGCCCTCCAAGACCCTGATCGCCACCGCAGAAGCGGTCGGCAATGTGGGGGAGGCCACCGACCTGGGTGTGCAGTTCTTCAGTCGAACGGATGCCGGCCGCCCCGTCCGACCGGAGATCACGGTCAATCTCGCCGCCGTCAACGCCCGCCTCCTGCGGCTGGCGCGCCAGCAGTCCGAGGACATGAAGTCGCAGTTGCTCAAGGCGGGGGTTCGCATCATCCAGGGCGACGGTCGCCTGGACGGACCCAACCGCATCGTCGTCTCGACCGGCAAGGGCAAGTCACGGGTCGACTTCGACGAGTGCGAGGTGGACACGATCGTCGTGTCCGTGGGTGCCCGCCCGCGCATCCTGCCCACCGCCAAGCCCGACGGCGAGCGCATCTTCACGTGGACCCAGCTCTACGACCTCAAGGAGGTGCCGGAGCACCTCATCGTGGTGGGCTCCGGTGTCACCGGCGCCGAGTTCGCCTCCGCGTACCGTGCGCTCGGCTCCGAGGTCACCCTCATCTCGTCGCGCGACCAGGTGCTGCCGGGTGAGGATGCCGACGCCGCCCGTGTCATCGAGGACGTCTTCAAGCGCAACGGCATGACCGTGCTCTCCAAGTCGCGGGCCGAGTCGGTCACGCGCACCGCCGATGGCGTCGTCGCGACCCTGTCGGACGGTCGCACGGTCGAGGGCTCGCACTGCCTCATGGCGGTCGGTTCGCTTCCCAACACCGAGGACATCGGGCTGGTCGAGGCGGGAGTTCAGCTCACGGCATCCGGTCACATCCGTGTCAACCGTGTTGCTCGCACGTCGGTCCCGTCGATCTATGCGGCCGGCGACTGCTCGGACTTCCTGCCCCTGGCATCCGTCGCGGCCATGCAGGGGCGCACCGGTGTCTTCCACGCGATGGGGGATGCCGTGAACCCCACCGAACTGCGCAACGTGACGTCGAACATCTTCACCCAGCCCGAGATCGCGACCGTCGGCTGGTCGCAGAAGCAGATCGAGGACGGCATCGCCCAGGGCGAGATCTACAAGCTGCCGCTGGCCTCCAACCCGCGCGCCAAGATGATGGGCATGCGCGACGGCTTCGTGAAACTCTTCGCCCGCACCGGTTCCGGCACGGTCATCGGTGGTGTGATCGTGGCGCCCCATGCATCCGAGCTCATCATGTCGGTCGCCCTCGCCGTGGAGCACCGCCTCACGGTCGATCAGCTCGCCCGCGCCTTCTCGGTCTACCCCTCCCTCACGGGCAGCATCACGGACGCCGCCCGAGCCATGCACATCGTCAACTAGGGGTCTCCCGGGGTTCTCTTCCCAAACAGCGCGCCCCTTGACTGAAAGCGCGCACATTTCGACACCTCTCGTCAACATGGACGACCCGTCGCCATCATCACCCAGATGGGTGGTGCGCGGTCTCCTCCCAGCGGCCGGCGACGCACGCTATCGGGATGCCCCACAGCACGTCGACTCCCTGGCTCAACCACCTTGTCTCATCGACCGCCATCCGCCGGTCGGGCGACGGCCCGACGTTCTACCGGCAGGCGCGCGCGGGTCACTTCACCCGGCTCTGCGAGGGATGGTACGTCCCCACCGATTACTGGCTCGGGCTCGACACCGACACGCAGTTCCTTCTCCGTATTCACGCCGCAGCAAGGGCATCCCGCTCGGGTCTCCTGTTCTCGCACCTGTCCGCGGCGGCACTCTGGAGGTTGCCGATGGTGGGCGCGTGGCCGGAGCGGCCGGAAGCCACCGTCGGTGACTCGCCTAGCGCGACGAGGCGGGCGTTCACGGCGCGACGGTACCCGCTGCCCAACGACAACGACACGATTGACGGCCTCGACGTCACCACGATGGCGCGCACCCTCATCGACGTCGGACGCACCCAACGGCTCAGCACGTCGGTAGCGATGATGGATGCTGCGCTCTCCCTCGCGACCGATGGGAGCCCGATTCGCACCCGCGTCACCCGGCCAGAGCTAATCGACGAGTTATCGCAGGGCTCCGCTCGCGGGCAGTCGCGCTGCGCTGATGCCGTGGAACTCGCGGACGGTGCCAGCGGATCGGCTGGGGAGTCGCTCAGCCGAGTAGGCATACACCTGCTCGGATTGCCAAAACCACAGTTGCAGCACGAGTTCCGCGACGAGCGTGGCCGCATCGTCGTCGACTTCTGGTGGCCCGAGTTCGGACTCGTCGGCGAGTTCGACGGGGTGGGGAAGTACCAGCGCGACGAGTTCCGCAAAGGGCGCACTCCGGGGGAGGTGGTCGTCGACGAGAAACTTCGGGAGGACCGGTTGCGCGCGCTCGGCCCTCACGTGACGCGGTGGGGTTGGGTGGTGGCATCCTCTCTGCCCGCACTTGAGGCGCACCTTCGCTCGGCGGGTCTGCGCTAGCTGCTGGCTGCGTTAGTCGATCAGAGTGACAAGCAGCGTGCACATGTTCGCGACTTTTCCCAAGGAGCGCGCTCTTTGGGAAGGAGACCCCCGGAGAGGCAGGCGGGCAGGGGTCAGTCGGTGATCGAGAGGAGGACGTGGCCCGAGGAGACCGTGGTGCCGACCGAGGCGTTGATGCCGGAGACCGTGCCATCCTTGTGCGCCACGATCGGCTGCTCCATCTTCATGGCCTCGAGCACCAGAATCAGGTCGCCCTTCACCACAACGTCGCCCTCAGTCACGGCGAGCTTCACGATCGTCGCCTGCATGGGCGCGGTCACCGAGTCGCCCGTCACGGTGCTGACGGATGCCGCCCCCCGGCGCCGCGGAGGTGCAGCCAACGCGGCTCCGCCGGCCGTCGTCGGCACGAGCTTCGTCGGAAGGGACACCTCGATGCGCTTGCCATCGACCTCGACGACCACATTGTGGCGGGCCGGCGCGGGTGCGCCCTCGACGAGGGATCCGCTCCACGGCTCGATGTCGTTGTCGAACTCGGTCTCGATCCAGCGCGTGTACACCGAGAAGGGCTCGCTCGTGAAGGCCGGGTCCCTGACGATCTTGCGGTGGAACGGCAGCACTGTGGGGAGCCCGGCGATCTCGAACTCGTCGAGTGCGCGGCGCGAGCGCTCGAGGGCATCCTCGCGGCTGACGCCCGTGACGATGAGCTTGGCGAGGAGCGAGTCGAACGCACCGGTGATGACATCGCCGGTGGTCACGCCGCTGTCGACGCGCACGCCGGGGCCGCCGGGGAAGCGGAGGGCCTGGACGGGGCCGGGGGAGGGGAGGAAGTTCATGCCCGGGTCCTCGCCGTTGATGCGGAACTCGAACGAATGGCCCTGAGGAACGGGGTCACCGTACTCGATCACGCCACCCTCCGCGATGCGGAACTGCTCACGCACGAGGTCGATGCCGGTGACCTCCTCGGAGACGGGATGCTCGACCTGGAGTCGCGTGTTCACCTCCAGGAACGAGATCGTGCCGTCCTTCGCCACGAGGAACTCGCACGTGCCAGCGCCGACGTAGCCGACCTCCTTCAGGATGGCCTTCGAGGACTCGTACAGTGCCGCATTCTGAGAATCGGTGAGGAACGGAGCCGGTGCCTCCTCCACGAGCTTCTGGTGCCGACGCTGCAGCGAGCAGTCGCGCGTGGAGATGACGACCACGTTGCCGTGCTGGTCTGCGAGGCACTGGGTCTCGACGTGGCGCGGCTGGTCGAGGTACTTCTCGACGAAGCACTCGCCGCGTCCGAAGGCTGCGACGGCTTCGCGCGTGGCCGAGTCGAAGAGTTCGGGGACCTCTTCGCGCGTACGCGCGACCTTGAGTCCGCGACCACCGCCACCGAACGCGGCCTTGATCGCGACCGGCAGCCCGTGCTGGTCGACGAACTCGAGCACTTCCTCGGCGCCGGAGACGGGGTTGAGCGTTCCGGGGGCGAGGGGGGCGCCGACCTTCTCGGCGATGTGGCGTGCGCTGACCTTGTCACCGAGCTTCTCGATCGCCTCGGGCGACGGGCCGATCCAGATGATGCCGGCGTCGATCACGGCACGGGCGAAGTCCGCGTTCTCGGCAAGGAACCCGTATCCGGGGTGGATCGCGTCGGCACCGGAGCGCTTGGCGACGGAGAGGATCTTGGGTACGACGAGGTAGGTGTCGGCACTCGTCATCCCATCGAGGGAGTACGCCTCATCCGCGAGCTTGACGTGCCGGGCATCCCGGTCCTGGTCCGCGTAGACGGCGACGGTGGCGATACCACTGTCCTTGGCGGCGCGGATGACGCGAACGGCGATCTCTCCACGATTGGCAATCAGGACTTTTGTGATTCGAGCCATAGTTTCTCCAGCTTAGGGCGCGCGCGAACGCCAGCACTGTGGGCGACACACAAAGAAGGACGGGGAGCGTTGTGAGCGTCAGCGATTCCAGAGCGCGGTCCAGGGGATGCCCACCTCACGCACCAGGCGGCGTGCGAGTGACACCGACAGCCCCACGACGGCGTGCGGGTCACCGTCGACGCTCGTGATGAAGGCGGAACCGAGGCTGTCGATCGTGAACGCGCCGGCCACCGTGAGCGGCTCACCTGTCGCGATGTAGGCGTCGAGTTCCTCGTCGTCGATGTCGTCGGCGAAGGTGACTCGCGCGGTGGAGACGCCGCCGACGGCCGAGGCGGCAACCCCGTCACGGTGGTCGATCACCCAGTGGCCGGAGTGGAGCAGGCCGCTGGCGCCGCGCATCCCGAGCCACCGTTCGCGCGCGACCTCGGGGAGGTGCGGCTTGCCGTAGACGACACCATCGAGTTCGAACATCGAGTCGCCGCCGAGGATCACGCCGTCGATCGGCTCGCCATCGACGAGCGTGCCGACGATCGCCTCTGCCTTGGCCCGCGCGAGCAGCTGCACCGTCTCCGCCGGTGAGAGCGGGCCAGCTGCCGCGACCACCGCGTCCTCGTCCACATTCGAGGGCACGAGCACGGGCTCGATGCCCGCATTGCGGAGCGTGGCCAGTCGCGCGGGAGAGGTCGAGGCGAGGTAGAACCGCACGGCACTCCTAAGCTCTACAGAATGGGTGAACTGCTGGGAAAGACGATCGAACTCGACGTTACCAACATCGCGCACGGCGGAGTCGCCGTGGCGAGGCATGAGGGTCGGGTGGTGTTCGTCTCTGATGCCATCCCCGGGGAGCGTGTGCTCGCGAGGGTCACGAATGACGCGAAGAAGTCGTTCCTGCGCGCCGACACGGTGTCGGTGGTCACGCCGAGCGAGTTCCGCCGGGACCACGTCTGGGACGCGGCATCCCTCGACCGCGACCCCGATGAGCGCGCCGGCGGCGCCGAGTTCGGGCACATCCAGCTCGCCCACCAGCGCGAGCTCAAGCGCCGCGTGCTCGCGGAGTCGCTCCAGCGCATGGCGAAGACGGACACGGATGCCACGGTCGAGCCAGTCCCTGGCGAGACCCCCGACGGCACCGGGTGGCGTACCCGTGTGCGACTCCACGTCGACGAGGCCGGCACGATCGGCCCCTACGGCGCACGCAGCCATCGCGTCATCCCCATCACCTCTCTTCCGCTCGCGACGCCGGAACTCGCCGAGGCTGCGCCGCTCGGCGAGTCGTTCCGCGGCAACGACAGCGTCGACATCCTCGCGCCCTCGGCAGGCGGAGTTCGGCTGGTCGTCGGCGCCCAGAAGCCGTCGGTGATCACCGAGGTCGTGGGGTCGCGCGAGTTCCGCCTCCACGACACGGGCTTCTGGCAGGTGCACCGCGGCGCGGCATCGCTCCTCAGCGAGGTCGTGCAGACGATGATCGACCCCGACCGATTCGATCCCTCGGCAGCCAACCTCGACCTGTACGGGGGCGTGGGCCTGCTCGCCGCAGCGGTCGCCGACCGCTTCGGCCCTGGCACCCGCCTCACCTCGATCGAGAGCGACACCTCGGCAACCGACTTCGCCTCGGACAACCTCAGCGAGTGGGTCGGTGCTCGCGCCGAGACAGCCAGGGTGGAGCGCTGGATGCCACGCTTCGCGGCCGACGCGAGTGCGACCGAGCGGGCCCGCCTGGCCCGTTCCACCATCGTCCTGGACCCGCCGCGATCGGGCGCCGGGCGCGAGGTCGTCGACGCCGTGGCCTCCGTCTCGCCCGCGCAGATCGTGTATGTCGCGTGTGACCCCGTGGCTTTCTCCCGCGACGTCGCCTACTTCGCCGAGCACGGGTACACCCTCGAGCGGTTGCGTGCGTTCGATCTCTTCCCGAACACGCACCACCTCGAGGCCGTGGGAAGGCTCTCACGCACGAACTGAGCGTCGCCGCACTGCCTTCCGCGGTATGTCACCGGCGGGAGCGGGACGGCGACACTACACTGGGGGGCAGATTTCGAGACAGGAAGCACCATGGTCGCAGAGGCAGCTACCCACCCGACGACAGGGTCGCGAGTGCGAGTCGCGGTGGTCGATGACCACGAGTCCGTTCGCCTCGGACTGAAGGCAGCATTCCTCGACGAGGGCTACGACTTCGTTCTCGAGGCGCCCACCGTCGAGCAGCTCATTACCGGCCTCGCCGGTCGCCAGGTGGATGTCGTGGTACTCGACCTGTCGCTCGGTGACGGGTCGACCGTCACCGACAACGTCAAGAACGTGCAGGCCACCGGCTCCGCCGTGCTCGTGCACTCGATCGCCGATCGAGTCGCGAGTGTGCGGGAGGCACTCGCTGCCGGTGCGGCAGGCGTCATCCCCAAGTCCTCAGCGACCAAGACGGTCCTTGCCGCGGCAGCGACTGTCGCGCGAGGCGAGGTTCTCAACAACCTCGAGTGGGCGACGGCGATCGATGCCGACCGCGACTTCGCGAAGGCACAGCTCGGTCGTCGCGAACGCGAGATTCTCCACCTCTACGCGTCCGGTCTGCCCCTCAAGCTCGCTGCGCAGCAGCTCGGCATCGGGTACTCGACCGCTCGCGAGTACCTCGACCGTATTCGCGTGAAGTATGTCGAGGTGGGCAGGCCAGCGCCCACCAAGGTCGATCTCCTCCGACGAGCCGTCGAAGACGGGATCCTTCCGGGACTCGACCCGGACGGCGGAGATGGCCGATAGGCAGGCCGCTCCCGGCCCTGTGCCCCAGGGCAAGCAGCCCAGGAATCCGATCAGCCGCAAGCAGGTCGAGAAGGTAATCTCCCGGTCCGTCGCCGTGTTCGGCCTCGTCTTCGGCGCCCAGACGGTGCCGTGGCTGATGGGACAACTCGACGAGGCGTACCCGATCTGGTTGTGGATCGTCGTGCCCGTGCTTTTCGGGCTCCTGATCTTCGTGGTGATCATGTCGTTCGCGCAGGTGTGGGTGCGCAAGGCCCACGGGACCTTCGCGATCACCTACTTCGTTGTACTCGTCTCCTGGCCCCTTGCCGTGCTTCCCGGTGCCGACATCTTCGGTGGCATCCACTGGCTCAACTACCTCATCACCGTGGCCACGGCGATGGCGGCGATCGCCTTCACCTGGCGCATTGCGACCGGCTATCTGGTCCTGACGTCCGTGATCTACTCGACCATTCGGGCGACGCCCGTCGGCGGCAACGCGGGCTGGGAGCTCGCCGTGCTCGAGGGCATGTACGCGCTCATCCTCGGTGGTGCGGTGCTCATCATCGTCACGATGCTTCGGCAGGCGGCGTCCTCGGTGGATGCCGCGCAGGCGACCGCCCTCGAACGGTACAGCCACGCGGTCCGCCAGCACGCCACCGAGGTCGAACGGGTGCAGGTCGACTCAATTGTGCACGACAGTGTGCTCACGACCCTCATCTCGGCCGCGCGTGCGTACACGCCCCAGGCCAAGGAACTCGCGGCGACGATGGCGGGCAACGCCATCGGTCATCTCCGCGACGCCGCCGGTGCCTCGCCGGAGGATGACACGACGGTGCGCTTCACGACGCTCGTCGATCGCATCACCGAGGCGGCGTCCTCGCTCTCCAGCCCCTGGGAGCTGCGGGTGCGCAGCATCGGCACGGCGTCACTGCCCGTGCAATCAGCTGACGCCATTTACGCGGCAACGGTGCAGGCGATGGTCAACAGCCTCCAGCACGCTGGGGAGGGGAACGTCACGCGCTGGGTGGCGATCCGCGGCGTGCGCCCCGGTGGCATCGAGGTGGTGATCGCCGACACGGGCGCGGGCTTCCGGCTTGCCGACATCCCCACGGAGCGGCTCGGCGTTCGCGTCTCGATCATCGAACGCGTGGCCAACGCCGAGGGACGCGCAGTCATCCAGTCAGCCCCGGGGGAGGGCACGATCATCACGATCCGCTGGCCCTACCTTCACCCGACAGCGCTTCCCGTCCCAGAGCCCCTCATCGGCTACGACGAGGAGGAACTGGCGTGAGAATCGGAGTTCCCCGCTACCTGATCGTCGGCATCGCCGCACTGTTCTCGGCCTACCACCTCGTGCTCGCGACGTACACGATCGATATGCCGCGCAACCCCGTGCCCGTCTTCGTGGCGATGGCGCTCTACGCGATCGCCACGATCATCAGCCTTCTGCCCATCGGCCCCATCAGGATGCCGATCTGGATGGCCGCCTTCAACTTCGCCATCGTGGTCGCCATCACTCTCCTGGTCTCCAATGAGCTCGACTTCACCGGGCCGGGTGGCCCCGGGTACGCGAGCTGGTACGTTGCGGCGAGCGGAACCCTGTTGACGATCACCTCGACGAGGCTCAGGCATTCCTTCGCCTGGCTCGGCATCGGGTTCCTCGTTGTGCAGTCCGCGGTGCTGGTCGGTCCGGGGCTGTTCGCCCTCGGCATCGTCGGCAGCGCCTCGTGGGTCGCCGTCTCGCACGTGCTCAGCACAGCGCTCGCGAAGGCCTCCAAGGACGCGCATCGGTTCGCGCTCGCCGAGCGCGAGGCCACCGACTGGCAGGCCGCGCAGGAGGCTCACGTCTACGAGCGCCAGTTCCGCCTCGGCCAGACGAGCGCGATGGCCCTCGGGATGCTGCGGCAGATCCAGGACAGCGGTGGCGAGCTCACCGATGCCCAACGACAGGAGTGCCTGCATCTCGAGGGTGCGATCCGCGACGAGATCCGCGGGCGCAAGCTTCTCAACGACGCGGTGCGCGATGAGGTCATGAACGCGCGCCGCCGAGGGATCACCGTGACGCTACTCGACGAGGGTGGCATTGACGACCTGTCGGAACAGGACCTCGATCGCGTGCTCAACCGCCTCGCGGTGGCGCTGCACGAGACGAAGGCCGACAAGGTCATCGCCCGCACCGTGCCGGAGGGCTCGGAGGTCGCCGTCACCGTCGTCGGGCTCCGCACTGTCGCCGATGGCGAGGCTGTGGCACTCGGCCAGGATTCGCTCGAGGACGACGAGGTCGATCTCTGGCTGGAGATCCCCCGTTCGGTGACCGTTCCGGCCGAGGCGTAGCAGCCTGTCGGTCTGCCCCGGAGATCGCTGTGAATCTGCGCCGGGTTACAGTGAGCGTCGCTAGCCTTCTGGTGTGACATCCCCCCGAACTGTCCTTGCGGCGCCACTCGGACTGGCCGTCGTGCTCGTGCTCTCCGCGTGCGGGAGCTTCTCGTCTGACGGGGCCTGGGTTCCCGCTGGCCACTGCACGGTGGGCGAGTCGATGGACGTCGCCGGCACGACGGATGCCACAACTCGCGCCGCAGCACTACAGGAGTGGCGCGAGTACTACGCGCAGCGGCTCGAGAGTCTTCCCGCGGAAACCTCGGTCGATCCGGAGTACCTCGACTACGACCGCGACAAGTTGGGGATCGTGATCGCGGGCTTCGACGCAGCACTGGAGAACGTCGGGGAGGCCGAGGATTCCCTCGGAGCCGTCGACGCCGCCGAGGACGGCGGAGAAGCGGCGAGACTCCAGGTGAGTGCAGACGGTGACGACGGCACGGCCGGCTACGTCTCGGTGAGAACGGACGATGGCGGCGCGAGCTATCTCGTCGACGCGTTCTCCGTCACGGGCCCGAGCCCGAGTGGCCACTGCTGAAGTCCCGGCGAACCCTCGAGCGAACACACGCAGGTGCTGGTGAGGCCCCGGTAGACAGGGGCTTAAATGATTCGGGTCAGGGCGATAACCCGAATATCGCCCTGACCCGCCCCCAAGGTACTGGCCCGCTTACCCTAGTCGGCCACTACCTGGTTGTGCCTCGATGAGACACCTAGCACGATCAATACTGCACCCCTTGCCGCAGGTGCGCTAGTCATCCTTTTGGGGGACACCGGGGTACGTCGTTCGGGTTGCAGCCCAGCAATATTCTGGTTGCTTCGCCCTGAGCTCCACAACGCCGATCCTGATCCGGGGTACAAATTCGGTCTCACCGACGGAATCCTCCGTCACGGCCGCGAGAACATGACGGGATGCTCCGTGGCTGCTGCGCATCCCGTTGTGGGCCCGTGGATCAGGACTGGCGCCAGGCTCCCGGCCCGGGGTGGATCGGCGAACGCAGGCCGCGCTGACTCCGGCGCCATGCGGACACCTCGGCCGGTTCCGCGGACGGCTCGGAGGAGAGTTCCTCCAGTGCGGCGGTCACAACAGCCGTCACCGCGGCGATGTCGACCGCGGTCGCGTTCCTGGACACGACCCTGATCGGGGACATCTCCACGTCGGCACCGGTCGGCTCCGCTCCGCTATCGGTCACAGCGGGATGTTCCCGTGCTTCTTCGCGGGCTGGCTCGCGCGCTTGGTGCGCAGCGCCCGCAGTGCCTTCACGACGGCGACGCGTGTGGCCGCCGGTTCGATCACGCCGTCGAGCTCGCCGCGCTCGGCCGCGAGGAACGGGGATGCCACGTTGTAGGTGTACTCGTTGGCGAGGCGTGTGCGTACCGCCGCGACATCCTCGCCAGCCTCCTCCGCGGCCTTGATCTCGCCGCGGTAGAGGATGTTGACGGCACCCTGGCCGCCCATGACGGCGATCTCTGCGGTAGGCCACGCGTAGTTGAGGTCGGCGCCCATCTGCTTGGACCCCATGACGATGTACGCGCCGCCGTAGGCCTTGCGGGTGATGACCGTCACGAGGGGAACGGTCGCCTCCGCGTAGGCGTACAGCAGCTTCGCACCACGGCGGATGACGCCGGTCCACTCCTGGTCAGTGCCGGGCAGGTAACCGGGGACATCGACGAGCGTGAGGATCGGGATGCTGAACGCGTCGCAGAAGCGGAGGAAGCGCGCTGCTTTCTCGCCAGCCTCGATGTTGAGGGTTCCGGCCATCGCGGAGGGCTGGTTGGCGATGACACCGACCGTGCGGCCCTCGACCCGACCGAAACCGACGACGATGTTCGGCGCGAAGAGCGGCTGCGTCTCGAGGAAGTCGCCGTTGTCGACGATGTGCTCGATGATCGTCTTCACGTCGTAGGGCTGGTTGGGGGAGTCGGGCACGATCGAGTTGAGCTTGCGATCCTCGTCGGTGATCTCGAGCTCGACATCGCTGTCGTAGACCTGCGGGTCGGACAGGTTGTTGTCGGGGAGGAAGCTGATGAGCGCGCGAGCGTAATCGAGCGCGTCATCCTCATCACTCGCGAGGTAGTGGGCGACACCGGACACCTTGTTGTGGGTGAGCGCGCCGCCGAGCTCCTCCATGCCGACGTCCTCGCCGGTGACGGTCTTGATGACGTCGGGACCGGTCACGAACATCTGGCTGGTTTTGTCGACCATGATGACGAAGTCGGTGAGGGCCGGGGAGTAGACGGCGCCGCCAGCGGCCGGACCCATCACGATCGAGATCTGCGGGATGACGCCGGAGGCCTGGGTGTTGCGGCGGAAGATCTCGCCGTACTTGCCGAGCGCGACGACACCCTCCTGGATGCGGGCACCACCGGAGTCGAGCATGCCGATGATCGGAACACCCGTCTTGAGCGCGTGGTCCATGACCTTGATGATCTTCTCGCCGGCGACCTCGCCGAGGGAGCCGCCGAAGATCGTGAAGTCCTGCGAGTACACGGCGACCTGGCGGCCGTGGATGGTGCCGAGACCGGTGACGACCGCGTCACCGTACGGCCGCTTCTTCTCCATGCCGAACGCGTGGGTGCGATGCCGCACGAACTCGTCGAGTTCGACGAACGAACCGTGGTCGAGGAGCTGCTCGATGCGCTCGCGGGCGGTCTTCTTGCCCTTCGCGTGCTGCTTCTCGATGGCGGCCTCGCCGCTCGCGGTCACGGCTTCGTGATACCGCACCTTGAGGTCGGCGATGCGTCCAGCTGTCGTGGAGAGGTCGGGCGTGTGGGTCTGCTCGGTCACCTTGCCACTCTACCGAGGGCCGGGCGCGAGCCTTTGGTGATCGCCTACATCGCTTTCGCCCGTTTCTTGGCCCTGGAGCCACACCGCATGACTAGCCTTGGCGGATGCACGTGGAATGGGTGGGCACGATCGACTCGACCAATGCGGAGCTGGTGCGCCGGGCATCCGTTGCCCCGCTCGCTGACCTGACGGTGCTCGCGACGACCGACCAGACCGCGGGCCGTGGTCGGCTCGGGCGCGCCTGGGTCGCACCGGACGGCTCTGCCCTCGCCGTGTCGATCTACGTCGCACAGGGGAGCGCATGGCTGCCGCTCCTCACGGGTCTCGCGATGACGCGGGCGGTGCGAGGTCTCATCGAGCCGCCCGGAGCGACGCTCAAATGGCCGAACGACGTGCTCATCGGGGAGCGCAAGGTCTCCGGCATCCTCGGCGAGATCGTCGGCGGGGGTGCCGTCATCGGTGCCGGGCTCAATCTCGGGATGACGGAACAGCAGCTGCCCGTGCCGACAGCGACGTCGCTCGTGATCGAGGGCGCCGACCCCTCCGGACTCGTCGAGCGGGCGCTCGACCGGTACCTCACGGAGTTCGTCGCGCTGTGGGAGGGGTTCGTGGCGTCCGGACTCGACGCGGAGGGCGGGCTGCGGCAGGCCGTCTCCGACGCGTGTGGCACTCTCGGCCGCGAGGTGCGGGTCGAGCTGCCGGGGGGATCCGTGCGCGAGGGGATCGCGGCATCCATCGACACCGACGGCAGGCTCGTCGTGCGTGACGGGTCTGGCGAGTTCGCGGTCGCCGCGGGTGACGTGACGCACGTGAGGGTCGTGTGAGGACGTCCGACGGGGAATGGGTCGTCGCGCGGCTCCGGTCGCACGGCAGGGCATTGTTCTGGCCGACGCTGCTCCTGCTCCTGGTCTCCGGTGGCATCGGATTCGGTTACGGGAGGCTCCCTGAGGAGTGGCAGAACCTCGCGATCCTCGGCGCAGCCGCGCTCATCGTGCTCGTCGGGTGCGTCGGGCCCTGGGTGCGGTGGATGGCACGCACCATCACCATCACGAGCGAGCGCATCATCCTCCGCAGCGGCGTCCTCGTGCGCGAGCGGCAGGAGGTTCGGCACTCGCGCATCGAGGAGGTTGCCGTGCGCCGCAGCGGACTGCAGTTGGTGTTCGCCACGGGGGACGTACTGCTGCACACCGGGGCCTCGCGGCCCGTGGTGCTGAGGGATGTCTCGTCGCCGAAGCTCGTGGCCGAGGCGATCGACGATCTCGTCGACGACGCGCCGGGCGAGGACTGGGATGACGACGAGTACGACGCCGACGGTGACTTTCCTGAAACATCGATCAGATAGGGTTCACGCGTGAAAATCTCCGTAATCGGTTGTGGGTATCTGGGGGCAGTCCACGCCGCGTGCATGGCCGAATTGGGCCATGACGTGGTGGGCATCGATGTGGACGCGGCGAAGATCGCGAGCCTGTCGGCTGGCGCCGCCCCCTTCTTCGAGCCGGGCCTGCCCGAGCTCCTGTCCAGTGGTGTCGCGAGCGGACGCCTGCGTTTCTCGACGAACATCGAGGAAACGAAGGGCGCGACCGTGCACTTCGTCGCGGTGGGCACGCCCCAGAAGCCGGGGAGCGACGCAGCCGACCTGCGATTCGTGGATGCCTCGTTCGAGGCGCTCCTCACCCAGGTGGGGCCGGGCGACCTCGTCGTCGGCAAGTCCACGGTGCCCGTGGGCACGGCCGCGCGACTCTCGGAATCCGTCGAGGCAGCCGGCGCGACCCTGGCGTGGAACCCGGAGTTCCTGCGTGAGGGCTTCGCCGTGAAGGACACGCTGGCGCCGGATCGCCTGGTCTACGGCGTCAAGGCGGGGGACGCTGCATCCGTCGCCACCCTCGACGACGTCTACGCCACTGCGATCGCCGCCGAGACCCCTCGTCTCGTGACCGACTACGCCACCGCGGAGCTCGTGAAGGTCGCGGCCAACGCGTTCCTCGCCACCAAGATCTCGTTCATCAATGCCATGTCTGTCGTGGCGGATGCCACGGGCGCGAACATCACGGAACTGGCCGACGCGATCGGCCACGATGCCCGCATCGGCCGCCGGTTCCTCAATGCCGGTGTCGGCTTCGGGGGCGGCTGCCTGCCGAAGGACATCCGTGGTTTCATGGCCCGCGCGGACGAGCTCGGCGTTGGCGACTCCCTGGACTTCCTGAAGAACGTCGACGCGATCAACCTCGCCCAGCGCGAGCGTGTCGTGCAGCTCGCGCTCGCTGCGGCAGGCGGCGACCTCGCCGGCACGCGCGTCGCGATCCTCGGACTCGCCTTCAAGCCGGATTCCGACGACGTACGCGACTCGCCGGCCCTGGATGTCGCGGTGCGGCTGAAGTCGCTCGGCGCGACCGTGCTTGCCACAGACCCCGAGGCCATCGAGACCTCGCGGCGTGTGCAGCCGGACCTCGACTACGTCGCCACCCTCGAGGAGGCCGCGAAAGGTGCCGACATCGTGCTGCTGCTCACCGAATGGAAGCAGTACCGCGAGCTCGATCCTGCGGCCCTCGCCGAGATCACGGCCGGCCGCACGATCATCGACGGCCGCAACGTGCTCGACTCGGCGCGCTGGCGCGAGGCCGGCTGGGAGTATCGCGGTCTCGGTCGCCCGTAGTACGTGCCGGTCCCGAGGGGCGTTGTCGTCTCATTGCTCTGGCAGTACACAGAGCCGCCGCAATAAGACGACAACGCCCCTCGCTCCCTGTGGCACTTCGGTCGCCGAGGCGCTGGGCGGGATAATGGTGTGACCACGTCTGCGAAAGGAATCACTGTGCGCGTTGGAGTGATCGGGGGCGGCCAGCTCGCTCGCATGATGGTGCCGCCGGCCGTCGAGCTGGGCCTCGAGATCGCCGTGCTCGCCGAGACGGTGGGCAGTTCAGCCGGCATCGCGGCGACGGCAGTGGGCGACTACCGCGGCCTCGACACCGTGCTCGCCTTCGCCGAGACCGTGGACGTGGTCACGTTCGACCACGAGCACGTGCCGCAGCCCATCCTCGCCGCGCTCGTGGACGCTGGCGTCGCCGTGCACCCCGGCCCGGATGCACTCCTCTACGCGCAGGACAAGCTCCTCATGCGCGCCAAACTCTCCGAGCTCGGGCTGCCCGTTCCCGGATGGGCCGCTGTCGAGAACGAGACACAGCTGGACGCGTTCCTCACCGAGTACGGCGGGCGGGCGGTCGTGAAGACGCCGCGCGGCGGATACGACGGCAAGGGGGTGCGGGTCGTGGCATCCGCAGCCGAGGTCGCCGACTGGTTCGGGGATGGGCCACTCCTCGCGGAGGAGCTCGTGTCGTTCCGGCGCGAGCTGTCGCAGGTGCTGGCGCGCCGCCCCTCCGGCGACATCGCGCTCTGGCCTGTCGTCGAATCGATCCAGCGTAACGGGGTGTGCGCCGAGGTCATCGCTCCCGCGCCGGGTTCGGCCGGCAAGATCGCGGACATGGCCGCCGATATCGCGACGGCCGTCGCCGAGAACCTCGGAGTCACGGGGGTGCTCGCCGTCGAACTTTTCGAGACCACCGACGACCGCATCCTGGTCAACGAACTCGCCATGCGCCCCCACAACAGCGGCCACTGGACCATCGACGGCTCGACCACGAGCCAGTTCGAACAGCACCTGCGTGCAGTGCTCGACTACCCGCTCGGGGCCACCGGATGCCGCGAGCCCTGGAGCGTCATGGTCAACGTGTTCGGCGGGGTCGCGCCAGAGCGCGTGCCGCTCGCGCTCGCGGACCCCGCGGTGAAGGTGCACGGCTACGGCAAGGAGCCGCGGCCCGGGCGCAAAGCCGGGCATGTCACAGCGGGCGGGGAGGACCTCGACGACGTCGTGTTCCGGGCGCGTGCCGCAGCAGCATTCTTTGAGGAATGACCCATACCCTTGACGGGTGACTGACCCCGCAACCGTCGCCATCGTGATGGGCTCCGATTCCGACTGGAACGTGATGTCCGCCGCTGCCGACGCCCTCGACGAGTTCGGCATCAGCCACGACGTCCAGGTCGTCTCCGCGCACCGAAGCCCCGAGAAGATGATCGAGTTCGGCAAGCTCGCCGTGAGCCACGGCTTCCGCGTGATCATCGCGGGCGCGGGCGGTGCTGCACACCTTCCCGGCATGCTCGCGTCGGTCACCACGCTCCCGGTGATCGGTGTTCCGGTTCCGCTGGCCCGACTGGACGGTATGGACTCGCTCCTGTCGATCGTGCAGATGCCTGCTGGTATCCCCGTCGCCACTGTCTCCATCGGTGGGGCCCGCAATGCAGGCATCCTCGCGGCTCGCATCCTCGCCTCGGGGGATGCCGCGCTCACACAGAAGCTCGACGCCTTCGCGGAGTCCCTCGCCGCGCTGGTCGAGGAGAAGAACGCGGCGCTCCGCAGCGGCCAGTGAGGACTGAGTGAACCAGGCATCCCCGACCGTCCGGTACCCGGACGCGAACTTTCCCGAGGGCATGACCCGTCGCGGGTGGTGGCTCGTCGGGCTCAACATCCTCGTTCCGGGTTCGGCACAGCTGCTCGCGGGCAACCGCCGTCTCGGCCGGTTCGGTGTCGGTGCCACCTTTGTGCTCTGGGCCCTGATCATCCTCGGCGTCGCGCTCTACTTCGTGTGGCCGACCGCGATCTTCACCCTTGCGACGACAGCGATCACGCTCTGGGTCGTCGCGGCCGTGCTGGTGTTCTACGCGGTGCTGTGGGTGATCCTCACCCTGGACACCCTCCGACTCGTGCGCTTCGTCAAGACGCTCCCCTCCGCCCGCGCCTGGATCGCCGGACTCGCGACGGTTTCGATGGTGCTCTTCGCCGGTGGCGCAGGCTACGCGGCGTACCTCGCGACCACGGCAGGCTCCTTCGTCGGTGATGTGTTCGCGGTCGCCCCTCCGGAGCCACCCATCGACGGCCGGTACAACATCATGCTGCTCGGAGCCGACGCCGGCCCGGATCGCGAGGGTCTTCGCCCGGACTCGATCACGGTCGTGAGCATCGACGCCACGACCGGCGAGGCGACGATGATCGGCCTCCCGCGAAACCTCGAGTACGTTCCGTTCCCCGAGGGATCCCCGCTGCAGGCCCTCTACCCCAACGGCTACGGCTGGGACGACGGGTGTGAGGTCGATGTCTGCTACCTCAACTCGATCTACACCGAGGTCGAACTCATGAGCCCCGAGATGTACCCGAACGCGGTCGCCGAGGGCAGCGAGCCGGGCATCGAGGCGATGCGGGATGCCGTGTCCGGCGTCACCGGCCTCACCATCCAGTACTACGTGCTCGTCGAGATGCAGGCGTTCATCGATCTCGTTGACTCGCTCGGCGGCGTCGACGTCAACGTCGAGAACGCCGTGCCGATCCACACCGACGAGACTTTCACCGAGGTCTCGGAGTGGATCGGGCCGGGCGTCGTGCACCTCGATGGATGGCACGCGCTCTGGTACGCCCGGTCGCGACACGAGACGAGCGACTACGACCGCATGGTGCGGCAGCACCAGTTGCAGGAGGCGATCCTCGAGCAGTCGAATCCCGCCAACGTGCTGAGCAAGTTCCAGGCGGTGGCAGCTGCAGGAGCGCGGCTTGTGAAGACAGACATCCCACAATCGACGCTGGGGCTGTTCGTCGAACTCGCGAGCAAAACGAAGGAACTGCCGATCACGCAGGTGGAGCTCACGCCCGACAACGGCGTCGACCCCGAAGAGCCCGAATACGACTACATCCACCAGCTCGTCGCGGATGCCACGGTCGTAGCCGATCCCGAGTCCCAGTAGCCGGTCGCTGAGGAGCGGCGGAGCCCTATCTCGGTCGCTGAGGAGCGGCGGAGCCCTATCTCGGTCGCTGAGGAGCGGCGAAGCCGCGTCTCGAAGCGCAACCAACGAACAACCCCTGTGCACAACCTCGAGCGCGTGCCCACCAACTCCACCATCCTCGCTGCATGACGTGGGTCTACATCCTCGAATGCTCCGATCGCAGCTACTACACGGGCAGCACTGTCGACCTCGAGCGAAGGTTGGTCGAGCACAACGAGGGTCTCGGAGCGAACTACACCCGCGAACGGAGACCGGTTCGGATCGTCTTCGCGGCGGAGACCGACAGCATTGCGACTGCATTCGAGTGGGAGAAGAAGATCCAGGGGTGGAGCCGCGCGAAGAAGCTGGCTCTCATCGAGGGGCGCCTGAGTGATCTCCCGGTGTTATCGGCGAGGGGGTACCGGAGTGGGGCGTAGGTCTCCCTTCGAGACGCGGCTTCGCCGCTCCTCAGGGAGCGGAGGTCAGGGAGCGGCCACTACAGGTCGGCGTGGAGCTGCCAGACCTTGTCGGCGGCACCGCGCCACGTGAAGACCTTGGCCCGGTCGGTGCCGATGTAGTGCAGGCGCTCGGCGAGTGCCTTGTCGCTGAGTACCGAGTTGATGCCGTCGGCGAGGCGGGCAGGGTAGTCGTCACCATCGCGCTCGACGACGATGCCCGCATCCGCCGCGAGCTCGAGCAGCGCAGGGGCGTCGGAGTGGACGACCGGGGTGCCGTGCGCGAAGGCCTCGAGCATGGGCATCCCGAATCCCTCCTCGAGGTTCGGATAGGCGAAGACGGATGCCCGGGAGAGCGCTACGGCGAGGTCGGCGTCGCTCAGCGAACCGAGATTGCGCACACGCCCCTCGTCGAGGCCAGCGTCCTGGACCGCCGAGGCGAGTGCCTCGTCCGCCACGCCGTGGCCGACGAGGAGAAGCGGGACTGCGTCGTGGACGTGGGCCATCGCGCGGATGAGCTGGTCGATCCCACGGCGTGGCTCGATGGCGCCGATCGCCAGCACGTAATGCTCGGGGAGGCCGAGCCGGGCGGCGCGCTCGTCGGCGTCGACCGGGACCGCGAGTGTGGAGCTCGGGGCACCGGCGATCACGCGTACGCGATCGCCGAAATCGGCGATCTCACGCAACTGGTCGGCCACGGAGTGGCTGGGCACCACGACGGCGTCCGCGTAGCGCTGGGCACGCTTGACCATGGCCTTGTGCCACGACACGACCCGGGGACTGAGCGACTCCGGGTGGCTCCACGCGATCGTGTCGTGGATGCTCACGGCGATCTGGTCGCCGTCGTTGAGCCGATCGTGCCGCGAGAGCGGCGCGAAGAGACTCGGGGCGTGGACCATGCCGGAGCCCGGAAGGCGGGTGAAGCCGTGCTGCCATGCTGCGGACAGCTCGCGCCGGGCGAGGGCGCTCTTGTGCAGGAGCGCGAGCCCGGGAAGCCGCCGCGTGATGGTCTCGTAGTCGGGTTCGGGTGAGGCGGCGACGAAACCCTCGACCGTGCATCCGCGCGGTGCCGCCTCAATGAGCGCGGACGCGAGTTCCGCAGTGTAGCGGGGGAGGCCGCCCGGGTTCGGCGCCAGCATGTCATCGAGGATGACGCGAAGAATTGTCATGAGATGTACCTGCTCACCTCAGAAAGGTACAGGAAGGAAACGTCGGTCACGGTTCTCCTGGTCCCACCGCGGGCCATGTGCCCGTGTCGTAGACCGATCGTCTCACACCCACCTGAGAACCCCGGAACATCGTCCACAGCCAGCGGGTTCCCCTCGAGCGTGCGAGGGCACCGCGGCCAGCCGAGGCTCCCGCGGGGAGTGTTACGGTACAACGCAGAAAGGTGAGGCCGCGCAGCGATATGAAGACGATCTCCTACATCTTCCCGATCTACAACGAGGCGGAGAACATCCCCCTCCTCTACGAGACGGTCAAGGATGTCACGCGACCCCTCACCGACCGCTACAAGCTCCAGTTCGTGTTCGTCAACGACGGTTCGCGAGACGAATCGCTCGAGCAGCTCAAGCAGATCCAGGAGCAGGACCCCTCGGTGGTCGTCGTGGACTTCGCGCGCAACTACGGACACCAGATCGCGGTCACCGCAGGCATCGACTACGCGGACGGCGACGCGATCGTCATCATGGACAGCGACCTGCAGGACCCGCCCAGGGTCAGCCTCGACCTCATCGCGAAGTGGGAGGAGGGCTTCGACGTCGTCTACGCGATCCGGGCCAGTCGCAAGGACTCGCTGTTCAAGCGCGCCACCGCCCATGCCTTCTACTGGCTCCTCCACAGCGTCGCCGACATCCACATCCCCAGGAACACCGGCGACTTCCGGTTGATCGACCGTCGCGTCGCCGAGGAGTTGAAGCGGTACACGGAGCGCAATCGCTTCCTGCGCGGAATGGTCAGCAGCATCGGGTTCAAGCAGACGGGCGTCTACTTCGATCGCGACGAGCGCAACGCGGGGGAGACGGGATACCCGCTCAGGAGGATGTGGGCCTTCGCCCTCGACGGCTTCTTCAGCTTCTCGAGCGCGCCCCTCAAGGCGATCAGCCGCCTCGGGTACGGCATGGCGATCCTCAGCCTGCTGGGCGCGCTGTACGCCCTGACGGTCAAGATCTTCTTCCCCGAGACGGTGATCGACGGCTGGACATTCATCGTCATCTCCGTGTTCCTCGTCGGCGGCATCCAGCTGATCATGCTCGGTGTGCTGGGCGGCTACATCGGCCGCATCTACACCGAGGTGCAGAACCGGCCGCTCTACAGCGTCCAGGACGTGTACGCGGCCAACAGCCCGCGAGCGAACGGATGACGCGACCGCCAGCCCCCGACGAGCCCTCAGCGCTCGCTCGGCTGCTGCGAGACCACCGTCTCCGCTTCCTTGCGGTCGGTGCGACGAACACCGCGGTCGGATACCTCGTCTTCGGCGCCCTCACGGTGTGGGTCTTCGCGCAGGTCCCCTTCGGCTACCTGATCTCCCTGGCGCTGTCCTACGCCGTATCGATCACCCTCGCGTTCTGGCTCTACCGCACCTTCGTGTTCGTGGTCCGTGGCCGGGTGCTCACCGACTTCGTGAGATTCGTGGGTGTCAACCTGGTCGCCATCGGGCTCAACGCGCTGCTCCTGCCACTCCTCGTCGAGGTTGTGGGGTTGCATCCGCTCGTCGCCCAGGCGATCAGCCTCGTCGTCACGACACTCGTGAGCTACTTCGGGCACAAGCACGTGTCGTTCCGGCGACCCGTGGCGCCATCGTCTCCGGACGGCGATGCGGAGGAGTCGCAGGGCGTCAGTCCGTGATGCGGTAGACCTCGAGGGTGCAGCCCCCGAGCCCGCCGTTCGCGAACGCCGCCGTCTCCGCGATCGCGGTCGCGACGTTCCAGGGTTCGATGCCGGTCCTCTGGCGTGCCGGAACGGTCTCCACCGTCAGTTCGAGGGGGTAGTCCGATCGGATGGCGTCGTACATCGCGCGCTCGTCGGCGTACTTCTCCGCGGTCCAGAACCTGTCGTGGAGGCAACTGGACAACAGGATGAACTTCTTGCCCTCGTACGCGGGGACGATCCGCCCGTCCTCCCACTTCACGACGTCATCGAGGTACATGGGGCCATTGGGCACGAGGGGCGAGTAGCCCTCGTCGACCGAATTGTCGGGGGTGATGCCGAGATCGGCGAAGGTCTGCGCGGCCTCGTTGCGCGAGTCCGTGGCCAGCAGACGGGCGACCGTGGCCACCGATCCCGCGGCGAGGTTGAGGAGCACAAGCGCCGACACGATGATCGTGACGAGTCGTCGCCACCTCCACTCGGGATACCGCTGGCCCACGAAACGGTACGCGTACCACCCTCCGACGGACGCGAACAGCAGCGGCGACAGGTACATGGGGATCGCCCAACGATCCCAGTGCAACGCGACAGCACTCAGGATGACCCACGTGAGGAACCCGAGTGCGAGGGGGAGCGCCACAAGGGCGCGCATGCGGATCGCGAGCACGACGCCGAGGATCGAGATTGCCGTGAGCAGCACTCCCGCGACGAGGAAGAAGCCCTCAGCGTAGAAGAGCAGGTTGCCGCCCCATCCGAGCCCGTCAGCCCCGCTGTGCTCGGTACGTGCCTCCTTCTGGATCGCGGCGATCACGCCGGTCACGTTGGTGAAGAGCACGGGGGAGATCGTGAAGAGGAACGCCACGACACCGGCGATCGCGGCCGCGCCATGGCTCAGGATGCGAAGCGGTCGCCGGTCACGGATCGCGAGAACCACCACGACGATGGCGATCATCGTCGCCGAGATCGCGCCCGGGTACTTGATGGCGATCGAGAGGGAGACTCCCGCGCTCGCCACGAGAAGACTCACGTAGCCGGGCTTCGACACGTAGTACATGAGCGCGAGGATCACGATCATCGACGCGAGCGCGAGCGGGATGTCCGGGGTCGCGTAGTGCGAACTCAGCACGAACGGCGGGAAGATCGCGAACAGCACTGCGGCGATCGCACCGACCGGGCGCGAGAAGCGACGACCGATGAGCGCGGCCATCACGATCATCGCGGTGCCGAGGACCGCGGTGATCAGGCGCGAGATGAGCAGGAACGTCGCCGGGTCGTCCGCGTACGCCACGGGCACGGGTACGCCATGGAGTATCACCGCGTACAGCGTGTACGCGAGGAAGCTCAGTTTGATCTCGACGTGGTCGGGACGCAGGAACAGCGAGGGCTCGAACGAGTTGCGCTGCGCAAGGTCGAGCGCACCCTGAACGATGGTCCACTCGTCGGGATGCAACCCCAGGGGAAGGCCCCAGCTCGTGCCGAGTACCCGCAGCGTGCCGCCGACGAGCACCGCGCCCAGCACCACGAGGGTGCTGGCGCGGAACCAGCCCCGCACGCCCTGCCGCGTCACTCTAGAGTGCAGCGCGAGCCTTCAGCGGCTCCCACCATGCTCGGTTGTCGCGGTACCACTGGACGACGTCGGCGAGGCCCTGCTCGAACGGCACCTGGGGCTCGTAGCCCAGTTCCGCGCGGATCTTGGAGATGTCCACCGAGTAGCGGAGGTCATGGCCGAGCCGGTCGGCGACGCGGTCGACGTACGACCAGTCCTTGCCCGTGGCATCCAGCAGCAGCTGGGTGAGCTCCTTGTTGGTGAGCTCCGTGCCGCCCCCGATGTTGTAGATCTCACCAGCGCGCCCGCGCGTGAGCACCATGGCGATACCGCGGGTGTGGTCGTCAACGTGCAGCCAGTCGCGGATGTTGTTGCCCTCGCCGTACAGCGGCACGTGCTTGTCATCGATGAGGTTCGTGACGAACAACGGGATGACCTTCTCGGGGAAGTGGTACGGGCCGTAGTTGTTCGAGCACCGCGTGATCGACAGGTTGAGGCCGTGGGTGCGGAAGTAGCTGCGTGCGAGCAGGTCGCTGCCCGCCTTCGACGCTGAGTAGGGCGAGTTGGGCTCGAGCGGGCGCTCCTCGTCCCACGATCCCTCGGCGATCGAGCCGTAGACCTCGTCGGTGGAGACGTGGACGAAGCGCTCGGTGCCGTGACGGAGGGCAGCGTCGAGGAGGCGCTGCGTGCCGAGCACGTTGGTCTCGACGAAGATGCCGGAGTCGCGCACGGAGCGGTCCACGTGGGATTCGGCGGCGAAGTGCACGATCGCGTCGATGCCGGGGAGAGTGGCATCCAGCAGCTCGGCGTCGCGGATGTCGCCCTTGACGAACGAGTAGCGGGGCGAGTCGGCGACGGGCGCCAGGTTCTCGAGGTTGCCGGAGTAGGTGAGGGCGTCGTAGACGACGACTTCGGCACCCTCGAGGCCCGGGTAGGCGTCCTGCAGGGTGCGCCGGACGAAGTTCGAGCCGATGAAACCGGCACCGCCGGTGACGAGAATTTTCATGGAGTTACCAGATACCAATCGTTATGAGCAGTCCAATTATCCGCTGATCGCGCGGTCGCCGCCGCAACCGGGGGGTGAGACGGGCCAGCTGGCGCCGATTGCGCCACCCATCGCCGGTCAGATAGCCGAGGATGCGACGCAGCTCCGGCCGGCTCTCCTCGGGCGCAACGTGCAGGGCAACACGGGTGAGCAGGGTCGCGTGGCGGCGGAGCCAGTGCTCGCGGATGAGCCGGAGACGCTCGAGCGCGGCGCTCGCGCCCTGGTTCGACCCGAGCACGTTGTCGTCGTGCTGGCGGTAGTTCACGCTCGGGTACCCGTCGATGTGCCAGCGCAGGCCACGCCCTCGCGCGATGGCGTAGATGAGGGAGTCGTGGTACTCGACCTGCCGTGCATCCTCGCTCGTGCGGAGGGTCTCGCGCACGAGCGCGAAGAGCTCCGGGGTCATGAGGAAGCTGCAGCCAGGCCCAGGGCTCTCGAGGAGGTAATCGAACTCGCGTTGGGGGTAGTCCTTGCGCACGAGTTCGGTGCGCCCGTTGCTCCAGAACGAGAGCACACTCGACGAGACGCCCGCGTTCCCCTGCTCGAGGAGGGCAACGTGTCGCGAGAACTTGTCGGGCTGCCACACGTCGTCCTGGTCGGAGAACGCCACGAGTTCGCCCTCATGGATCGTGGCGGTGTCGATGAGCCGGTAGAAGTTGCGGGCCGAACTCCCGCCGGTCCCGTCATCCGTGAGGACCGTCAGTCGGGGTTCGGATGCCGCGCGCGCGGCGAGCCACTCCGGCGTGCCATCCGTCGACCCGTCATCGAGCGCCACGACGCGAACCCGAGCGCCCTCCTGGGCGAGGATGCTGTCGACTTGCTCGTCCAGCCAACGCACTCCGTTGTGGGTTGCCAGGAGTACGACGATCGCGGGCTCGCCCGATCGTTCTCCACTGGCTGCAGGCATGAACACTGATGTTACCGGCGGCATCCTAAGATCAGTGCTGAGAGCCTCATTCTGACGATGGCTCACGGGGGGAACGAGATGTCAGCTGTAGGACTTCGCGCTGTGGCCGTGCCGGCTGGCCTCGCACTGGTTGTTGCGACTTTCCTGGCACCCACGCCCGCTCTCGCGGACGAGGTGCCAGGGCTTGAGCACATGCCGGTTTATGACGCAGCGGATTTTGTTGACGATGTTGCTGACCTGCCCACCGACCTGCTCGCAGCTCTCGAGCGAGATACTGACCTGACCCCAGAGCAGTACCTTGCTCAAGGAGCGGCCGCAGTGGTGGCGGTCGAGGTTGTCGACTCGATAGAGGCCTCGGGGGTCGAGGTACTTGGCTCGCGACTTGAGGGTACTGAGCTGGTGGTCAATGTTGATTCACTCGAGGACGCATCGCTCGTTGAATCAACAGGTGCGACCGCAGAATTCGGCGAGCCAGACCCGCTCTGGCAGCCGGCGACGCAGACGCCCGAGTTCGCTGCGGACCTCTACGACGGACAAGGCTGGATCTGGCAAGACTCGCAGTACCGTCACCAATGTTCGGTGGGGTTCACCGGATATCTTCTCTCCACGGGTGCACCACAGTTCGCAACCGCAGGGCACTGCACCGCCGACATGACCGGAAACGCGTTCATTTTCAATCAGACGTCCCCAGGCCAGGTTGGTACCGTCGGGGCGACGATCGGGGCTCAGGTGCCTGGAACGTCGGTATTCGGCTCAGGGAACGATGTGGGGCGCATCAGCTCGGGTGGTTCCGGCATAGTTCAGAAGAGCAGTGCTCTCACCTGGGGGATGGGCTCGGGCGCTCCCCTTTCCAGCACTCCCGACCTTGTAACCGGCCGGTCTGCGGCAATCGAAGGCCAGACCACGTGTAAGTCGGGTAGCCGCACAGGATGGGCGTGCGGTCCGATCGTTGACGTCGACTACACCGCGAGCGTGGACGGTGTCCAGGTGAATTCGATCGTGGCGGCCCTGTGCGTTCTTCCTGGGGATAGTGGCGGAATTGCCATTGCCCCGGGTGGAAAGGGGCTGGGAATCACCTCATGGACGACTACTCCAGGGGGGTGCAACAAGGACTACACGGTCTATTACGACAACCAGGGACACCCGTATGTAAACGGAAGCTATGCGGGGTTCTTTCCGCTTGTGTCTTCCGCTGGTGGCCCGAGTGTGACGCAGAACTATTCATCGACTTGGGAGATAGCCGCGACGGTGGCACCCCCGACTGTTACATCCATTTCGGCTTCCGGCGGCAGCGACACCGCGATCAACGGATCGGTGCCCGGCGCTGGCGTCGACTACAGAGTCGACCTCTACGTCGACGGGTCGTCCTCGGTCTTCTCCACGGTGAACGTCAGCGCAAGCACCGGCTCCTGGTCGGTCAACGTCTCCTCGCTCCCCACGGGCATCCACTCGTTCTCGGCGGTGGCGCGCTACGGCACGTACTCGACGTCGAGCCCGACCACGGGCTTCGTCAAGCGGGGAATGACCGTTGACCGCATCTTCGGTGCCAACCGCTACGAGACGTCCGCCGCGATCGCCAGCAGGTTCTCCGGCTCCAACACGGTGTACCTCGCCAACGGCCAGAAGTACCCGGATGCCCTGAGCGCAGCCTCCCTCGCGGGCGCCAGCAACGCACCCCTTCTGCTGACCGAGCCCGGCGTGCTGCCGCAGTCGATCAGGGACGCGATCGCGGCCGTGCAGCCCGACAAGGTCGTCATTCTCGGAGGCCCGGACTCGATCTCCGACTCCGTGTTCGACTCGGTCAGGTCACTCGTACAGGGTCTCGACTCTTCGGCGACGGTCGAGCGAGTGGCCGGGGCGAACCGATACGCGACATCCCTGCTCGTCAGCTCGCGGTTCGGCACGAGCACCAAGGCCTATGTGGCGACCGGTGAGAACTTCCCCGACGCCCTCTCCGCGGCGGCGGCAGCCGGGGATGTCTCGGCTCCCGTGATCCTCGTCAATGGCACCGCTCCCACCCTCGACACCGCCACGCGCAACCTGCTCGTCCAGCTGGGTGTCACCGACGTGAGGATCACCGGTTCGAGCCTCTCGGTCTCGACGGGTATCGCGAACGCGATCGACGCCATCCCGAACGTGAGCGTCCAGAGGCTCGAGGGCGTGAACCGCTACGTCACCTCCGTCGCGATCAACCAGAATGCCTTCAGCTCCTCCACCTCGGCATACCTCGCCGTTGGTACCGGCTTCGCGGACGCCCTCTCGGGTGCTGCGCTGGCGGGCCAGCAGGGCGTTCCCCTCTTCGTGGTGCGCAACAACTGCGTGCCGCCGGAGACGCTCGCGGCCATGAGGACGATGGGTGTGACCACAGTGCACCTCCTGGGTAGCTCCAGCACGCTCGACGCGAGCGTGTTCGCGCTTCGCTCCTGCTAGGAGGAGACCGAGCATCCGCCCCCGGAACATCGGGTTACAGTGGAATCGTGTCGTTACGATCCACGGTGGCAAGGATTCCCGGTGCCAAGTGGCTCGCGGGACGCCTGGGTCTCAGGCCTTCCCTGAAGGGCTACGACGACACTCCGCAGACCGTGGCCGACGTCGTCGAGATGGCGCGACTGTCGTGGCGCAACCGGTTCTCCCGCGAGCCCGTGGTCGAGGCATCCACCCCGCTCGTCGTCTCGATGACGACATACGGCCAGCGTGCCCGCCGCGTGCACGTGGCCCTCGAATCGATCGCCCGTGGCTCGCTGAAGCCGCGCAGACTCATCCTCTGGCTCGATGACCCCACCATCGCGATCACGCCGGCTCTTCGCCGTCTCCAGCGTCGCGGCCTCGAGATCATCACGGTCGAGCACGGACTGCGCGTCCACACCAAGTACTTCCCGTACGCGCGGTCCGAGGCGCGGCACGAGGTGCCCATGGTCACGAGCGACGACGACATCATCTACCCGAAGGACTGGCTTGCGGGCATCGCGGCCGCGGCTTCCCGGGAGCCGGACGCGATCGTCTGCTACCGCGCTCACCGCATGGACTTCGAGGGCGAGCGACTGCTGCCGTACAGCGAGTGGCAGCCCACGAGCACCATCGACGCGAGCCCCCTCAACTTCGGCACCTCCGTCTCGGGCCAGCTCTTCCCCGCGCGTCTGCTCGACCTGCTCCGCGAGAAGGGCGAGGCGTTCCGCGAGGTCTCGCCCATGAACGATGACATCTGGGTGCACTGGGTGGCCATCAGCAACGGGATGCCCGTGGCCCAGGTCACCGCGGAGACCCAGCACTTCACGCTCGTCCCCGGCACCCAGGCCTCCGGTCTCTTCATCACGAACGTGTGGGGCCGCGAGAACGACGAGCAGTTCGCGGCCACCTACTCGCCCTCCGACCTGCAGGCTCTCCGTGCCTCCCGCTGACGCAGGGCCGCTCGGAGCGGTGGCGCGCGTGCGACGCGCGGTCGGTCGCATTCCCGGGGTCCGCGCCCTCGCGGAGAAGCTGGGCGTGGTGCAGCCGCCCCCGCCGCCGGGGTTCGACGATCGCCCGATCTACCCCGAGGTACGTCAGTACCTCCGGGAGCTCGACCGGTCGAACAGGTTCTCCCGGCGCAGCGCCATCGATCCGGACTCCGAGATGGTCGTGACGATGACCACCCACGGTGACAGGTTCCGTCGGGTTCACGTCGCGCTCGAGTCGATCGCGAGCGGAGTCGAACGCCCGGGTCGTCTCATTCTCTGGCTCGACGACCCATCGCTGCGGCCCTCACGTGCCCTGCGCAGGCTCATGCGCCGAGGTGTCGAGGTGCGCCAGGTCGAGCCCGGTCTCGGCGTTCACACCAAGTACTACCCCTACGTCTCGAGCATCGATCGTCACTCGCGCCCGCTCGTCACGAGCGACGACGACAAGCTCTACCCGCCAACCTGGCTCGCCGAGCTCGCGGCAGCCGCACGCCAGGATCCCGACATCGTGCACTGCCTCCGGGCCCACCACATCGAGTTCGAGGGGGACCGGATCGCACCCTACGAGTCATGGACGCCCTGCACCTCCACCGAGCCGAGCCTGCGCACCTTCGGCACGTCCGTGTCCGGCCAGGTGTTCCCGCCACGCGTACTCGACCTGCTCCGCGAGGCGGGCACGGCGTTCCTCGAGATCGCGCCCAAGGCTGACGATGTCTGGCTGCACAGGATCGCCATCTCGGCGGGAATCCCCGTCGCGCAGGTGACCGAGACCCCGAGGATCTTCCCGTTCGTTCCGGAGACGCAGGCGGGTGGGCTCTACATGTCGAACCTCTGGGAGGGCGGCAACGACGCCCAGATCGCCGCCACCTATACGGAGGACGACCTCCGCGCTCTCCGCGCGGCCCGGTAGACTCGCTCGGTGCAGATTAGAGAGCTGTCCATTCCGGACTCGTACGAGATCACTCCCATCATCCGCGGCGACGACCGTGGGGTCTTCCTCGAGTGGTACAGGTTCGACAAGCTCTCCGAGGCGGTCGGGCACCCCCTCACGCTCCGGCAGGCGAACACCTCCGTGTCGAAGAAGGGTGTCGTTCGTGGCATCCACTTCGCCGACGTGCCGCTCGGCCAGGCCAAGTACGTCACGTGCACGCACGGTGCAGTGCTCGACTACGTCGTCGACATCCGCGTGGGCTCTCCGACCTTCGGCCAGTGGGATTCAGTGCTGCTCGACGACGTCGACCGCCGCGCCATCTACCTCTCCGAGGGGCTCGGTCACGCCTTCGTCGCCCTCACCGAGGGCGCCGTCGTGAGCTACCTCGTCTCCGACACCTACAACCCCACCGGTGAGCACGGCATCGACCCGCTCGATGTGGGCATCGGCCTCGTGTTCCCGCCTGAGGCTGGTGAGCCCCTGTTGTCTCCCAAGGACACGGATGCCCCGACTCTCGCCGAGGCGGCCGAGCAGGGGCTCCTCCCCACCTGGGACGACATGAGGGAGTACTACGCGAGCCTGTCCCGGGCCGCGGACACGGGAGGCGCGAACTGATGCGCGGAATCATCCTCGCCGGCGGGTCCGGCACGCGTTTGTGGCCCATCACCAAGGGCATCTCCAAGCAGCTCATGCCCATCTACGACAAGCCGATGATCTACTACCCCCTGTCGACGCTCATGATGGCCGACATCAGCGAGATCCTGATCATCACGACCCCCGAGTACAACGACCAGTTCCGCGCGCTGCTGGGTGACGGATCGGACCTCGGCATCCGCCTCGAGTACGCGGTGCAGCCGAGTCCGGACGGTCTCGCGCAGGCGTTCATCATCGGCGAGGAGTTCATCGGCGACGAGTCGGTCGCCCTCGTTCTCGGCGACAACATCTTCCACGGTTCGGGCCTCGGCAGCTCGCTGCGCAACAACGGCGACATCGATGGCGGCCTGATCTTCGCGTACCAGGTGGCCAATCCCACGGCGTACGGCGTTGTCGAGTTCGACGACAACAACGTCGCGATCTCCATCGAGGAGAAGCCGGTCAAGCCCAAGAGCAACTACGCGGTGCCCGGCCTCTACTTCTACGACAACGAGGTGGTGAAGATCGCCAAGACGATCGAGCCGAGCGCCCGCGGCGAGCTCGAGATCTCGACGATCAACGAGCGCTACCTCGAGGCTGGTCGCCTTCAGGTGCAGGTTCTCGACCGTGGAACGGCCTGGCTCGACACCGGGACCTTCGAGTCGATGATGCAGGCCTCCGAGTACGTGCGCGTGATCGAGGACCGGCAGGGCTTCAAGATCGGGTGCATCGAGGAGATCGCCTGGCGCGCGGGCTGGATCGACGACGCCCAGCTCGCCGTGCTCGCGGCACCGCTGCAGAAGAGCGGCTACGGAACCTACCTCCAGCGACTCCTCGCGGCGGACTACGAGTAGCAGTCCCCGGCCGGAGTCACTCCGCTAGTCGCAGGCCTCGTAGCGGGCGACACCCTCGCTGAGGGTGGGGGTTCCGCCCAGCAGTACAACTGAGCTCGCACCGAACGCGGTGATGTCGGCACCCGTGCTCCGGCGCACGCACGTGGGCTGGGTCAGGATGAGCGCCGACCGGGTCGTGGCGGCCAGGGCCGCCGCGGAGAGGGCGTCGGGGAACGACGTGCCGGCCGCGAGGTACACCGTGCTGCTCGTCGGGAAGGCATCCCGGGCGATCAGCCCAGCGGTGGCGTAGCGGTTGGCCCCGCCGAGACGGTTGACCGTGACATCCGGCAGGGCATCGATGGATGCCGCGATCCCCGCGCTGACCGTCTTGTCGCTACCCGCGATCGTCACCTTCGTGACTCCGAGCGTGGTGAGTGCGTCGGCCGTGGCCTGGTCGATGCTTCCCTCGGCACCATCGACGAGGATGATCGGCGCGGACTTCGAGCCCGCTGCCGCCCCCGCCGCCAGCGCGTCAGCGAAGTCGAGTCCGCTGACGACGTAGGCCTCGCTGGCCCGCTCGCGCGGGAAGAACTGGGTGAGCATCCTGGCCGTCTCGAAACGGTTCGCTCCGCCGACGCGTACGACCTCGGGCGTGAAGGCGGCGAGTTGCGAGGCGACATCGGCCGACACGGAACTCTCGTTGCCGACGACCACGATGCGCGTGGGGGAGAGGCGCTGCAGCTCGGCCGAGACCGAGGCGGGTATGTCGGTGCCGTTGACGAGGAGCACGGGAGCGCCGGCGACAGCCGCGGCGGGTGCAGCCGCCAGGGCGTCGGGGAACTTCACGCCGTTGGCGATGAAGACCGTCCCCGTGCTGGCCGGGATGCGCTGGGACACCTCGACGGCCGTCTCATACCGGTCGGCACCCGCGATGCGCGAGGAGGCCGGCATGTTGGGGATGGTCGGCACGGGCGCAGACCCGGTGGGGTTGCCGAACCAGTTGTAGTAGAAGGTCCAGAAGTTGCGGTTACCGTGGGCTCCGCAGCTGCCGCCGCTGCCGTAGAGGTTCGCGAGGGATGCCGCGTTCGGCTGGTACGGCGTGTAGTTGTAGAGCGCCGCGGTCGCGTTGTTCTGGATGTTCACCCACGACCCACCGCAGTCGGGGTTGGGGTTGTACTGGATGTAGTTCGATCCGGGGCGGAAGTTGAAGTACCAGTAGTCCGGCACGGAGTAGCGCTTGAGCTGCCAGGCGGCCTGGTAGACCTGGTTGAAGAAGCCGTAGTAGCCAGCGTCGCACTCGCCGGGGGTGGAGTCCGGGCATCCGTAGCCCATGGCGGCCTGCATCTGCCAGCTGGTGGGCGACTTCGCCGAGAGCAGGCTCTGCTCCTTCTGCAGGGTGACGAGCAGGACGCGGGCGCTGATGCCGCACGACTGCTGCACCTTGAAGATGATGCGTGCGGCCGACTCGTTGCTTGCGGCGGTGTAGCCGTTGCAGACCACGACACCACCGGCACGGATGTCAGCGGGCTTGGATCCCGTGTTGGCGCGGTACACGGCGAGGCAGTTGGAGGTGCTGCAGCCGCCGACTTCGGCGATCTTGCCGCTGAGGAAGGACTGGATGTCGCCTTCCGACATCGCGTTGCCGTCGTAGAAGTTCGCGTCACTGATGATGTACCCGGCGTTGAAGTCGGCACCGGTGAACGCCTGAGCGGGCGCGGCGGGCGAGGCGACGAGGGTCGCGAGAACGACGGCTGCGGTCGCCATCATTCCCCAGAATGTCGGCCTCACGCGGGCCCGTGCAGTCACCATCGAATTCCCCCACTCGGATAGCAGGGGAAAGCCTACGGTAAACCAGTGGGTTTGGCGAGGCTTATGTGACTGGTGTTACTCGTGTGATTTTGCCTAGCTGACGAGGATCTCCGCCTCGGGTTCGGTGTTGACGATGCCGTAGTGACTCCGCGGATCGTGGCTGTTGAACGAGGTGGCCTGCAGCCAATCGTGCAGATGCACGCCGCTCGGATCCATGATCGACAGGTTGATGAAGTACTTGCCGGGCCCGAAACGCGTGTCGCGCAGAGTGAAACGCAGCGTGCTGTCGCCCGGCGTGCTGGGGAGGGTGAGGCCGAGTCGCTTGGTTGTTGTGCCCCAGACATCCTGGCCTGTCGGAGTGTTGAGGTGCACGGCGATGACCATGTCGGACATGTCGAGGTCCGAGTGGATCTTGAGGTCGAACGTGACGTCGGCGCCCGGGAGGATCTCGCCGCGGGGGCCCTCCTCGCTCGCGGTGACGACGATGTCGGTGAAGCCGAGGTTCTCGCGATCCCGATCGGACGGCTTGATGCTCTCGAGCCTGCGCTCCTCGAGGATGTCGCGGAACATCGCGACCGCCTTGCTCGGGTCGCCGTCGATCACGATCTCGCCGCGATTCAGCAGGACGGCGCGGTCGCAGAGCTCGACGACCTGGCCGAGGGCGTGCGTCACGATGATGATCGTGCAGCCCTCCTCCTGGAACTCGCGGATCTTGTCGAGGCACTTGCGTTGGAACGCCTCGTCACCGACCGCGAGCACCTCGTCGACGAGGAGGATGTCGGGTTCCGTGTGCACCGCGACGGCGAAGGCCAAACGCACGTACATGCCGGAGGAGTAGAACTTCACCTGGGTGTCGATGAAGTCACCGATGCCGGAGAAGTCGAGGATCTCCTCGAAGCGTTCGTCCGTCTCATCCTTCGACATGCCGAGGATCGAGGCGTTGAGGTAGACGTTCTCGCGGCCCGTGAGGTCGGGGTGGAAGCCCGCGCCGAGTTCGAGCAGGGCGGCGATGCGGCCGCGGTTGTGGACCGTTCCTGTCGTGGACTCGAGGATGCCGCCGACGACCTTCAACAGCGTGGACTTACCGGAACCATTGTGGCCGATGAGGCCGATGGTGGTACCGGCAGTGATGGATAGCGAGATGTCCTTGAGCGCCCAGAAGTCCTCGCGGTGGGTGCGGCCTGCGCGGCCGAACGTGACGAGGCGTTCCTTGAGCGAGTTGTCACGACGCACGACGAAGCGCTTCGAGACGTTCTCGAGGCGCACGACCTCGGGGGCGTTGAGCAGTGTCCTGGCCATCGGTTGCTCCTACAGTTCCTGGGCGAAGTTGCCCTGCAGGCGGGTGAAGACTCGGTGGCTGATCGCCAGGAACACGAGTCCGATGAGGAAGGCGATCACCATCCTGAGCAGCAGGAAGTCGGGCGTCGGGAGGCCGTCTCCGCCGATCCAGAAGGCGCGCTGGAACCCGAGCACCGCGAGGGTGATCGGGTTGTTGGTGTAGACCTCGAGCAGCCAGGGAGCACCCAGGCCGCCGACGATGGCGTCACGCACCATGCCCCACGAGTAGACGATCGGGGATGCCCACATGAGCACGAGCAGGACGACCTCGAGGAGGTAGCCGATGTCGCGCAGGTAGACGTTCCATGCCGAGAGCAGGAGCGCGAAGGCAATTCCCCATACGAGGAGAACGGCGAGGCTCGGGAGCACGTAGACGATCTCCCAGTGCCACGGGATGCGACCGAACACGATGGTCGCGAGCAGGAGGATTCCCAGCTGGATCGCGAAGTTGAAGAGTGCGGAGCCCACGCTCGCGAGCGGGAATACCTCCCGCGGCAGGTAGACCTTCTTGATCAGACCGCTGTTGCCCACGATCGACGAGGTGCCGCCAGCGACGATCTCGCTGAAGAGCATGTACGCGGTGAGGCCGGTGAAGACGTAGATGGCGAAGTCGGGGATGCCCCGAGCCGCGCCGAGGAAGTGCCCGATGACCACGTAGTAGATCGCGATCTGCGTGAGCGGGCGCGCGAGGGTCCAGAGGAACCCGAGTGCGCTGTCCTTGTACCGGGACTTGAGATCGCGGCGCACGAGGAGGTTGAGCATCTCGCGGTGGCGGAAGATCTCACCGAGCTGCCGGAATCCAGCCGTTGGTGTGCGACCGCCGGCACCGACGCGCCGGAAGGGCTCGCGCTCCAGCATCGCAAAGCGTTCCTGCGCGTTCATCTGTCCATGTCTCTCGTCGGGCAACGCCCCAGTATAGCTTTGCCCCCTTGTTAGACTGCCTCGGCGATACCGCCAGCGCATCGAGAGGACAGCAATGCCCACCGTGAGACCCGGCGTCGTCTCCGTCGTACTCGTCAATTTCCGAGGCACGGATGACACGCTCGAGGCCATCCAGCGGCTCGGCGAGCTCGAGTGGCCGGCCGACCGACTGGAGATCGTCGTCGTCGAGAACGGGTCGGGGGATGACAGCGCCGAGCGTATCGCCGCCGCTGCACCCCACGTCACCCTCCTCGTCTCCACCACGAACAACGGCTTCGCCGGTGGCTGCAACCAGGGGGTCGCGGCATCCTCCGGCGAGTACATCGCCCTGCTCAACAACGACGCCAAGCCGGATCCGCAGTGGATCGCGGCCGCCGTGGCGCGTTTCGAGGAATCCGACAGGGTCGGTGCGGTGGCCAGCCGTGTCCTCGACTGGGAGGGTGAGCTCGTCGACTACATCGGCTCGGCGATGACCTGGTACGGCATGGGCTACAAGCCGTTCACGGCCGAGCGCATCCCGCGCACGCCGGATCACTCCCGGGACGTGCTCTTCGGCACGGGCTCCGCGATGTTCGTGCGCCGGAGTGTCTACGAGGCTCTCGGCGGTTTCGACGAGCGCTACTTCATGTTCTTCGAGGACGTCGACCTCGGCTGGCGCCTCAACCTCGCGGGCTATCGGTTCGTGTACGAGCCGGCCTCCCTCGCCTTCCACAAGCACCACGCGTCGATGTCGGCGTTCGGTTCGCACAAGGAGACCTTCCTGCTCGAGCGCAACGCGCTCTTCACGCTCTACAAGAACGCCGGGCAGGCGGCGCTCGCCGACCTGCTGCCCGCCGCCCTCGGCCTCTCCATCCGCCGTGGAGTCACGCGCGGCGAGCTCGACTCCACGGACTTCGACCTGCGCAAGGGCGGCAGCGACGAGCCGACGATGGAGTTCCCGACGCAGACGGTCGCCGCGGTCTACGCGATCGACCAGTTCGTCGAGGAGCTGCCCTCCCTGAAGGCGTCGCGCGAGGAGATCCAGCGCACCCGGGTCGTCTCCGAGGCGATGATCTGGAGCCTGTTCGGCCAGTACGACGCCCCGATCATCCACGAGAAGAAGTACCTGCAGGGCTACGAGAACCTCGTCGAGGCGTTCGATGCGGCATCCCCCCGCCTCACCAACCGCGTGGTGGTCGTCACGGGCGACCCCATCGGCGCCAAGATCGCCGGTCCGGCCATTCGTGCGTGGAACATGGCGCTCGCGCTGTCCGCTGCCAGCGAGGTCACCCTCGTGAGCCTGTCGGGGGTCGAGCAGGTGGATGCGCCGTTCCGGCTCGTGCACGTGGCATCCGGCAACGACCGCGAGTTCTCGAAGCTCGAGTCGTGGGCCGATGTGATCGTCTTCCAGGGGTCGGCGATGTCGGTCTTCGAGTCGCTGCGGAAGTCGTCGAAGGTGATCGTCGTCGACATCTACGACCCCATGCACCTCGAGCAGCTCGAGCAGGGTCGCGAACTCGGCCCGGCCACCTGGCACGCCCAGGTGGAGGGTGCAACGGAGGTGCTCAACGAGCAGCTCGCTCGCGGTGACTTCTTCATGGCGGCGTCCGAGCGGCAGAAGCACTTCTACCTCGGCCAGCTCGCGGCCCTCGGCCGCATCACGCCGACGACGTACGACGGCGACCCCGACTTCGACGGGCTGCTGTCTGTGGTGCCGTTCGGCATCCCCGGCGAGGAGCCTGTGCACGAGCGCGATGTGCTCAAGGGCGTGCGCCCCGGCTTCGGAGTGGACGACAAGGTGTTGCTCTGGAGCGGGGGGCTCTACAACTGGTTCGACCCGGCGACGCTCATCCGTGCCGTCGCCACGGTGGACAAGCGTCGCGGTGGTGTGCGCCTGTTCTTCCAGGGCACGAAGCACCCCCACCCCGACGTTCCCGAGATGCGGGTCGTCTCGGAATCGCGCGCGCTCGCGGCCGAGCTGGGCGTTGCGGACAAGGCCGTGTTCTTCAATGATTCCTGGGTCGACTACGCCGACCGCCAGAACTACCTGCTCGAGGCCGACGCTGGCGTGAGCACGCACTTCTCGCACGTCGAGACGACGTTCTCGTTCCGCACGCGCATCCTCGACTACCTCTGGGCGGGGTTGCCGATGGTGGTCACCGACGGGGACCACTTCGCCGACCTCATTCGTGCGGAGGGCCTCGGCATCGTTGTTCCCGCCGAGGACGCGGATGCCCTCGCCGACGCCCTCGAGACCGTGCTGTTCGACGAGCAGTTCGCGGCCTCTGCGCGGGAGAACATCGCGCGCGTGCGTGAGCGGTTCCGCTGGGACGTCGTGCTGGAGCCTCTCGTGAGGTTCATGGCCGATCCGCGGCACGCGGCCGACTGGACAGGTGACCCGCGACCCTCCCGGCCACAGATCCGCTCGCGACGTCGTTCCGGCCTCGCCCACAACGTGCGCCAGACACTGTTCCACCTCCGCCACGGAGGGGTGCGGGTCGCCTGGAGCAAGGTGCGCTCGAGGCTCGGGTTCGGCTCGTGAGCTCGGCGGAGCCGCCCGCGCCGTCGGCGCTGACCGTGAGCGTCGCGATGGCGACGTACAACGGTGCCGCCTACGTGGAGGAGCAGCTCCGCAGCATCCTGTCGCAGTCCCACGCTCCCGAGGAGCTCGTCGTCGCCGACGACGGTTCAACGGATGACACGCTCGCGATCGTTCGCGCGGTGGCGGAGGAGTACCCCGGCACGCGGCTCGTCGTGCTGGAGCCCGGCGCCAGGTCGCTGGGCGTTGCGGGAAACTTCGCGCGGGCCATAGGGGCGGCATCCGGCGACCTCGTCGCCCTGTCGGACCAGGATGACCGCTGGCACGAGGGGAGGCTCGGGGAACTCGTCGCGCGTTTCACCGTCGACGAGCAACTGCTGTTCCTGCACCACGACGCCGAGCTCGTGGACAGCGCGGGGGCACCGCTCGGCCAGCGCCTGCTCGATTGGCTGCGTGCGAGCGTCGAGGAACGCCGGGCGCTGGTCGCGGGCCACTCCTTCGGCGTCTACATCCGCCGGAACCTCGCGACGGGCGCGACGGTCGTCTTCCGTCGGCGCCTCGTCGACACGGCCTTCCCGATCGGTGATGGCTGGATCCACGACGAGTGGCTCGCCGCCGTCGCCGCCGCCCTCGGTGGCGCGCGGCTGGATGAGCGCGCCCTTGTCGACTACCGCCAGCACGGTGGCAACCAGATTGGGGTCGCGCGGCCGACGCCCGGCCACCTGATGCGCCGCATGTTCGAACCGCGCGGCACTCGCTACGAGTGGCTGGCGTCGCGGTCGTCCGCGCTGGTCGAGCGGCTGGAGGGCATCCCGCTGTCCACGGAGGTGCTCGAGCTCGCCCGCGCGAAGCAGCGCTTCGAGACCGCGCGTGCGCAGTACCCAGCGCGCCGTCTCGCGCGCGTGGCCCCGGTGCTGCGGCAGAGGCGGAACTACCCGCGGCTCTCGAGCCAGGGCAGCCTCGACATCCTGCGCGACCTGCTGCACGGTGCCTGAGCCCTCCGCTGTCTCACGAGTGTGAGGTACGCGACCCCCTCACCCCGCGGGAGGGCCGGGCTGCTTGACCCCCACGCTCCAGATGAACTCCGGCACCACGCCGTTGACCGACCAGTTGCCGAGCTCGCGGGCCTTGAAGATCCAGGGATTGTGGGATGCCACCGCGCGGGCGTTGCGCCAGTGCCGGTCGAGCCGCTTCGACCCGCTGATCGCGGAGGCTCCGACGGTGTCGAAGAGTCGGGTAGCTGACCGGGTGACGAGCTCGGAGAGCACGATCTGAGCCTGCGCGGAGCCGAGTTCGGCGGCGACGACCGCCTCGATGGCCTCAGGGCTGTCCCGGTCGCCGGAGAGGTCGACAGCGTGCTGGACCGCGCGCGCGACCGCCTGCACCGATGCCCGGGCCACCGCCGCGGCGGCGGAGATCTCACCCACGATCTGGAGCACCTGCGGGTCATCGTGCGTGCGGGCGGCCGTTCCGTGGCTGTACACGCGTGTTCGCGATCGGATCTGCTCGCCGGCATCCCGTTCCACGGCAGAGGCTATGCCCGCGAGAACGCTCAGGAGCACGAGCTGGTAGACGGCGGTCTGGTAGCGGAAGCGCGCATCGAACGCCGCGACATCCTCGGGGTCGACCACGGCACCGTCGAAGACAGCCCCTCCCGTGCCCGTGAGGGGCTGACCGAAGCCATCCCAGTCGTCCTGCACGACGACACCGGGCTGATGACGGGGGATGAGCACGGTGACGGTGGTGTCTCCCTGCGTGGCCGTCGCATCGATCCAGTCGGCGAAGATGCTGCCGGTCGTGTAGAACTTGCGGCCGTCGACCCGAAGCTCCCCGTCTTCGGCTGTGGACACCACAGTGCTGTTGGTGCCGAGCGCACCGGAGCCCACCTCGCTCCAGGCGTTGCCCACGAGCTCGCCGCCGGCGAGTCGTCGCAGCCACCGCTCGCGCCTGTCGCTCGGGGGAGAGGAGATGAGGTCCTCGACGTAGGCGATGTGCCCACGGAAGATCTGCGGGAGGTTCGAGTCCAGGGCGGCGAGCTCGACGAGGAGTTCCGCGAACTCGGGCCAGTCCAGGCCGTCGCCGCCGAACTCCACCGGGATGCGCAGGCGACCGAAGCCCGCCTCCAGCAACGCCGCGACCTCGGCGTAGGGCAGGGTGCGCGTCCTCTCGCGCTCCACGGTTCCAGCACCGATCCGGGCGAACACGGGCTGGAGCCTCGCGCGTGCGTCTGCTGCGCTGGCCATCAGGTGTACAGCGAGATCGGCTGGAGCTGGCCGTTGAGCTCCCACGCTCCGACCTCCAACTTCTTGTAGTCGACGGGGTCGTGCAGCGAGTGGGTGCGCACGTTGCGCCAGAACAGGTCGAGACCGATCGAGCTCCTGGCCGAGCTCGATCCGGTGATCTCGAAGATACGGTTTGCCACCTCGATACCGACCTCGGTCGCAACCACCTTGAGCTTGGCGATCTCGATCTCGATGCGTCCGCGATCCTCGGGGGTGGTCGCCGCTCCGAGCGCGACCGTCTCGTCGAATCGGCGCCCCGCACGGTCGGCCAGCGCCTCCACGGCGGCGATGTGGGAGGAGAATTCGCCGACGACGCGCTGGATGAACGGGTCATCCCGGTAGGTCTCCGCCTGGCTGAGGAACCACGCGTTCTTTCGGGCGCGGGTGAGCTCAAGGCCCTGCGCGAGCGCGCCCTCGGCGATACCGAGGTAGATGTTGCCGAACGCGAGCTGGATGCCCGGGGTGATGAGATTCGCGAAGGGCTCCGCGCTCAACTCGCCGAGGATGTCCGCTTCAGCAACGGCGACCGCGGAGAAGCGCACCGAGCCGCTCGCGGAGAGGCGCTGGCCGAGGGCGTCCCAGTCCCCGAGGTACTCGATGCCCTCCCGGTCGTGGTCGAGCACGGCGAAAACCTGGCGACCGTCGCGCGCCCCGCCCTTCACGAGTGCCGCTGCGAGCACGACGTCACCCGCCGAGGCGCCCGTCGAGAATCGCTTCACGCCGTCGAGTCGGTATCCGTCACCGTCGGGGGTGAGCACGAGGTCCGGGTCCACCGGGTTGACCGAGTCACCCCAGACCCAGTGGCCTGACACGGTGCGGCGGTACCAGTCGGGCTGCGAGACCGGGTCGGCGGCGAAGCCGATATTGGCCGAGTTGATGTAGTGGTACGCGAGCACCTGCGCGACGGATGCATCGGCACGCGACAGGATCCGAACTGCACGGAACGCGGTCTCCCAGTGGCCGCCACCGCCCCCGAACTCGACGGGGTGGAGCAGGTCGACCAGGCCGGCGTCGCGCAGGAGATCCAGCTCCGTCGTCGGGTCGAGATTGCGGCGGTCCCGCTCGAGCGCGTCGGTGGCGAGTTGTGCCGCGACTCGTTCAGCCACGCCGCTCCAGTGGGCCAGCTCCTCTGTCGGCGCCGTGCCGCTCCAGTAGCTGCGGGAGGTGGTGGCGGTCATGCGTTCTCCTGTCTGTTCTGTGTGTTCTCCGCGCGAGGTGCGTTCTCCAGCGGCGACGGGCGTTCGTCGTCGAGTGTGCTGGGCTTGTCGGCGTACGCGCCGCGGTACGCATGGGCGGGGTGCCACTCGGGGATCACGGGTGACCCATCGCCGCGCAGTCGCCCGCGGAGCGTGCCCCCGGGGTACTCGTCCCACATGAGACCGCGCGCCCGCAGCTCGGGGACGGCGAGTTCGATGAAGTCCTCGAACGTGCCGGGCGTCACCACGTAGGCGAGATTGAAGCCGTCGATCCCACCCACCTCCACCCAGCGCTCGAGCTCGTCCGCGACGGTCGAGGGGCTTCCCACGATGACCGCACCGATGCCCCCGATCCCGACGTAGTGGGCGATGTCCCGCGGCGTCCACTCGCGTTCGGGGTCGGCGGTCGTGAAGATCGAGAGCGCGGAGCGCGCGGCATCCGTGTCCACGTACTTGAGCGGAACGTCTGGGTCGAACTGCGAGAGGTCGAGGCCAGACCATCCGCCGTAGAGCGCGAGTGCGCCCTCGAGGCTCACGTACTCGCGGTACTCCGCGTACTTCGCCTGCGCCTCCTCATCGGTGGGCGCGACGATCACGGTGGCCAGCGTCAGGATCTTCACTGAATCGCGAGGGCGTCCGAGTGCTTCGGCGCGGTTGCGGATGTCGTCCGTCGCTTTGCGGGTGATCTCCGGGCGCAGGCCGTTGATGAAGATCGCCTCGCCGTGCCGAGCAGCGAACTCGCGACCGCGCGGCGATGCGCCGGCCTGGAAGATCACCGGGGTGCGCTGCGGGCTGGGCTCGGACAGGTGGATGCCCGGGACCCTGTAGTACGAACCCTCGTGCGAGATGGGGTGGACCTTGGCCGGGTCGGTGAACACTCCGGCCTCCCGGTCGCGGAGCACCGCGCCATCCTCCCAGGACCCCTCCCAGAGCTTGTAGCTCGCGTCGAGGAAGTCCTCGGCGACCTCGTAACGGTCATCGTGCCCGAGTTGCTGGTCGAGCCCGAGGTTCTTGGCGGCCGAGTTGAGGTAGGAGGTGACGACGTTCCATCCGATGCGACCCTTCGTGAAGTGGTCGAGCGTCGAGAACCGCCTGGCGAGCTGGTAAGGCTGGTCGTAGGTGGAGGCGACAGTGACACCGAAACCGAGGTTCTCGGTTGCCTGGGCCATCGCCGAGACCTGGATGACGGGGTCACCGAGAGGCACCTGCGCAGCGTCGACGAGAGCGGGGGCGGCGGAGTCGCGGTACACGTCGTAGACACCGAGCACGTCGGCGATGAAGACCGCGTCGAAGGTCCCGCGCTCGAGGAGCCTGGCGAGGTCGACCCAGTAGTCGAGATCGTTGTACCGGTCCGCCTGGTTGTCGGGATGGCGCCAGAGACCGGGCGCCTGGTGGGTGACACAACTCATGTCGAAGGCGTTGAAGATGATGCGCCGGGTCATGTCGGAGGCTCCTTGGGTGCGCGGTCGGGCTGTGATCGTGTGCACGCTAACCCGCACCGGAACGGCGTGCGGGCGGGCTCGTAACGGGGCGTCGCAGTTCGTCACCCTGGCCGGTCGACGCGTAACAGTGCGTCGCCCTGCGACACGTCAGCACGGCAGGCCGCTGCCGACTTTTAGCATGACGGCGTCCTCACAGCAGATCCGCTGTTTCACACCAAGGAGCACTCATGACCACCCGAACCACGCAGCAGGCCAGGCGACGCAGGATCGTCGCGGCGACTGCATCCATCGCCTCACTAGCCCTCGCCCTCACGGCGTGCGCGGCGCCGAGCGACGGCGGGGAAGGTGCCGGTGACGGCGACTTCTCCGGCCAGACGCTCAGCGCGCTCCTCATCACGTCCCACGAGGGTGCAGCGAACTGGCTCAAGGAGAACTTCGAGGCGGAGACGGGTGCGACCGTCGACCTCACGATCGTGCCCTACGACGAGATCGGGTCCACCCTCGCCCTCGACCAGCAGTCCGGCGCGAACACCATCGACGTCGCGGCTCCCTGGTACGTCTCGATCGGCGACCTCGCCGCCGGCGGCTCGATCCAGGACCTCACCGACTGGATCGACTCCACCCCGTCGCTGCAGACGGATGACTTCATCCAGTCGATCTACGACCCGTACACGCTCGTCGACGGGCGGCGCTATGGCCTCCCGTTCGACGGAGACACCCACGTGCTCTTCTACAACAAGGAGATCCTCGAGCGGAACGGCATCACCGAGCCACCCGCCACGTGGGACGAGTACCTCGAGGACATCAAGATCATCACGGCCAACGAGAGCGCGAATGGTGTCTACGGCTCGGCGATCTTCGGCCAGAAGTCCCCGTTGATCCTCGGTGCCGCCTACGCCAACCGCCTCGCTGGTTTCGGTGGAACGTTTGTGGACGAGGACGGCAAGCCGACCATCAATTCCCCGGAGGCCGTCGCGGCAGCGCAGGCGCTCGTCGACGCCGTGCCGTATGCGTTCCCGACTCCCGCCGAGACCGACTTCGGCGTCGGGAACGGAGCCTGGTACGACGGCAAGGTCGGGTTCATCGAGAACTGGACCGACCTGGGTGTCGGCTCCGAGACGAACCCCGACTCGACCGTCGCAGGCAAGTGGGGCGTAACGACACTGCCCGTCGGTGGCGACAACACGGAGCCCCGGGCATCCCTCGTCGCGGGCTTCACCTGGGTCATCGCAGCCAACACGGAGAAGACCGACCTCGCGAAGGCGTTCATCGAGTTCGCTGCATCGAGCGAGGTCAACTCCGAACTGATCGTCGCGGACCCGCAGACGGGAATCGACCCGAACCGCAAGTCCTCGCTCGAGAGCGACGCGTACGGCGAGAAGTACCCCGAGCTCCAGAACGTGAACCGCACGACCCTGTCGGGATCGCTCGCCTGGCCCACGGGTGAGAACGCCACGCAGGCAGCCCAGATCCTGACTGATGAACTCGCCAAGCTCATCGCCGGCGAGGGCGGAACCGCCCAGGAGACACTCGACCGCGTGCAGGCCGAGTGGGAGAAAATCCTTGGCTAATGCCACCACAACGGTGCGCCCGCGCCTGTCGTCCGGCTTCGTGCCGCGGCAGGCGTGGGCGCACCGCCTGTACATCTCCCCGACGGTCCTGTCGATCGTCGTGCTCGGTCTCTACCCCTTGCTCTTCATCCTCGCGGCCGCCTTCAGCGACTCGACACTCGGCAAGCCATTCCGCGAGTGGGTGGGCACCGAGAACTTCGGGGTCGTGCTCGCCGACGGTGACATCGTCGCCTCGTTTCTCCGAACCGTGCTCTACGCCCTGTCCATCTCGATCGTGAGCGTGGTGCTCGGCGTCGTCATCGCGGTCTCCCTCGACCGCGCCACCCGGTCGGGATCGGTCGTGCGAACGCTCCTGCTGCTTCCGCTCATCACGCCGCCCGTCGTGGTCGGCACGCTGTGGAAGCTCGTCTTCAACCCCGGCGGGGGGCTGCTCGACACGCTCCTGCGCGGGGTCGGTGTGGAGGGTGCATCCGTCGCCCCGCTGTCGTCGACATTCTGGGCTCTTCCCGCGATCGGACTAGCGGATGTCTGGCAGTGGACGCCACTCGTCACGCTCCTGGTCTACGCGGCGCTCCTGACCCAGGACGGCGCCGTCCGTGAGGCGGCCGCGCTCGATGGTGCGCACGGCTTCGGGCTCTTCCGGCACATCACGTGGCCGGCAATCGCGGGAACGGTTGCCGCCGTGTTCTTCGTTCGCCTCGTGATCGCCCTCAAGGTCTTCGACCTCGTCTTCATCATGACCTCGGGTGGGCCGGGCCAGGCCTCGACGACCACCTCGTACGTGATCTACCAGGTCGCCCTCAAGGAGTTCGACGTTGGTCGGGCCTCCGCCATCACCCTTCTCTTCGCGGTCGTCGTCACTCTCGTCACACTTCCGGTCGCCGCGCTCGTCAGGAGGCTCTCCCATGACTGACACCAGCCCAGTCGCACGGCCCCGCTTCGCCTTCCAACACCGCTCCGTGGTGGCCTACGCGGTACTCGGAGTCGCGCTCCTCGGCACGGTCGTGCCCCTCGCGTACCTGTTCTCCGTCTCGCTCATGGGGCGCGACGAGACGGTTTCGGGGATCCTCTGGACGCCCGACCCGCAGTGGTCGAACTGGGGTGACGTGCTGGGGTCGGGCATCCCGGCATCCATCGGCAATTCGCTGCTCGCCGCGCTCGGCGGTGCGCTCATCACGCTCGTGATCGCCCTGCCAGGGGCCTGGGCGATCGCCCGGTTCCGCGCCGGTGGTCGAACGCTCGGCGCGACACTCATGAGCCCGTGGCTGCTCCCTCCGATCGTTGCCGTCGTGCCACTGCTGACGCTCCTGCGCATCGTCGGGCTCAACAACACCGTGCTCGGTCTCGCTCTCGTCTACGCGCTGGCGAATGCTCCCGTGGCCGTGTGGCTTCTGGAGGGGTTCGTGCGTCGTCTGCCGATCGAGATCGAGGAGGCCGCGACGCTCGACGGCGCGGGCCCGTTGCGCACGCTCGTCTCGGTCATCGCGCCGCTGCTGCTCCCCAGCATGATCGCGGTGGGGATCATCGTCGCGATCCTGAACTACAACGAGTTCCTGCTCGCGACGTTCCTCACGCAGAGTGCGGATGCCCAGACCTTCCCGGTGGCCCTCTCGCTGTTCTACGGCGATCGCACGCCACACTTCGGCAAGATCGCTGCCGCGTCGTTCATCGGTGTGATCCCGGTCTTCGCTGCCGCGGTGTTCTTCCAGCGCTGGCTCGTCGGCGGGCTGACGGGCGGTGCGGTTCGGTAGGGGCGGGGCCGTCGCTCGACTCAGTCGAAGCGCGGGTCGCGCACCGAACTGCGGCGGCGCGAGAGGCGCCACCCCGCTGGTGTGCGCACAAATACGTCGCGATAGTCGCCGGAGATCGGCGGCCCCTCGTTGGAGAACCCGATGAACTTGCTGCGCACTCGCGCGGTGTCCTCGTCGACCTCCTGGATGAAGATGTTCGTCGAGTGGTGCGAGTAGACCTTGCGATTGCGAAGGGCTGACTGGAGTTCGATGACGCCGTTCAGATTGGGCCGCCCGAACTCGCTGAAGTCGAAGACGAAGTCGTCGGTGAACACGAGGTGGGCGCGATCCCAGGCGTTGTCGTCGACGACATGGCCGTAGATGGCGATGACCTCCTCGATCTCCGCGCGGTCCGACCTCGTGAGCATGATCCCTCCTGACACTTCGACGGTACGTGGGAGACGCGGCGATCGTGGTGCGCGCCTGTAACAGCGCGCAACCTGGCGACACAGAGGGAAAGGTTGGGGCAGCGGCGAGGGTTAGCGAGGCACGGATGCCGCGGCATCCGTCTCGACATCGTCCGCCGTCTCCACCGCGGTAGGGGCCGTCAGCGCCCAGCGCCAGCCCAGTGCAGCCGTGCCCGCGGCGACGACCAGGAACGCGAGCAGCACGGGGACGATACCGCCGGGGGGCTGCCATTGCGGTTCCAGGATCATGGCGAACCACGACCCGCTCGCACCGACCGTGTAGCGCTGCATGGCCGTAGTGAAGGCGAGGACCTGGCACACCAACCAGATCGCGGCCGCGATCGTGGTGAGGATCACGAGCGTGCGACGGGGAAGGCGGGCGTAATGGTCCGCGAGGGCGATGCCCAGCCCCACGATCGCGATCACCAGCACGGGGAGTGCGTAACGCCCCTGCCAGATCCACCCGCCCGAGGTGATGAACGCGCCCTGCACGAGCGCAGGCACGAGGGGAACCATCACGATGAGGGCCAGGGCGAAGAGGAGCTGGCGGCCGCGCAGGATGGCCACAGCAGCAACCACGAGCGCACCGAACAGCAGGCCCCACAGAGCGTAGACCTCGGTCGGCGCGGCGGTGTCGAGCCAGCCGAAGACGCCGATCATCTCGCGCAGGTGCTGGCCGAAGCGCAGCATCATGAGGGCGAACCCCTCGAGGGGGGATGACCCGGCATAAGGAACCTCGGGGGCCTCCCCGCCCGCCTCGGAGGAGGTCGCCACCGTGTTCGTCAGGCGCAGCCAGAGCAGCGCCACGGCCGCGCCCACGACGACGACGGAGGCCGAGATGATCACGGGTCGGCTCCGCACGAGCGACCGGATTTGCTCGCGCGAGGCGAGGATGAACGGGACGAGAACCGCGATGGCGACCCACAGTGGCGAGATCGCCCTCGTGTTGGACGCGATGACGCCAGCGACGGCGATGATCGTCGCGCGTTGGGTGAGCAGCGCGGGGTCCGGCCTCACGATCACGGCGGTGACGGCCGTGAACGCCGTGAGCGTGGCCGCGACCTCCAGAGCATTCGGATTGACCGACCCGGTGAGGAACAGCACCATGGGCGTCATGGCCGTGCCGAAGGCGATCACGGGGAGGGTCCGCGCGCGCCACCCCGCCAGGATCATCACGGTCAGGGCGAGGAACACGCTCACGAGAACACCGCTCAGGATGCGCATCGCGTAGATGCCCCCCGCGTTCTCGAACACGAGACTGGGGGCGCCCACGAGCACGTAGTACACGGGGTTGTAGCGACCCGCGGTCGTCGTCGATTCGACGAGTTCCGTGGTGTCGCCCGGCGCATCCTGGATGCAGGCTGCCGTCACCTCCGCGTTGAACGCCGCGCAGGTCTGCGCGTGGGTCCACGCGATGTACTGCGGCACGTCCACCAGGGCGCCCTTGCCCTCGTCGGCGTTGTTGAACGCGCCGCGAACCACGGAGGCTGCCTTGATGATGTGGGCGGGCTCATCGGGGGATGCCGCGAGGGGAGTTGCCACGGACCACAGGGCCGCCAAGGCCGAGAAGAGTACCCACGTCACGAGGAAGACGACCCACGGGCGCGGCGACGTGGAGCGGGCGGGCATGGCTTCGATAGTACGCGGATAGGCTGAACGGCATGCCCAAGTCCGGCCTGCCCGTGCTGCTCGGTGCCACAGCGATCGCCGGGGTTACGTCGTACCTGGTCACGTGGCTGGTGCCCCGGGCGATCGGGTTCGCCGAGTATGCGACGTTCGCGGCCTTCTGGGCGGCCCTGTACCTCGTGGTCGGTGCCCTCTACGGTCTGCAGCAGGAGGTGACGAGGGCCACCGGCGCGGTGGAACCGGGGAGTGCCCACGTGGTGAACCGGGCGCGCAACGCCGGGCTCGCGGCATCCCTTCTCACCTTCGGGGTGATCCTCGCTACCGCACCGCTGTGGGCGGATGCCGTGTTCCCGGGCCGCGGCTGGCTTCTCGTCCTTCCCTTCGCGGCGGGGACCGCGAGCTACGCGATCGTCGCCGTGCTCGCCGGAACCCTGTTTGGCCTGGCCCGCTGGCGCGAGGCTGCGGCCCTCGTGCTCGCCGATGCCCTGCTGCGACTGCTGGCCGTCGGCGTCGCGCTGCTCTTCACCCACGATGTCGTTGTGCTCGCGTGGGCCGTCGCAGCCCCGTTCCTTCTCGCGGTGGTCGTGCTGTGGCCGTTCATCCGCTCGCAGGTCGTGGGGCGCGCGCAGCTCGATGTCGGCTACCGGCAGCTCGCGTGGAACGTCGCCAGAACCATCACGGCCGCGGCATCCACCGGAATCATGGTCAGTGGCTTCCCCCTCATCTTCACCCTCGCGACCGCGGGGGAGCAGCCTGCCCTGGTGGGGATGGTCGTGCTCACCGTCACCCTCGTGCGAGCCCCGCTCATCGTGGTGACGATGTCGCTGCAGGGGTGGCTCCTCGTGCAGTTCCGCGATGCGCATGTCGCCGGTCGGCTCGCGCGTATTCTCGGGGTGCTCGCCATCGGGGGAGTCCTGCTCGGTGTGGCCAGCTGGTTGCTCGGCCCGACCATCTTCGCGTGGCTGTACCCGGGGGAGCCGGTGCCCGGGGCCTGGTTCATCGCTGTGCTCGTGGCATCCTCTGCGGTCGTCGCGGCGCTCTGCGTCACGGGTGCAGCGGTGCTCGCGCGCTCGCGCCACCACATCTTCACGGCAGGGTGGGTGACGGGAGCACTCGTGACGATCGCGACCGTGTTCCTGCCGCTTCCGCTCGAGGTGCGCGCGAGCATCTCGTTGCTCGCCGGCCCGCTCGGTGGCCTCGCCGTGCACCTCGGTGGCCTCGCCGTCAGTCGGCGCGACAGGCGGGGCGATGGCGATTCGCAGTCGTCCCCGGAACAGTGATCGTGCCAGACTGGACCGGCATTCCGCATCCGGCCATCGAGGCCGCAGTCACCCAGCAGTGAGGCAAGTCAACCAGTGACCCTAGGAACTGTGCTCGTCACCGGCGGGGCCGGCTTCATCGGCACCGCACTGGCTGACCTTCTCATCGACCGTGCAGACCGCTGGATCGCCTTCGACTCCCTCCATCCCCAGGTGCACCCCGGGGGGACACCCCCCGTCGAGCTGGATGCCCGTGTCGAGGTCATCGTCGGCGACGTCGCCGATCCGGCCGAATGGGACAGGGCGCTCGCCGTGGCCCGCCCCGATACCGTCATCCATCTCGCCGCCGAAACCGGCACTGCGCAGTCCCTCGATGAGGCGAGCCGCCACAGCAGGGTGAACGTCGTCGGCACCACCGAACTCACGGACGCCTTCGGGCGCTCGGGCCATCTCCCTGCGCACGTGGTGCTCGCCAGCAGCCGCGCCGTGTACGGCGAGGGCAGCTGGCGCCGCTCCGATGGCACCGTGTTCCAGCCGGGCATGCGCTCGCACGCGCAACTCGAGGCCGGCCAGTGGGACTTCGAGGATGCCACGGCCCTCCCCATGCAGGCAGGCGTCACACCGCCTGCGCCCACGAGTGTCTACGGCGCCACCAAGCTCGCCCAGGAGAACCTGCTCAACGCCTGGGGCGGATCCCGTGGTGTTCCCGTGAGCATCCTGCGTCTGCAGAACGTGTACGGTCCTGGCCAGTCGCTCATCAACTCCTACACGGGCATCGTCTCCCTGTTCTCGCAGTGGGCTCGCGAGGGCACAGCGATCCCGCTCTACGAGGACGGCGCCATCGTGCGCGATTTCGTGTTCATCGACGACGTCGCGTCGGCGATCGGTGCGGTGCTCACCGCGGGTCCGGATGCAGCGCGACCCGTGCTCGACGTGGGTACGGGCATCCCGACCACGATCCACGACATGGCCGACGCGATCGCGCGCTACTACGGCGCACCGGCCCCGGTGGTGGTGGGCAAGTTCCGCGATGGGGATGTGCGGGCGGCATCCGCCGACATCTCGGCGACAACGCAGTGGCTCGACTGGTCTCCGACCGTCGGCCTCGACGAGGGCGTCGCTCGTCTCCAGGAGTGGATCGCTCCGCGCCTGGCCGGCAAGTAGCGCCGGCGACTACGGCTTCTTGTCGCCCTGGGCTGACTCGAGTTCGCGGATGCGCAGCTCCAGGAGCGCGACCTGCTCGGCGAGGGTTCGCGTTTTGGCCTCCAGCCGGGTGAGCTCGGCGCTCGTCTGCAGCGCGACGAAGAACAGGATGCCGATACTCACGAAGAACAGCAGGTTCGTCGGGACTTCGATCCCGACGGCGCGCGCGGCCCAGGCCAGGGTGCTCGGGAAGACGCCCGCGATGAGGGCGAGTACGCCAGCGATGACCCACCAGACCGCGTGACGCTCGCGCAGGCGACCGCGGCGGAGCATCTCGATGACGACGACGAGGATCAGCAGCGCGGAGACGATGCCGAAGATGTAGCTGGCGACACTCATGTTCATGTCTGATCTCCCGTGCGGTACGACGACTCGGGCCGGATGTAGGCGAACACGAGGGCGATCGCGGCTCGACCGAGGTATGCCGCCGACTTCACGAAGTTCTGCGAGGGCACACCGGCCGCCCGGGGACGCATCGCCACGGGGACCTGGGTGATGCGCATGCCTGCCTTGGCCGCGATGACGAGCGCCTCGATAGTGTCGCCCAGGTACTCGGCGGGGTAGTGCTCGGCGAAGAGTGCGACGGCGCGCGGCCCGGAGGCCTTGAACCCCGAGGTCGTGTCGGTGAGCTTGGTTTTCGCAGTCCGGCTGAGAACCCCGGAGAGCACTTTCATCGCCCACGCTCGCGGCCCGCGCACGCTGTACTCACCCTCGCCGGCGAATCGTGCGCCCATCACGACGTCGTAGTTGTCCAGTTGGGCGAGGAGCGCAGGCACTCCAGCGGGATCGTGCTGGCCGTCGGCGTCCACCTGTACGACGTTGCGGTAGCCGTTCTGCAGGGCGTAGCGAAAGCCCGTTCGCATGGCGCCGCCGACACCGAGGTTGAACGGGAGGGTGGCGACGCGGGCGCCCGCAGCGCGAGCCACCTCGGTCGTGGCATCCGGCGATCCGTCGTCGACCACGAGGATGCCGACGCCGGGAAGTTTCTCGAGAACCTCGCGGACGACGTCACCGACCGCGCCCGCCTCGCGGAATGCGGGCATCACGATGAGGGTTTCCGCAAAGCTCGACGACACCCGAGAATCCTAGCGCCGTCGACCGCGCGGTTACTTGGCGCGGACGCTGCTCTCGTGGTCGAGGTACCAGTCGTAGGTGGTCTTGATGCCCTCGTCGAGGGAGGTCTGCGCGCTCCACCCGAGGTCGTTGAGGCGGCTCACGTCGAGAAGCTTGCGGGGTGTGCCATCCGGCTTCGTCGTGTCGAGAAGGATGTCGCCCTCGAAGCCGACCGTGGTCGCAATAGTCTCCGCGAGCTCGCGGATCGAGAGGTCCTCGCCGACGCCGACGTTAATTGTCTGCGGGTCGTCGTAGTTCTCGAGGAGGAAGAGGGATGCCCGTGCCAGGTCGTCCACGTAGAGGAACTCCCGCCGCGGGGTTCCGGTGCCCCAGATCGTGACGGACTCGGCACCGTCTCGCGCAGCCTCGTGCAGGCGGCGCATGAGGGCGGGCAGCACGTGCGAGTTCTCGGGGTGGAAGTTGTCGCCCGGGCCGTACAGGTTCGTCGGCATCGCGGAGATCCAGTGGCGGCCGTACTGCTTGCGCGCGGCCTGCACCTGCATGATGCCGGCGATCTTCGCGATCGCGTAGGCGTCGTTCGTGGGTTCGAGTTCACCCGTGAGGAGCGAGGACTCCTTGATGGGCTGCTCGGCGAACTTGGGGTAGATGCATGAGGAGCCGAGGAACAGGAGCCGGTCGACGTCGACCGAGTTCGCGGCATCCATCACGTTCACCTGGATCAGCAGGTTGTCGCTCAGGAAGTCGGCGGAGAAGGTGTCGTTCGCGTGGATGCCACCGACGCGGGCCGCGGCGTCGATGACGACATCGGGGCGCTGCTCGTGGAGGAAGTCGAACACCGCGGAGCGGTCACGCAGGTCGAGCTCGGAGGAGGTGGCGCCGACGAGGTTGGTGTAGCCCTCGCTCTCGAGGTGCCGCCAGATGGCGGAACCCACGAGACCGCGGTGTCCCGCGACGTAGATACGGCTGTCCTTGTTCATCGTCGTGGTTGCCATGCTCGCTCGTCGCTCCCGTGCTCTCGCTATACTCGCTGGGGCTCGCCCTGCAGCAGATCTGTGGCTAAGCCACCAGACTCAGCGCCACCGGGCACGACATTATTCCGTGCGGTGCGCTCACCCCCGCTGATCGTAGCAACAGCGCAGAAACACTCGAGGAGACAGCTCATGGCCTCACCAGAAGTGCTCGTTGTGCTTCCCACCCTGGGCGACCGGCTCGACACCCTGCGCGAGACGCTCGAGACGGTGGATGCCCAGCGCGCCGACGTCGCATTGACGCTCGCCGTCGTGCTCCCCGCCGGGGCGACCGAGGCCCGCGCGATGGCGGCGGAGTTCGGTGCCGTGATCGTCGACGACCCGAAGACCGGCATCTCCGAGGCGATCAACAGGGGACTCACCGCACGTACGACCGAGAAGTACTACGCCTGGATCGGCGACGACGACATCTTCCGCCCGGGCGGTCTCAAGCGCCTGCGTGGCATCCTCGAATCCCGCCCGGACGCGGTGCTCGCCTACGGTGGCTGCGACTACATCGACGCGGAGGGCCGCACCATCGTCACGAGCAACGCGGGGCGCCTCGCGATCTTCCTCCTGCCGTGGGGCCCTGACCTCATTCCGCACCCCGGCACGATGGTGCGCCTCGATGACTTGCTCGCGATCGGCGGCTTCGACCCGCAGCTCAAGTACGCGATGGACCTCGACGCGTTCCTCAAACTCCGCAGCCACGGAAAGTTCGCGTTCACGCGCGAGTCGGTCTCCGGCTTCCGCTGGCATCCCGATTCGCTCACCGTGGCCAACCGTCTCGCCTCGAGTCGTGAGTCCGAGGCGGTCAAGCGCCGCCACCTGCCAGCGGTCCTGCGCCCGGTCAGCCCGCTCTGGCAGTACCCGATCCGCTGGGCTTCGGCGTTCGCCGCCCGCCGAGTGAACGCCACGGCCCGCTCCCTGTAGTCTGTCTGGGTTCACCAGCCGCGCCCGGACGGGCCCTTTTCTCCCCGACCAGATGGAGCACACGTCATGACAGAGCCCGTAGCCAAGAAGGCGATCATCACCGGAATCACCGGTCAGGATGGCAGCTACCTTGCAGAACTCCTGCTCAGCAAGGGCTACGAGGTTCACGGCCTCATCCGTCGTGCGTCGACGTTCAACACCGACCGCATCGACCACATCTACCAGGACTCGCACGACGACAACCCGCGCCTCAAGCTCCACTACGCGGACCTCACCGACGGATCCCGCCTGGTGACCCTCCTCGGCGAGATCCAGCCGGACGAGGTCTACAACCTCGCGGCCCAGTCGCACGTGCGCGTGAGCTTCGACGAGCCCGAGTACACGGGGGATGTCACGGGCCTCGGCTCGATCCGCCTGCTCGAGGCCATTCGCGCCCTGGGTCTCAAGACGCGTTTCTACCAGGCGTCGAGCTCGGAGATGTTCGGTGCGACCCCGCCGCCGCAGAACGAGGAGACCCCGTTCTGGCCTCGTTCGCCGTACGGTGTCGCGAAGGTCTACTCGTACTGGATCACGCGCAACTACCGCGAGGCGTACGACATCTTCGCCGTCAACGGCATCCTGTTCAACCACGAGTCCCCGCGCCGTGGCGAGACGTTCGTGACCCGCAAGATCACCCGCGCGGTCGCCCGCATCGCCGCGGGCGTGCAGTCGGAGCTCTACATGGGCAACCTCGACGCCGTGCGTGACTGGGGCTACGCCCCCGAGTACGTCGAGGCGATGTGGCGCATGCTGCAGCACGACGAGGCCACCGACTACGTCGTCGCCACCAACACGGCCTACACGGTCAAGGACTTCCTGCAGTACTCGTTCGAGCACGTCGGGCTCGACTGGGAGAAGTACGTGAAGTTCGACGAGCGCTACCTGCGCCCCACCGAGGTTGACGCGCTCGTCGGAGACCCCGGCAAGGCGGAGCGCCTGCTCGGCTGGAAGCCCTCCGTGCTCACGCCGCGACTTGCCCAGATCATGGTCGATGCCGACATCAAGTCGCTCGAGCAGGCGGGCAGCTTCTACGTGGACACCGTCCAGACCGCCTGATCATGACCGCAGCGCCCGCAGTTGCGCTGTCGATGCTCACCCTCGTTCCCGGGGGCATGGGCGGCAGTGAGACGTACGCGAGGGAGCTTACGCGCGCGCTCGCGGGAGCCCCGGATGCCACAGCCACCGCGTACGTGCCCGCCACGGCCGCGGGCTTCAGCGCCGGCATCCCCGAGCGCGTCGCCGCGCACGTGACGACCGGCCCGTCCACGGGCCAGCGCCTGCGCGCGCTCGCCGAGGCTCGCCTGCGCTCTGGCGACGTCCTCCGCGAGATGCGGAAGGCCGACGTCGTGCACTTCCCGTTCACGGTCAGCGTGCCGCGCCCCGCCAAGGGTCAGGGCTTTGTGCAGACCCTGCTCGACGTGCAGCACCTCGACCTCCCCGAGCTCTTCTCGCGCGCTGAGCTCGCGTACCGCAAGGTGTTCTACGAGGGTGCGTCGAAGCGCGCCGACCTCGTCATCACGATCAGCGAGTTCGCGAAGGAGCGGATCGTCGAACTGCTCGGCATCGCTCCCGAGCGTGTGCGCGTGGCCCCACTCGGCGTGGACCTCGGGGGCTTCACGCCCCAGCGGGGACCACGCGAGTCGTTCGTGCTGTACCCGGCCCGGGGTTGGCCGCACAAGAACCACCGCAGACTCATCGAGGCTATGGAGATCGTTCGGCTCGAGCATCCCGACATGTCACTCGTGCTCACTGGCGGAGACCTCGACCGCCTGGGTGAACTGCCGGAGTGGGTCGACCGCCGGGGTCTCGTGTCGGGCGAGGAACTGAGGGGCCTCTACCGGTCCGCCGCGACACTCGCCTTCCCGAGCCTCTACGAGGGCTTCGGGCTGCCTCCGATCGAGGCGTTCGCATCCGGGTGCCCGGTCGCGGCATCCGCTGCTGGGTCGATCCCCGAGGTGTGTGGGGATGCCGCCGTGCTCTTCGATCCTCTCGACCCAGGAGCCATTGCGGCGGGGATACTAGAGTCGTTAGCCACGGGCAGCGACCGCATCGACGCGGGGCTCGCCCAGGCCCACCTGTTCACCTGGGATCGCTGTAAGGACGTGCACGTGACCGCTTACCGGGACGCCGCATGACCGCGCGCCGCGCCTTCGTCACCGGGGCAGCAGGCCAGGACGGCCGCTACCTCGTCGAGCGACTCCTCTCCGACGGCTTCGACGTGGTGGGCATGTGCCACTCGCAGGAGAAGGCCGACGAGCTCTCCATCGACCAGCCGGGCGTGACCGCCGTCGTGGGAGACCTCGCTGACGCGGAGGGACTCTCCGCCCTGATCGAGGCGGCAGAGCCGACCCGCATCTTCAACCTGGCCGGCAACACGTCTGTCGCACGCTCGTGGGAGTTCCCCGCCGAGACGGCCGACGTTCTCGGCGTCGGCCCGATCCGCATCTTCGACACGGCATGGCGGCTCTCGGAGCGCACGGGGACCCAGGTGCGCGTGCTCCAGGCCTCCAGCGCGGAGATCTTCGGCAACGCCACCGAGATCCCCCAGAGCGAGACGACACCCCGACGCCCCGTCACCCCGTACGGTGCTGCCAAGGGGTTCGCGCACGAGATGGCTGGCGTCTACCGGGCTCGCGGGATGCATGTGAGCTCCGCGATCCTGTACAACCACGAGTCCCCTCGGCGTCCTGAGCAGTTCGTCGCCCGCAAGATCGCCGTTGCCGTCGTCGCGATCGCACTCGGCAAGCAGGAGACCATCTCCCTCGGCAACATCGACGTCCATCGCGACTGGGGTTACGCCCCCGACTATGTTGACGCGATGATCCGCATCATCGAGAACGACGACGCGGGTGACTTCGTCGTGGCGACGGGCGAGTCGCACAGCGTGCGCGACTTCGTGGCGGAGGCGTTCCGAGCGGCGGGTGTGAGCGACTGGGAGCGCCGCGTCGTCATCGACCCGGCCTTCTACCGCCCGGCCGACCCCGAGCAGCTCGTGGGGGACTCCTCGCGGCTCCGGTCCATCGGGTGGGAGCCCACCGTCGGATTCACCGAGCTCGTCGGCATCATGGTCGAGTCGGAGTTCGAGCGGCAGGGTCGCCCCTAGCGCTTCCGGGGTGCAACCCCGTCAGAGGTCGGCGACCTCGACGCGGTACTCCTTGTTGGGGCACTCGGCGGCGAGGTCGGCCTCGCTCGCGGGGTCGGCGGTCCACACGACCGTGCGGTCCCCGAGCATTCCGATGACCTCGCACACCTGGCCAGCGGTCATGCTGGCGACGGTCGCGTAGGTTCGCACCGGGTTGGTGCGGGGGTCCGGGACATCCACCTGCAGCAGCCAGCGGTTCGGCCAGTTGTCGCCCACGGCGGTGCGCCACAGCACGTTGTAGCCGCCCTCGTCACCGGAGAGCTCGAAGGTGACCTCTGCGGCCTCGTTGGTGTTGTCGAAGGCCGTGCCGGCCACCAGTTGTGGCAGCGGCAGCTGCGCCGCGGGCGTGCCCGGACCGAACAGCAGGCTTGCGACGACCGCTGCCGCCGACACCGTCAGCACGGTGCGTCCCCGGCCGCGCACGTCGGCGAGCAGGCCGATCCCGATGCTCGCGACGACGGGAATGAGCATGCACCACGTCGTCCAGGCGAACTTCGCGGGGTAGTAGCCCCAGTAGAACTCCTCGCCGACGCGCTGGAGCAGGAGGTAGGTGAGGCCCAGGCCAAGCCCCGCGAGTACGGCGAGAATGCCGAGACCGGACTGCCGGTCGCCGCGCTGCCAGGCGAGGAGGGCGACAAAGATGGCGATGGCCCCGATGATGATCGACTGGCTCGATGGGATGTCAGGGAACCCGCCGTCGCTACCGAGGGCATCAGACTGCTCCAGGAAGAGCGGGACCGTGACGAAGAGGGCATAGGCGAGGAAGCCGAGGGGCGCGAGCGCCGCTGCCGCGAGCCGCGCGGGAGCGCTCGCGAGGAGCTCACGCCGCCGCTGGACGACGAGGATCACCCCGAGGCCCACGACACAGACGATGAGGGGGCTCCAGACCGCCAGAAGGGCGAGCAGCACGAGCCAGAGGCCCACGAAGGCCAGCAACGGATGCTCGGCCCCCGCCCGATGGAAAAGCCACGCACACAGCAGCAGCACGATGGCGAAGGAGGAGTTGATGAAGCCGAACTCGAACTGCACGCCGACCACGAACCACAGCAGCGGGATGGTGCTGCCGACCGCCGTCACTGCGAGCCTCCACCGCCGGCTCCCGCCTCGTACCGTGGAGCCGACGATGACGCCGACGAGCAGACACGTCACGGCGATCATGAGCACCCACACCTGGGCCATGCGCGCGACATCGTGCTCGAGCAGTGCGGAGTCCGCGAGAGTCGAGCGCCCGCCCTCCATGGATGCCGCCGCCATCGCGAAGGGCAGCGGGGTGGGCTGCGGCACCGCGGACTGGTCGATGCCGCCAGCCGCCAGCATGAGGCGCGAGAAGACCATGACGTTGACCGTGTCGCCGTTCATCGCCCACGCGAGGCGGAGCGCGCCCGGTACGACCTGCGTCGCGACCATGGTCAGCAGGAAGAGCCCGGCGCCGACACTCGAGGCGAGGGCCAGCCGCCAGTCACCGAGCACCGCGCCAGCACCGCGATGGGCGCGGGTGAACCACGCGCACACGAGCGAGATCGCCACGAGCAGCACGACGTGGGGGAGTGTCATTCCCGCGCCCAGCAGCGGCGTGAGCATGAGGAGGCCGAGCTCGAGCACGAGGAGACCCACGGTCGCCAGCGCGAGGGAGAGCGAGCGGGGAAGACGCGCGGCCAGCGCAAGGGCGGCGGCGGCGAGAGTCACGATCCAGAGCGGTACAAGGCCCAGCCCCAGCATCCCGACCGTGCCTGTGACGATCGCTGCGGCCGCGAGGATGACCGCGATCACCGGTCGGCTCGTTTCGCTTCTGCCACCCGCCGATCCTACCGGCGGTGCAGGCGACCCCAGCGGTGGCTAGTCCTTCGCGGGGGTGTCGAGCCGGGCGAAGGCCTGCCTCCAGCTGAGCTGCTTCGCGGCTTTCAGGGCGCAGAGCACGAAGGTCAGCCAGGCGAACTCGCCGAGGATCGAGCTCTCCGCCAGCGCGTTCGTGACGAGTGCGAGCAGCACGAGGGCAGGCCAGGCGTAGACCTCGCTGCGGCGGCGCGAGGCGAGCAGCCAGGACCTCGTGAAGGCGAGTCCGAGCAGGATCAGGAAGATCACGAGACCCACGAGCCCCAGCTGGAGCCACACGTCGACGTACGCACCCGACGCGGATGTCTCGACGCGGGCCGACACGTCGGCGAACAGGCTGAACGGCGGGAGGTCGGTGCGCCAACTCCCGATCCAGCCCCATCCTTCGAGCGGGTGGAGGGAGATGAGGCTCCACGCGCGGTACCAGACGTCGAGACGGTAGGTCAGTTCCTCGGTCGCGCCGAGAAACGTGATGATGGCCGAGCGGAACCACCACGCGAGCAACGCAACGACGATGGCGCCGCCCAGCACCGCGAACTGCCAGTACCGCCGGCGCTCGGGGGAGACCCTGCGCAGACCGTAGAGAACTCCGGCGGCGACGAGCACGAGCAGGAAGACCCCGAACGCTACGGGGGACTGCGCCAGGTAGAGACACAGGGCCGCGCCCACTGCCGACCCGATCGCGAGTCCGCGGGGAACCGACCTCGTGAGGTATTCGGTCGCGAAGGTGATGAGGGCGATGATCGCGATGAAGCCGAGCTCGTTCCGTGAGCCGACGATCCCCTGGATCGGGCCGAGATCGGCGAGATTGCCCTGGATGTCGAGGAACTCGATCGGCGAGTCGATGAGCACGCCGGACAGGATCTCGATGCCGATCGAGATGCCCAGGACGAGGCGCAGCGCGTCACCGTACGCGCGCACGATCTGGATGGTGTCGCGGACGAGCGCGATGTACAGCGCCAGCAGGGTGAACGCGAGGAGGTAGGCGAGGCCGGACAGCGTGGCCCACTGGTACTGGCTCCAGAGCAGGGTGAGGCCCGCCCACCCGATGAAGACGAGCAGCGAGATGGGCGGCACGGCGCGCCACTCGATCGTCTCCCACCGAGCCGCGACCGAGCCAGCCGCGAGGAGGACGAGCACCACGAGGATTCCGATGAGGCCAGCCCACCCGGACAGCTGCCGGATCGGGAAGGTCAGGAGCGCAACCCCGACGATCGCGGAGGTCAGGGCTGTGGCGAAACGGGGAGCGCCGAGGAACGCCCGGGCGGCGACGAGGACCCCCTCCCGTGGCATCCTCATGGCGTGGCGTCCACCCGATCGGGGCGTTTGGTCTTGAGAGCGATCATGACGAGGAACATGATGCCGAACTCGACGAGGAGCCTGCTCTCGGCGATGCTCTGGATGATGAGCGCGACCATGACGGCGAGGGGGAAGAGAGTGAGCGCGGTGTAGCGCAGCGGCTCGCCGGGCACCAGCTGCTGGCGATCGACCGCGAAGAGCCAGGATCGTGCGAGCGTCGAGATCACCAGTGCGGCGAAGATGACGACCCCCACGATTCCGAGCTGCAGCCACACATCGAGCCAGGCGTCGTGGGCCTGCAGCATTCGAACCTTGTTGCTGAAGGCGAGATTGTCGAACGGCGGCGCCCACGGCACCCAGTAGCTGACCCACCCCCAGCCGAAGACGGGCCGCTGCTGCGCCAGGGCCGTCACGCTCTCCCAGATCTCCACGCGTCCGGTGAGGTCGGTGCTACGCCCGAGCGCCCCGATGATCGCGGTCGGGAACGCGATCACTGCTGCGGTCGCAAGCGTCAGCGAGGTCGCGAGGCTCACGTAGGTGATCGTCCGTGCTCGCGGCGAATCGCGGCGCCGAAGTAGGAGAACGATTCCGATGATCACCAGGGTGACCACGAGCGCGACGGTGACCGTCGCGGACCTCGTGAACACCAGCGTGACGCCGGCGATCACGAGCCACGTGATGGCCACCGATCGGCGTCGGCGACGATCCGCGAGTTCGATCGCGAACACGATGACTCCCAGCAGTGCCAGGAAGCCGAGGTGGTTCGCGTTGCCGACGATGCCCTGGATTCGTCCCTCGTCGAAGACCTCGAGGAGCTCGTTGCGCGACCAGTAGAGCAGCGGGGGAACCTTGTCGAAGTCCTCGGGGTTGGCGTTGATCTGCGGGGCGAGGGGTAGAACCGGCTGCCGGATCACGAACGCGACGAAAGCCTCGAAGATCAGGGATGCCGCGAGCACGAACCGCACGACAGCGCCGATTCCTCGCACCAGCTCGCCCCAGCTGTAGGTGATCGCGAGCATCACGCCTGCGATCACGAGCATCCAGGTCGTGAGCAGCCCGATGGCGGTGGCCCCCGGGTAGTACGACCAGGCCAGGGACGCCGTGGCGAGCACGAGGAAGGCGATGAGCGGGTAGGGGAGTTGCCCGACGTGCCAGCGCCCGCGCTGTGCCACCAGCACGATGACGCTCACGATGGAGCTGGCCACGGCGACGACGCCGAACACCCACCAGCCGACCGAGTAGCGCCACGCGTCCGGGGCGAGCGCGAGTGCGAGAACCAGGACGAGGAACGCGAATCGCGCGCGTGGGCCGGTGATGATCCGCATTCCGTAAGGCTAGACGACGGCAACCTATGATCATGGTGGACAAGTCGTGACCCCGGCCCACCCAGAAGAAGAGTCCCTGCAATGGTGCATCCCGCTACTCCCGAGCGCCGATCGCGCGCGCCCTGGGTGCGCATGTACACGCGACGGCTCGTGTTCTCCGACTCGCTCGCGATTCTCATCGCCGTCGGCGGATCCCACCTGCTCTGGTTCGGAACCCGGCGCGTGGAGCTCGCGGGCCTGCCGCACGCCGTGCCCGTGGAGGTCGAGTACCTGACCGTGAGCGTCGTGCTCGCCGTCAGCTGGTTGATCTTCCTCAACGTGTTCGGGACGAGGGACGCCCGAATCGTCGGCTCGGGCCTGCAGGAGTACGCGCGAACCGGGGACGCCACCGTGAGGCTCTTCGGACTCGTCGCGATCGTGAGCCTCCTGCTGCTCGTCGACGTGGCCCGCGGGTACATCATCACGGCATTCCCCGTTGGGCTTTTCCTGATCCTCCTCGGTCGCTGGGGGTGGCGCCAGTGGCTTCGGGAGAAGCGCTACACGGGGCTCTACCTCGTCCGTCTGCTCATCGTCGGTTCGCCGGACTCCGTGATGGAACTGGCCGGCGAGCTCCGGCGCCACGCCTACGCCGGGTACGAGGTGGTCGGCGTGGTGCTCACGGGTCGGGATGACACGCCGGAGAGCATCGCGGGGCTCGGCGTCCCCGTCTTCCACTCCCTCGGCGACCTGACCGCCGTCATCCGTGAGACCGACGCCCACGTGGTGGCGCTCGCGGGATCCCACGGGTTGCCGCCGAGTGCGGTGCGCAGCATCAGCTGGCAACTGGAGCGCACCGGCATCGAGCTCATGGTCGCGCCCTCGATCACGGACATCGCCGGCACGCGCATCCACACCCGTCTCGTCGCAGGTCTCCCGCTCATCTACGTGGAGTCGCCGAGCTACGAGGGTGGCGCGAAGGTCATCAAGGGGCTCTTCGACTTCTCGGCAGCCATCGTCCTCACGATCCTGCTCTCTCCCGTGCTGGTCGCGATCGCGATCGCCGTGAAGGTCACCACGCGCGGCCCGATCTTCTTCACGCAGGAGCGCGTGGGGCTCGGCGGGCGACTCTTCCGGATCTTCAAGTTCCGCACGATGACGGTGGGTGCGCACGAGGAACTCATGGACCTCCTCGCCGAACGCGATCTCGCGGGCAGGCCGCTCTTCAAGATCCGCGACGACCCGAGAGTCACCCGCCTCGGCCGCTTCCTGCGGAGCACATCGCTCGACGAGCTGCCCCAGCTGTTCAACGTGATCAAGGGCGACATGAGCCTCGTCGGTCCGCGCCCGCAGATCGCCGCCGAGGTCGCGCTGTACACGGATGAAGCGGCGCGGCGCCTGCTCGTCAAGCCCGGCATCACGGGTCTCTGGCAGATCAGTGGCCGGTCCGACCTCACGTGGGAGGAGGCGGTGCGCCTCGACCTGTACTACGTCGAGAACTGGTCACTGACCGATGACTTCGTGATCCTCTTCCGCACGGCGCGCGTCGTGCTGCTGCGCATCGGCGCCCACTAGCTGTTCCGGGTCACCCACTCCCGCAGTTCCGCCCCGAACCGTTCGCGTGAGAACTGCGTTGCCCAGTCAGTGACGCCCTGCCGCGGAAGCGCCGCCGCCGCCTCGATGGCTCGCGTGACGGATGCCGCGTCCCCCGAGTCGAAGTGCACGCCCGAGACACCGGCCCCCACCGTCTCCGCCGAGCCCCCCACTCGGTTGGCGGCGACGGGTGTCCCGAGCGCCATGGCCTCGATCGGCATGATCCCGAAATCCTCGACGGGGGGAAAGACGAAGACCGCGGCGGCCTGGTAGAGCGCATACAGCAGGGCATCCCGCGGCTCGATCACGAAGGTCACGGGCACGGATGCCGCCTCAGCACGAGCACGCAGCCGCTGCTCCTCCGGTCCAGCGCCGGCCAGCACAACCGGCAGCCCACTCGCTTGCCCGGCATCGATCACGAGGTCGAGCCGCTTGTACGGGATGAACCGCGAGGCCCCGAGCACGAAGGTCTCCGGGAGTCTCGCGAGTATGTCGAGTTCCCGTGCGTCGAGTTCGGTGCGCCAGTCGGCCACGGCACGGAGGCGCTCCACCTCGACGGGCGGGTAGATGACCGTGGCATCCTGCTCCCACGTCGCGGCGATCCGGTCGGCCACGAAACGGCTGATGCCCGCGATCGCCGTTGCCTCGCCTGCCCTGCGGCGGTCGATCGGCCGCAGCGCCGTCGCCCCGAGCCGCGCCGCGAGACCTGAGCCACGATCGTCGAGCTCCGGCGTCCACAGGTAGCGGGCAGGTGTGTAGGCGTAGACGAGCTTGGCGGCGTCCCTGGAGGCCCCGCGGGGTTTGAGGTGGTGGGAGAACGAGTGCGAGCTCGCGATGACCCAGTCGAGCTGCTCGTGCGGGTCGATCGCGGTGCGCCAGGCCGCCGCGAGGGCGGGCATGGCGAGCGCCTTACGGCCGCGGAGCGGCGAGCGGGCGAGCCACAACTCGCGCACATCGCGATCCGGGAAGCGGTGCGGTGCATTCGTCCAGGGCGTGAGTATCGGGGCATCCGGAAACTCCGCAGCGATGGCCTCGAGCACATTCTCGGAGCCACCGAACGGTTCGATCCACTCGTGGGCGATCAGGCCGGGCACGCGGATGAGTCTAACGGCGGGCTTCTGTCGCCCCGTTGCCGCCGGACGAGAGCAGGCCCGCGAGCATCACGTCGAGGAGGAGCTCGCGGTCGGCGCCGTCGCCCAGTCGCACAGCATGCTCGACGCCGCACACGAGACGCTGCACGTGGCCGATCGTGATCCTCTCGCTCACCGCGCCGCTGCGCACCGCCCGATCGAGCACCACGCCTGCCGCAGTCAGGAGCTCGTCCCGCAGTGCGCTCACGGTGGGGGAGACATCCGCGGACACGAGGGTCGCCTGCAGCCCGTCGTGCTGCAGCTGCACGCCCACCGAGTCGCGAACGAGTGTCGCGACCGCCTCGCCGGGGTCGTCGATCTCGGATGCCGCGCGCGCGAGTTCGATGAGTTGCTCCAGCGCGTCGGTGTTCAGCGCCTCGACGAGCGAGGCAACTGTGGGGAAGTGGCGGTACACCGTGCCCACTCCGAGCCCTGCATCCCGCGCGAGATCGTTGAGTCGCAGGTCGGCGACCGGCACGGCTCGGGCGGTTTCGAGGATCGTCGCCCGTGATCGCGCTGCGTCGGAGCGGAGGCGGGTCATGGCACCATCGTAGCCGAAGCGGATGTTTCATCCGCTTGGTCTACTCTTAACCGGATTGCTTATCCGATTAGAGGAGAACAAATGACCTGGGACCCCGAACACCTGCCCGACCTTCGCGGCCGCGTTTATGCCGTCACCGGCGCAACGGCCGGTATCGGCTACTTCGCCGCAGAGCAGCTCGCTGCTGCGGGTGCGGAGGTGGTGCTCGCCTCGCGCTCTGCGGCCAAGATCGACGTCGCTGCCGACACCCTCCGGCACCATGTGCCGGGTGCCGTGACGCTTCCTGTGACTATCGACCTCGCCTCACTCGACTCGGTAGCGGCAGCGGCGGATGAGCTTGCGGCGCTCCCGCGGCTCGACGGCATCCTGCTCAACGGGGGACCAATGGAACTCTCGGCCAGGGCGAAGACCGTCGACAGCCTTCCGCTCATCCTCGGAGCCCACACGGTCGCGAATGTCGCGCTCCTGGCTCGCCTCCTACCCGCCCTCGCGTCCGGTGCTTCCGCTCGGGACTCTGTCGCGCGCGTCGTTCACACCTCCACCGGCTTCGTCGGCCTCTTCCCCACGGATGCCTCGGACCTCAGTTCCACACCCCGCATCGGCGTGCGTGCCTACACGAAGGCGAAGACGGTCACGGAGATCTTCGCGTTCGAGCTGGACCGGCGGCTGCGTGCGGCCGGCCTGCCCGTGGCATCCATCGTCACGCGTCCCGGTGTCGGTGTCGACGCTAAGACTCCGGAGCGCGCTGGTATTCGCGACTCGACCGTTCCGTACCGGCGTAACCCCTACACGCCGTGGGCTCAGGGCAAGGACTCTGCGGCGTGGTCGGGCGTGCGCGCCCTCGTCGACCCCTCCGCAACGGGCGGCCAGTACTACGCGCCGAGGGAGGGGAGGCGGGGAGTGCCCGTCGCCGTCGAGCCGTACCCGCACACCGCGGATCCGGACCCCGAACTCGCGACTCGCCTCTGGCGGGAGCTCGAACAGCTCGCGGGCGTGAGCTTCTCGATCTAGACGAACGCGGCCTTGCCGGTGATCGCCCGACCCACGATGAGCGTGTTCATCTCGCGCGTGCCCTCGTAGGAGTAGAGCGCCTCGGCATCCGCGAACGGGCGCATCGCCCCGTAGTCGAGCACGATGCCGTTGCCGCCGAGCGCCTCGCGGCACCAGGCGACGGTCTCGCGCATGCGACTCGTCGTGAACTCCTTGGCGAGTGCCGAGTGCTGGTCACCCTGCGTGCCCTCGTCGAGCATCTCGGAGACGCGCGTGACCATCGCGATCGACGCGGTGATGTTGCCGAGGCTCTTGGCGAGCAGCTCCTGGATGAGCTGGTGCGAGGCGATCGGCTTGCCGAACTGCACGCGCTCCTTGGCGTAGGCGACCGCCGCCTCGTAGGCCTGGATGGAATTGCCGACCGCGGCCCAGGCGACCTCGGCGCGGGTGAGGCGCAGCACGGCGGCGGTGTCGCGGAACGAGTTCGCGTTCTGCAGGCGGTTCGACTCCGGCACGACGACATCCGTGAGGGTGATGTCCGCGTTCTGGATGATCCGCAGCGAGCCCTTGCCGGCGATCGAGGTGGCCTCGTAGCCGGGGGAGTCCTGCGGAACGATGAATCCCTTGACCTGCCCGTCCTCGGCGTCCTTCGCCCAGATCACCGTGACGTCGCCGATCGACCCGTTGCCGATCCAGCGCTTCGACCCGTTGAGAATCCAGGTGTCGCCGTCGCGGCGGGCGACCGTGCGCAGACCCTGCGCGGAGTCCGAACCGGAGAGTGGCTCCGTCAGTCCGAACGCACCGAGGAGCTCAGCGGATGCCAGGCGCGGAAGCCATTCAGCGCGCTGCTCCGGCGAGCCGCACTGGGCGATCGCGCCCATCGCGAGACCGTTCTGCACGCCCACCAGGGTGGCTGCGCTCGCGTCGACCCTTGCCAGTTCCAGAGCCACCCACCCGCGGAACACCGCGGAGTTCTCGAACGGGCGGGTCTCCTCCCAGGCGAGTCCGTAGATGCCGAGATCCGCGAGACCCTGGTGCACCTCCGGGCCGAACATCTCGGCGCGCTCCCACAGCCCGTTGGCCACGGGTCGCACCGTCGCATCGAGGAACTCGCGGAGCGCGACGAGCTTGTCGAGCTCCGGTGCGGTGAGGCGGCTCTCGAAGCCGTAGAAGTCACTATCGAGGGTGGGGAAGGTCATGGTGAGCTCCGTTGCGTGGGGTCGACGAATGTCGCAGGCGTTACTCAACCAGCGTGCAGCCTGCCGTTTCCACACCGTTGTTAGGGTGATCCAATGCGTACAGGGGAGTGGGGCGGATGTTTGTAGGCATCACCAACGAGGCACGTGACTACGCGTGGGGAGGCGTCGGCGCGATCTCGCGCCTGTTCGGCCACGCGGAGTCCACCAGGCCGGAGGCCGAGCTGTGGCTGGGGGCGCACCACGGGTCTCCGAGCCGCGTGATCGGCGTGGGTGGAACGGATGCCGCAGCATCCGTCGATCTCGCCGAGTGGATCGCCGCCGACCCGACCAAGCGCGTCGGCGCGCACCGTGAGGGGCGCCTGCCGTTCCTACTCAAAGTGCTCGCCGCTGGCGGCCCGCTCTCGCTCCAGGCGCACCCCACGACGGAACAGGCCCAGGAGGGCTTCGCGCGCGAGAACGCGGCGGGCATCCCGCTGGATGCACCGCACCGCTCGTACAAGGACCCGCACGCCAAGCCCGAGCTCATCCTTGCCGTGAGTGACACCTTCGATGCCCTCTGCGGGTTTCAGGCCTCCGAAGAGACACGTGCCTCCCTGGAGCGGATGAGCGCGCTCGCGCATCCCGAGGAGCAGCGGGCCCTCGCTCGCATGCTCGATCGTCTCGGCGATGACGAATCGCTCAGGGCAGCCTTCGCATGGCTGCTGTCGCTCACCACGGGCGTCGACGACGTCATCACGGCGGTGTCCCACGTGGCCAGCAGGAACGCTGACGACTTTCCCGTGCAGGCGGAGCTCGCCGCTCTCTACCCCGGTGACCCGGGCATCGCGATCAGCCTCATGCTCCACGAGGTGACGCTCGCGAAGGGCGAGGCGCTGTACCTGCCGGCCGGCAACATCCACGCCTACCTGCACGGCGTGGGCATCGAGCTCATGGAGGCGTCGGACAATGTGCTCCGCGGCGGCCTCACACCCAAGCACGTGGATGTCGCGGAGTTGCTCTCCGTCCTCGACTTCACGCCGCGCTCCGCGCCGTACCTCGTGCCGGAGGTGCCTGTTCCCGATGTGCGGGTGTTCCGACCGGAGGATGCGTCCTTCGAGCTCATCGAGTTCGAAGGTGATGGCCCGTGCCCCCTGGACGGTCCCGCGATCGCGCTGTGCGTCTCCGGGTCGTTCATGATCTCCGGTCGCGACTCCGTGACGCTGTCCCGGGGCGAGGCGGTCTACGTGACCCCGGACGAGGGCGATCTCACCGTCGAGGGCACCGGTCAACTCGTGGTGGCGACAACCGTCTGAGTGGCGCAGCGCGCCTAACCAGGCGTTGTGATCACGTTATCGATGTTATCAATCGGTGACACATTCTCACCCTATGCTGGCGCTATGCGACCCCTTGCGATAGCTGCCCTGACTGTGCTCCTCCTGGCTGGGTGCACGGCCACCCCACAACCGGAGCCCACGCCAACGCCCACGGCGACCCCGTCTCCCACGCCCACTGCGGCTGCGGTGCCAACCTCAACGGTTCCCCTGACCTGTGAGGAACTGCTCACCGACGCCGAGGCGTCCGAGGCAGTGCAGAGGCCGGTCACCCTGCGTGATCCCGTCTACACCCGTACTGGGCTCGCGGGGGCAGCTGAGGCGCAGGCGGGCATGCTCACGTGTGCGTGGTCACCGGAGGGGTCCACTGCGCTGCCCTCGACCCTCACGGTCTCAGTGCTGTCGGGGGCCGCGGAGGACTTCGCGTCGCCCGAGACTGAGCACTACAGCGAGGGATGCGACGGAGTGCAGCCGCTGATCCGCTGCACCACCGACCAGCTCGCGGGCGAGTACTGGTTCGTGGCATCCGCCCATGACGCCGAGGCGCCCGCCGAGCGAACCAGTGCTGCGGCCTCGAGCCTCTTCGCCGAGCTCGGGTCGACTCTGGCGGAACGGCTGAACACGGCCGGTCCTTCGAACCCGCCGTGGGAGGCGCCCGGAACCGGCTTCCGTGCCGCGGCGTGCGACGAGGGTGAGGGCGCGCCATCGTCGGTTGACTACCAATCCGACTACGCGATCGAGCGCGCTCCCTTCACCCGATGCTTCCTTGCGGATCAGTGGGTATTTGGTTCGCTCGCCGATGGCGAGTGGGCCATGGGCGATATCGTCGCCGCGCTGCCCAGCGCCGGCAAGGAGATGGGCAGGTGGGAACCCATCGAGATCCCCGGCACCGACAAGGCACTGGTCGCATCGGGAGAGGCCTGCGCGGCGCTGGTCTCCATCGAGGGTGCATTGATCTCAGTCGGCGGACCACTCGTGCTCGACGGCGATCAGGCGAGCTGTGCGCAGTTCCAGCGCGACCTGCCGGGCCGCCTCCAGGAGTTCATCGCCGCTGGTTAGCCAGCCTCGCGCTCGCCGAAGGCTCGCCGGTACGTCATGGGCGAGACCTGGAGCACACGCACGAAGTGATGCCGCATGACGGCGGCCGACCCGAAGCCGGTGCGCTGGGCGATCGTCTCGAGACCGAGATCGCTCTGCTCGAGCAGTTGCTGGGCCCTCAGGAGCCGCTGGCGGTTCAGCCAGGCGGCGGGCGTCGTGCCCATCTCGGCGCGGAAGCGCCTGGCGAAGGTGCGGCTCGACATGAGCGCCTTGCGGGCGAGCTGGTCGACCGTGAGATCCTCGTGCAGGTTCTCGAGCATCCACTCGGCCACGAGCGCGAAGGAGTCACTCGTGGCTTCGGGGATCGGGGAGTCAATGTACTGGGACTGGCCGCCCTCGCGCTGCGGTGGCACCACCATGCGGCGCGCGATCACGTTCGTCGCCGCAGCTCCGTGCTCCTTGCGCACGATGTGCAGTGCGGCATCGATCCCCGCCGCTGTGCCGGCGGATGTCACGACCTTGCGATCCTCGACGAAGAGCACATCGGGGTCGACGGTCGTGTGCGGGTACATCGCCGCGAGCCTGTCGGTGTGCATCCAGTGCGTCGTCGAGCTGCGCCCGTCGAGGATGCCTGCCTGTGCAAGCGTGAAGGCGCCGCTGCACACGCTCAGAACCCACGCCCCGCGCGCCTCCGCGTCTCGGATCGCCTGGAGGAAACGTGGGTCGACGTGGTCGATCTCGTGAGCGGGCACCGCGAGAAGATCGGCGTCGGCAGCCAGTGACAGGTCATCGAGGATGTGCATGTCGTATCCCAGGCTGGTCCGGACGGGCCCAGGGTCGGCAGTGACGATCGAGAACTCGAAGGCCGGACCGCCGGTGTCGCTGCGATCGACCCCGAACACCTCACACACGACCCCGAACTCGAAGGGCGCGACTCCGGGGATGGCCAGCAGCACGACTTTCCTGAGCACGATGCCTCCCATGGCAGCAAGTGGCGGATCTCTCGTAATCCTGCCACCCGTGGCGGGATTCCACAATTCGTCCCGTTACTGCCACGAGCATTCCCGATAGCGTTGGGGCATGACCTGGCTCGTAACTGGTGGTGCTGGCTACATCGGATCCCACGTCGTTCGCGCGCTCCTGGACGCGGGAATGCGTCCGGTCGTTCTCGACGACCTCTCCACGGGGCACGAGTCGTTCGTCCCGGAGGACGTGCCCTTCGTGCGCGGCTCGCTCCTCAACGGCGGCTTGCTGATCGACGCCATGCGTGAGTACGACGTGACGGGTGTCATCCACGTCGCAGGCTTCAAATACGCGGGAGTCTCCGTCACCGAGCCGCTCCACACCTACGAGCAGAACGTCACCGGAACAGCACGCCTTCTTGCGGCGATGGAGTCGCACGGCGTGGATCGCATCGTCTTCTCGTCCAGCGCGGCCGTCTACGGCACCCCCGACGTCGATCTCGTCACCGAGGACACCCCCAAGAACCCCCAGTCGCCCTACGGCGAGTCCAAGCTCATCGGTGAGTGGCTGCTGCGCGACCAGGGTGTAGCCCGCGGCCTGCGCCACACGTCGCTCCGCTACTTCAACGTGGTGGGGTCCGGCGACCCGATGCTGTACGACTCGAGCCCCCACAACCTCCTGCCGCTCGTCTTCACAGCCCTCCTCGAGGGCCGCACCCCCCGCATCAACGGCAACGACTACCCCACTCCTGACGGAACGAACGTGCGTGACTACATCCACGTCGCCGACCTGGCGCTGTCCCATGCGGTCGCCGCTCGGCGGCTCGACGCCGGGGAGCCCCTGGAACCCGCGTACAACCTGGGCTCCGGCGACGGATCGTCGGTCGGCGAGATCATGAGGGCGGTCGCGGATGTCACGGGCATCCCCTTCACCCCGGAGATTGCACCGCGTCGCGCTGGCGACCCCGCGCGGATTGTCGCAGCCGGAACCCTCGCCGCCCGCGACCTCGACTGGCAGATGCGGCATTCGCTCGTCGACATGGTCGAGACCCAATGGATAGCGACTCGCGGCGCGTCACGTCCCTCGGAGTAGGGTCCAGCGACTTATCATCTGCGACTTGACGGGAGGGTAACTACACGGGTGTAATTATCCCTAACGGTTTCACGCGCTTCGGGTGGGCCGGAGGGGAGACGAATCATGGCGGCTATCGAGCACCGCAGCACGCCACACGGCCCGGGGGTCCCTGACAACTGGTTCGTAGACCCGGTACGACTCGGAGTTCCGGGCGTCCGACAGGTCACGGACGATGAGGAGAACCCTCTCGCCTGGCAGAGCGACTCGCTCTGCGCGCAGACCGATCCTGAGGCCTTCTTCCCTGAAAAGGGCGGGTCTACTCGCGATGCCAAGAAGATCTGCGGCTCCTGCGAGGTGCGCACGCAGTGCCTCGAGTACGCGCTGGCCAACGACGAGCGCTTCGGAATCTGGGGCGGACTGTCGGAGCGGGAGCGTCGCAAGCTCCGCAAGCGCGCCTGATCAGCATTCTGCGGCTCGCTGTGGCGTCAACTCCTTCCTGTGGATAGTCGCGAGCGCCGTGTCACGCCGGGGATGAGCAAGTCCGGCACTTAGTCTCGATCTGATGCAGCCGAGAGTCACCGCAGTTCTCGTCGCCCGCAACGGCGCCGAGTTCCTGCCGAGAACACTTGCCGCCCTTGCGGCCCAGCTTCGGCGACCCGATTCCGTCGCGCTCGTCGACGCCGGATCGACGGATGCCACGAGCGCACTGCTCGCCGACGCGGGCAACGTCATCACGACGCCGGGCCGTCGCTCCTTCGGTGGGGGAGTCGAGCACGCGCTGCAGGTCTCGGGGCAGCAGCAGTCCGACAACGAGTGGCTCTGGCTCCTCGCCCACGACAACGCGCCGGAACCGGGAGCACTCGCAGCCCTCCTCGGTGCTGTCGAAGTAGCTCCTTCGGTGGCGATCGCGGGACCTAAGCTCATGCGCTGGGATGACGCATCCATCATCGCGAGTTTCGGCGAGACGATCACGACATTCGGCAAGTCGGTTCCGCTCGTCACCGACGAACTCGACCAGGCGCAGCACGACGTGCAGAGTGACCAGCTCGCGGTCGCGGCGGGCGGGATGCTCGTGCGCCGCTCGGTGTGGGCAGCCCTCGGCGGTTTCGACCCGGCGCTTCCCTCCGCGGATGCAGCGCTCGACTTCTCCGTGCGCGCGCGCCTTGCCGGGCACCGAGTGATCGGCGTTCCCGCGGCACGTGTGGCGAGCGCTGGCCCGCCGGAGCTGTTCGGGCGTCGTTCGTTGCCCGAGGGCACGAGGACGCGCATCCAGCGCTCGGCCCAGCTCCATCGCAGGCTTGCCTGGGCGCCGGCGTTCGCGGTACCCCTGCACTGGCTCACCCTCGTCCCGCTCGCGATCGCTCGATCTCTCGGGCATTTCATCGCCAAGCGGCCCGGGTCGGTCGGCGGCGAACTCGCTGCGGGCTTCACGGCGGCCTTCGACGGGTCGATCCCCGCGGCCCGGAGCCGCATGCGACGCAATCGTGTCCTGGGCTGGGCGGCCATCGCGCCGCTGCGCATGCCGTTCTCCGAGGTGCGTGAGCGGAGGGCGCACGAACGTGCCGCCTCCGTGATCGAGTCGACGGGCATCCGCGAACGTCCCGGCTTCTTCGCCGGAGGGGGAGCGTGGGTCGTGCTCCTCACGATCCTTGTCGGACTTGTGGCGTTCGGGCGATTCATCAGCGCGCCCGCCCTCGCCGGCGGCGGACTGATCCCCCTGTCATCGACGGTCTCGCAGCTCTGGTCGAACATCGGGTACGGCTGGCACGACATCGGCGCCGGGTTCGAGGGCGCGGCCGATCCGTTCACCTACGTGCTCGCCGTCCTCGGCAGCCTCACCTTCTGGTCGCCGTCGTTCTCCATCGTGCTGCTCTACCTCGCGGCGATCCCGCTTGCGGCCCTGGCCGCGTGGTGGTGCGCTGCGGCGTTCTCGCGCCGGGGCTGGGCTCCCGCGATCGCCGCCTTCGCGTGGGCGGTGGCGCCTCCGTTCCTCGCCTCGCTGAACGGTGGACACCTGGGCGCCGTGATAGCGCACATCCTGCTGCCGACGTTCGTGCTCGCCCTCTTCCGTGCCTCGCGCAACTGGTCGATGTCGGCGGTTGCGGCACTGTTGTTCGCGGCGGTAACCGCGGCAGCCCCGATCCTTGCGCCTGCCCTCCTGGTGCTGTGGCTAGCGTGGATGCTCGCCCGCCCCCGCTCGATCCACAGGATCATCGGCATCCCCCTCCTCGGTGCTGCGCTCTTCGCACCGATCGTGATGGACAAGCTCGGGCGGGGCACGTTCGCTGCGATCTTCGCCGAACCCGGAGCCCCCGTTCTGCGCGAGGCGGTGTCCGCGTGGCAACTCGCGGTGGGATCCCCCGGGGAGGCACTGCACGGCTGGGACCAGCTCCTGGCGGCCCTCGGTCTCGCCCCGGCGGTAGGCCCGATCGTCGTGATCGCGATGCTCGCCCCGCTCGCCATCCTCGCCGTGCTCGCACTCTTCCTGCCGAGCACCGTGCGGGCCATCCCCGCGCTCCTGATCGCGCTGCTCGGGTTCGTGACCGCTGTCGTGGCGACCCACGTCGAGGTGACGCTCGTCGGGTCGCAGGCCACTCCGATCTGGCCTGGCGCGGCACTCAGCCTCTACTGGTTGGGTCTCGTCGGTGCCATGGTCGTCGCGCTCGAGACGCTCGCCACCCGGGCGGCGGTTCCCGCGTGGCTGACCGGTATTGCGCTGCTCGGTCTCGCTGCGCCCCTCCTCGTGGCCGCGGCATCCGGCACCGTTGCCGTCACCGAGAGCAGCGGCAGGCTCCTTCCGGCGTTCGTGACGGCCGAGGCCGGCACTCGCCCGACCCTCGGCACTCTCGAGCTCACCGCCCAGTCCGACGGTGGGCTCGCGCTCACGGTCCACCGCGGCGAGGGCACGACACTCGACGAGCAGTCGACGCTGGATGCCACGAACACCGAGCTGGTCCCGGGCGACGAGCGACTCGCGGTACTCGCGGGCAATCTCGCCTCGCGCAGCGGGTTCGACATCGCCGCGGAACTCGACGACCTTCAGATCGCGTTCGTTCTCGTTACGCCGGGTGCCACGACGGAGGCGGGTATCGCCGTGCACCAGCGCACCACGGAGTCGCTTGACGGGAACCGCCTCCTCACTCCCGTCGGCGATACAACTCAGGGCTTCCTGTGGGCCTACGAGGCGCTCGGTGACGGCGAGGCTCCGTCCGGCCCCGGACCCCTCGGCACCCGGTGGGGAATCACCGTGCTCGTCGTCCAGGGAGTCATCCTGCTCATCACCGTGCTGCTCGCGATCCCGACGACGCGCCGTAGGCGCGTGCACACGTCACGCGGGTCCGACGGTCCTGATGCATCGGACGTGACCGACGAGGACGCCCCGGAGCTCCCGACTGAGGAGGCCCGACCGAATGAGTGACATCGAACCCACCGGTGAGACCGTCGAGACCGACAGCTTCTTCCCCGAACAGGACGAGGACGTCCGTGAGGTGCGCGAGGAGCGCACACCCATCACGGCGCGGGGGATGGCGATCCTGGGCGCGCGCGTGGCCACGGGGGCTGTCGGTATCGCCGTGGCAGCCGTCGTCGTGACCTCCGCTGCGCTGCTTCCCCTCCCCACCGTGACCGCCGTCGCCCCGAGCGAGGTCGTCGTCCCCGTACCCACCGCCCAGCAGCTCGTGTGCCCCGGTTCCGTGCTCCGTCTCTCGGATGACACGGGCCAGGGCGCGACGCAGGCCTCCGCCGTCGGCACACCGGAGCTGAGGAGCGACTCCAGTTCCGGCGACGTCGTGCAGGACCCGTTCGTCGAGTCGGACGCCGGCACGGGCGGCACCGAAGCGGCCCCCCAGATCATCAGCACCCCGCCGGATCCGGCAGACCCCAGCCAGCGCATCCTCATCAGTGGCGCACAAGCGCAGACCGTGGGCGCGGGCGACTTCGTCGGGCTCGCCATGGGCAACTGCACGGCGGCATCGGCGGACGCCTGGCTCGTCGGTGGTGCCACGATCGTCGGCCGAACGACGCTCCTGACCCTCAGCAACCCCACCGAGGTGCCCGCGACGGTCGACCTTGAACTGTTCGGCGAATCCGGGCCCATCACCGCGCCAGGAACGAGCGGCATTGTTGTCCCCGCGAGCGGCCAGCGGGTGCTCTCGCTCGCCGGATTCGCGCCAGAGGTGGAATCGCCCGTCGTCCACGTCACGAGCGTCGGCGGCCAGGTCGTGGCAGAGCTCCAGGAGACGATCGTCCGCGGACTCCGGCCCGGTGGCGTGGATGTGTTCGGCGCCTCGACACCGCCCTCGCTCGACACTGTCATCCCCGGCCTCACCATCGAGGGCGCCGCCGACATCGAGACGACGCTCGGCATCGGTCCCGGCTTCGAGGATCTCCAGACGGTCCTGCGCGTGTTTGTCCCTGGCGACGTGGAGGCCCAGTCGACCGTCCGCGTGACGCCGGAGGACGGCGTCGGCACGGGAACGTCCTTCGACTTCACCTTCGACGCAGGACGAGTGGTGGATGTCCCGATCCCCGAGCTCGCCGATGGCCGCTACACCGTGCGCGTCGAGTCCCAGGTGCCCCTCCTCGCGGCAGCGCGTGCGTCGGCCGCGGCAGGGCAGCGGACGGACCTGGCCTGGTTCGCGGCATCCCCGGAGCTCACCGGCCCCACGCAGGTGACGATCGCCCCGGGCCCCGCCCCCGTCGTCCACATCGCCAACACGGGAGCCGAGCAGGTCACCGTGACCCTCACCAACGCGAGCGGTGACGACATCTCCGTCGATGTCCCGCCGGGAACCTCGGTGCACCGCAAGGTGACCCCGGGAGCGACGTACCTCCTGGAGGGCTTCACGGGCAGGATTCATGCCGCCGTGACCGGTCTCGCCGACGGGGCTGTGGCGCACTACACGGTCGCGCCGCCGGGAGTCGGATCCAGTTCGATCCTGATCTACCCGTAGGCATCGATCACCGGCGACCGCCCTCTACAGGTGCCGGAAGCGCTCCGGGGCCAGGTCCCAGGGGTCCTTGCCGAGCAACTCGGCGACCGCGCGGAACACGCAGCTCTCGATCATCATGCGCTTGTGCACCTCGTCGTACTTGTGCAGGCGCGACAGGCGCTCGATGGGCAGGCGGTAGAGCACGACCCTGCGCTCGAGCGCATCCGTCAACCAGCGATCGACCACGGGCCCACCACTGAGCTCGGCCGGGAGGCCGGCGACCTCGAACGTCACGCTCGAGAGCTCCTCCGGCCACAACTCGCGAAGGTACTCGGCCGTCGCCGCCACGGTCATGTCGAAGACGTCGGCGCGACTGTTGAGGAGAGGCAGATGCGGCCCCGTGACAGCCGAACGGATGCCGCGGCCATGCCGGTCCCGCCACCCTGTCCTGGCAGAACCAGCCCCGTCCCGCTTGCCCGTTCTCGCCATCACTCCAGTCTACGACCGGGCATCGGCGTTGCTCCCCGCGCGCACGGCCCGCGGGTCCTAGGCTGTCGCTCACGATGAGCGAGATCATGAGTCGCGAGGTCAGCGACGTGGAACTGAGCGATCGGCCGTGCAGCAAGGTCGCCTGCAACGCGGAAGCCGTCTCCACTCTCACCTACGTCTACGCCGACTCGATGGTCGTGCTCGGGCCGCTGAGCGGTTCGGCCGAGCCGCATTCCTACGACCTGTGCGAGCGCCACGCTGAGCGACTCTCGGCTCCGCAGGGTTGGCAGGTCGTGCGCCATGTAGTTTTGGGTGCGTGATTTCTTCTCGCCCTGCCATCCGCGCCGTCGTCTTCGACCTCGATGACACCCTCGCGGAGTCGAAGTCGACTATGCACCCCGATATGAGCGCGGCGCTCGCCGCCCTGCTCGAGCGCGTCGAGGTCTGCATCATCTCCGGGGGCCGCTTCGAGCAGTTCCAGGCACAGGCCCTCAACGGCTTCGAGGCCAGTGAGGACGCCCTCGGTCGACTGCACCTGATGCCGACCTGCGGCACCCGCTACTACCGCTGGGGAGACGGTGACTGGGCGCTCCAGTACGCCGAGGATCTGAGCGACGACGAGAAGTCGCGTGCGATCGCTGCGGTGGAGGAGGGTGCGCGAGCGCTCGGTCTGTGGCATCCGGAGCCCTGGGGGCCCATCGTGGAGGACCGCGGCAGCCAGATCACCTTCTCGGCGCTCGGCCAGCAGGCACCGGTGGCCGAGAAGGTCGCGTGGGACCCGGACGGCGCCAAGAAGCGCGCCCTGTGGGAGTACGTCTCACCGCGCCTGCCCGACCTCGAGGTGCGGGGCGGCGGCTCGACGTCCATCGATATCACCCGCAAGGGCATCGACAAGGCCTACGGCATCGCCAAGCTGCAGGAGGCCCGTGGTTACGCGCTCGACGAGCTGCTCTTCATCGGCGATCGTCTCGACGAGACGGGCAACGACTACCCGGTGTACGCGCTGGGCGTGACATCCGTTCCCGTGCACGGATGGCGCGATACCCACGCCGCCGTGACCGCCCTCGTGGCGTGGCTCGACGAGCCATCGGGCGAACTCCCCGTTACGACCCTCCCGCCTCTGGGAGAATAGGTCCATGACCACCGCAACCACCGCACTGCCCTTCAAGGTCGCAGACCTCTCCCTCGCCGAAGCGGGCCGCCACCAGATCCGCCTCGCCGAGAACGAGATGCCCGGCCTCATGGCCCTGCGCGAGGAGTTCGGACCCACCCAGCCGCTCGCCGGTGCCCGCATCATGGGTTCGCTCCACATGACCGTGCAGACTGCGGTCCTCATCGAGACGCTCGTCGCTCTCGGCGCGAAGGTGCGTTGGGTCAGCTGCAACATCTTCTCCACGCAGGATGACGCGGCCGCTGCCGTCGCCGTCGGCCCGACCGGAACCGTGGATGCACCCGCCGGTGTTCCCGTCTTCGCGTGGAAGGGTGAGACGCTCGAGGAGTACTGGTGGTGCACCGACCAGGCGTTCGACTGGAGCGCAGAGGCATCCGCCGCGGGTGCCGACTTCATCGGCCCGAACATGATCCTCGATGACGGTGGGGATGCCACCCTCCTCGTGCACAAGGGCCGCGAGTTCGAGCTCGCCGGCGCCGTGCCGCAGAAGCAGGACGGCGACAGCCAGGAGTACGGCGTCATCCTCGACCTGCTGCGTCGCTCGGTCGCCGAGAGCCCGAACCGCTGGACCACCATCGCGGCCGAGATCCAGGGCGTCACGGAGGAGACCACGACGGGCGTTCACCGGTTGTACGAGCTCGCCAAGTCCGGCGACCTGCTGTTCCCGGCCATCAACGTCAACGACTCCGTCACCAAGTCGAAGTTCGATAACAAGTACGGCATCCGCCACTCCCTGCCCGACGGCCTCAACCGCGCGACCGATGTGCTCATCGGTGGCAAGGTCGCCTTCGTTGCCGGCTATGGCGATGTCGGCAAGGGCGCCGCTGAGGCCCTGCGTGGCCAGGGCGCTCGCGTCATCGTGAGTGAGGTCGACCCGATCTGCGCGCTGCAGGCTGCGATGGACGGCTACCAGGTCACCACCATCGAGAGCGTCATCGACCAGGTCGACATTTTCGTGACGGGAACCGGCAACGAGAACGTCATCACCGTCGATCACCTGCTCGGCATGAAGCACCTCGCGATCGTCGCCAACGTCGGCCACTTCGACAACGAGATCGACATGGCCGGCCTCGAGTCGCTTCCCGGCGCCGAGAAGGTCGAGATCAAGCCGCAGGTGCACGAGTGGCGCCTCCCGTCGGGCCGCAGCGTTCTTGTGCTGTCCGAGGGTCGCCTCATGAACCTTGGCAATGCGACGGGGCATCCCTCGTTCGTCATGAGCAACTCGTTCACCAACCAGGTGCTCGCCCAGATCGAGCTGTGGGTCTACCGCGACCGCTACGAGAAGAACGTCTACGTGCTGCCGAAGCACCTCGATGAGAAGGTCGCGCGCCTGCACCTCGACGCGCTGGGCGTCGTGCTGACGGAGCTGACGCCCACGCAGGCCGCCTACATCGGCGTGCCCGTGGATGGTCCGTACAAGGTCGACCACTACCGCTACTAGCGCGGCTCGTGGCGCGACGGCATTCGCCGCCGTCGCGCCTACAAGGTCGACCACTACCGCCACTAGCGCGGGCGTGAGGCTTCGATAGCGCCGGGCTACTCAGCTATCGCTCGGGCCGCTAGCGCAGGCCGATCGCGCGCACGAGCATCGCGATGAGTTCGTTCCCGGAGACGTCCCATTTCTTCTGGGCGAGGTGCCCGGCCAGTTCCATGCCCGCAATCCCGTACGCGCTGGAGAGCAGTAGGGCGCCCACCCGCCGGGCATCCTCGTGCCCGACGATGTCGGCGACGATCTCGATGAAGTCGTCCTGGGACCTGCCAGCCGCGGAGATCAGCGATGCCTCGTCCCCAGAGGGAGGCGGCGTGAACATCAGTGCGTAGAGGTGCGGATCGTCCCGGGCGACGTTCACGAAGGCGATGAGCGCGCGCTCAAGCCTCGCCTGAGGTGTGAGGTCTGCGTCAGTTCTCAACGCGGCGAGGTCGTCGGCGAGCCGGTCCCACGCGTCGATGGCGAGCTGCGTGAGGAGTTGTTCCTTGTTAGCGAAGTGCCCGTACGGCGCTCCCCGTGAGACTCCAGCCCGCGCGCCCACAGCCCTGAGGGTTACACCATCGGGCCCGCCGTCACGAAGCAGTTCGGATGCCGCAGCCAGGAGCGCGAGGCGTGTGGCGGCTGCCGTCTCCGCTCGAGTGACCATGCTGAACATTCTAGTTGACAATGTCACTTGAATCGCCGATCATTTTCATATGACAACGTCACATAAAAATGAACTCATCGTGATCTCCGGAGCATCAACCGGCATGGGGGCAGCCACCGCACGCGACTTGGCAGCGCGCGGCTACCACGTGTTGGCGGGTGTCCGGTCGGAGAAGGATGCCAACGCCGCCAGTGCCGCAGGCATCGAACCCGTCCTCCTCGACATCACCGTGCCGGACCACATCAGCTCACTCGCGGCGCGGATCGACGGCGACCCCAACGGTCGTCAACTCCGCGCGATCGTGAACAACGCAGGGATCGCCATCAACGCCCCCGTCGAAGCACTCCCACTCGAGCAGTGGCGCCAGCAGTTCGAGGTGAACCTCTTCGGACACATCGCTGTGACCCAGGCGTTGCTGCCCTTCCTTCGTCGGAGTCACGGGCGAATCGTCAACATCAGTTCCGTCGGCGGAAAGATCTCCCTGGGCACCTACGGCGCCTATGCGGGCGCCAAGTTCGCGTTCGAGGCGGTGAGCGATTCGCTCCGTCGAGAACTTCTGCCGCAAGGCGTCCAGGTTGTCGTGGTGGAACCCGGCGGGGTCAAGACGGAGATGACGGGGCGGGGGATCGTCCGTGCGCGCAGTTTCGTCGATGATCTGGATTCGCGTCAGCGCGAGCTCTACGGCCCACTCATGCAGGCCGTCATGAGTCATGCAGCGGCATTCACCGAGTCCGGGGTCTCTGCGGAGAAAGCCGCTTCCGTCATCGCCACGGCTGCGACGGCCGCACGACCCAAGACCCGGTACACCATCGGCAGGGATGCCGCGATGATGACGCGACTCGCCAGGGTGCTGCCCGATCGAGTTCTCGATCGGATCACAGCGGCAGACCTTCGCCCCCACTTCCCGACGGTGAGTACCGCGCACTAGTAGCGCAGTTGGGGCTTAACCGCGGTCGGGGAAGCCCCTCGGCATGCCGGTGAGCGTGGGCGCGAGGCGCTCGAGCCCACGCTTCTCCTGCTCGAGGGCGGCGCGCTCGCGGTCCCGGCGCACCGAGGCCACGGCGGCGATGAAGAGCTCCGGATCGCTCGCCGGGAGCGGCGAGACGTAGGCCGCGGCCTCGTTCGCGAGGTCCAGGGCCAGGCGCTGCCGCGTGGCGGGCGTGAGTGCGCCGGCCTGGGAGAGGAACTGCGCGATCCGTCGGGCCAGCGCATCGGGCATCCGGGCCACGTCCGCGGTCAGCGACCACGCGTGCAGCTGGTACGGCACCCCGTACACCGGCCGCACCTCCTGCGCGACGCGCTCGTTCTGGCTGTAGGTACCGGCGACGAGGTCACCGAGGCGTCGGGATCGTGAGTTCAGCAGTGCGACGATCGCGGCGCCACCACCGAGGGTTCCGAAGATCTCGAATATGCCCGTGAACGCTCGGATGAGAGCGTGCCGGAAGCCGATCGCACCACCGTCGTCCCTGACGATGCGCGCGCCGACGGCAAGTCGACCGAGTGACTTGCCTTGGGTGAGAGTCTCCACCGCCGTCGGAACGCCCACGATCGCGGCCGCGAGACCGACCACGGAAAGAGCCGTCAGCATCGCGTCGTCGAGACGCAGCGAGTCCGCCACGCTGAACAGGACCCACAGCAGCAGAAGGTACCCGCCGAAGTAGGCGATGAAATCGATCGCAGCCCCAGCGGCACGCAGGATGAAGCTCGTCGGGCGCAGGTCGAGTGCCACGGCCTCACCGATGATCAGCTCGTTCGGGCGCTCGTCATGAGCGATCGCGTCAGTGTTCAGTGCCGCGTCAGAACTGAGGGTCGCTCTGGCCATGACATCATTTAATCAGAATGGATCTCGACGCCTACTCCGCCGCCCACCGCGATGAGTGGGATCGCCTTGCCGAACTTGGGTCGAAGCGCCGTTTCTCCGGTGCCGAGGCCGACGCGCTCATCGATCACTACCAGGCCGGGGCCAGCCAACTTTCGGCCATTCAGACGACCGTGGGCGAATCCGTTCCCGGTGATCGCTTGTCCCTCTCCCTCAGCCGCGCACGGCTTCGATTCACCGGGGCGTCGGCCAACGTGCTCAGTCAGATGCCTCGATTCTTCGTGGCGCAGCTCCCTGCGGCCCTGTACCGGATCCGTTGGTTCTCGCTCGCGATCGCTGCCGCTTTCGTGCTCATCGCGGTTCTCTGCGGCTGGTGGGTTGCCTCGGATCCCGCCGTCCTTGCGCAGATGGGCAGTCAATCCGAGCTCGAGGCGTACCGACAGCAGTTCATCGACTACTACTCCGAGTACTCTGGCACCTCGTTCACGAGCGTGGTTTGGACCAACAACGCGTGGCTCGCTGCCCTCGCCATCGCCTTCGGCATCACCGGCGTCTATCCGCTGTACCTGCTGTTCAACAACGCCGTGCAGCTCGGCATGAGCGGGGGCGCAATGGCCTCCGTCGGCGCGCTGGACGATTTCTTCCTGTACATCGCGCCACACGGCCAGCTCGAGCTGTACTCGATCTTCGTTGCCGGCGCGGCGGGACTCCGGCTCTTCTGGGGGTGGATCGCGCCAGGCGGGCGCACCCGTGCCCAGGCACTCGCGCACGAGGGCCGCTCCATGTTCACGATCGTCGTGGGTCTCACCATCGCGCTTCTCATGTCCGGCCTCGTGGAGGGCCTCGTCACCCGCCAGGACTGGCCGTGGCCCATCAAGATCGGCATCGGCACGATCGTGTTCGCGACCTTCCTCTTCTACCAGTGGGTCATCGGACGTCGCGCCTACCGCGCTGGCGAAACCGGGGACCTGGACGAGTTCGAGGCCGGCGCGCGGCAGCTCGTCGCGGGCTGACGCGAGCCGCGGCATCCCGCCTCGGGTATTGCGCCTTAAAGAGCGGATGCCCAGAACCGAAGCCCCGGGCATCCCCTGCAGAAGCGGCTAGGCGCTCTTCTTGCTGTCGAACAGTGCCGAGTAGGTGAAGCCGGCGATCAGTGCGCCGACGATCGGCGCCACGATGAAGACCCACAGCTGGAGCAGTGCGTCGCCGCCGCCGTAGATTGCCGTGGCGATCGAGCGGGCCGGGTTGAACGAGGCGTTGCTCACGGGGATCGCGACGAGGTGCAGGAGCGTAAGGGTGAGGCCGATCGCGAGGGGCGCGAAGCCGGTCGCCGAGCGACGGTCGGTGACACCGAGGATCACATAGAGGAACACCGCGGTGAGTACGACCTCGGTCACGATCACGGAGATGAGGCCGAATCCGCCGGGGGAGTGGTCGCCGTACCCGTTGGAGGCGAAGCCGTCGGCCTGGAAGCCGGCGAGCATCCCGGAGGGGCCGTTGGATGCGATCACGAACAGCACGGTTGTGGCGAGGGCACCACCGATGATCTGGCCGACGATGTAGTAGGGGGTGTCCTTCCAGGCGAAACGACCGGATGCCGCGGCACCGAGCGTCACGGCAGGGTTGAAGTGTCCGCCCGAGATGTGGCCCACTGCGTAGGCGCCCGCGAGGACCGCAAGGCCGACCGCGAGTGCAACACCGAGCAAGCCGGTGTTGGGGGACGAGAAGAGGGCGGTGCCGATCACACCGCCGACGAGCAGGAACGTGCCGAAGATCTCGGCGGTGACGCGCTGGGGGAGTGACGCGCTGGTATCGACGTCGATTTCAGCATCGGCAACTGGCTTGGCCATGGCAGGACCCTTCCGTAGACAACGAGGTACGCCCCGAGCCTAGTGGAGGGGCTTCACCTACAGGCGGCCTGCGGCTTTCAGTGCAATATAGCGATCCGCAAGGGCCGGAGGAAGATCCTGCGGGGCGCCCGTGACGACCTCTCCGCCGAGCTGGCGGACGGCCGCGGCGACGCGGGCCTGGTCGAGGAGCGCGCGCTCGGCGGCGGCCGCCCCGTACACCTCGTCGCGAGTCGAACGGTGGAGCGTGGCATCCAGCACCGTGGGGTCGGTCACGGACGAGACGACCACCGTGTGCTTGCGCGTGAGCTGTGGCAGCACGGTGAGGAGGCCACGCGAGGCACCAGGCGCATCGATCGTGGTGGCGAGCACCACGAGGGCATGGTGCGACGTCACCGACCGGACGAGCCCGGGGATCGAGGCCCAGTCCATGTCGATGAGTTCCGGCTCAACGGGTGCCATGGTTGTCACCATGCGCGAGAGCAGTTCAGCGCCGGTCGCGCCCTGCACGCGCCCGCGGAGGCGCCGATCGAAGATCACGAGATCGACGCGGTCGCCGGCGCTCGACGCGAGGGCGGCGAGAAGGAGCGCCGATTCGAATGCGGTGTCGATGCGCGGCTCGTTGTCGATGCGGGCGGCGGAGGTGCGACCGGAGTCGATCACGATCACCACGCGCCGGTCGCGCTCGGGGCGCCACGTGCGCACCACGAGCGCACCTCCGGGCGACGCGGACCGTCTCGCCGTCGCGCGCCAGTCGATGGACCGCACGTCGTCGCCGCGAACGTAGTCGCGTAGGCTGTCGAACTCGGTTCCCTGCCCCCGCACCATGACGCTCGTCGCACCGTCGAGCTCGCGCAGTCGCGCCAGCCTGGAGGGGAGGTGCTTGCGTGAGTTGAACGGCGGCAGCACGAGGAGCGAGTCCGGAGCGCCGAGCGTCGCCTGGCGGGCCCAGAGGCGAAGCGGGCCGTACGAGCGCAGCGTGACGTGGGTGGTGCGCCGATCCCCGCGACGGAACGGTGTCAGCGTCGTCGTGCGCGTCCGACGCTCTCCTGGCGGGATCGTGACCGGGTGCCGAGACGGCCGCGCACCCGCTGAGGGCTGCCAGCCGTCGCGCACGACGCCGCGGATGGTGCGGCGCCCCAGGTTGGTCACGGTGAGCACGGATGCCGCGGACTCCCCGAGCCGCACCCGTCCGGGCAGCTCGCGCGAGAGGCCGACCTGCCGGGGTGACCCGGCCAGCAGCAGGTCCACGGCCCCGAGCGCGACGGAGCCCAGGAGCCACCACACGGGCACGAGGGGGTCACCGAGGATGATCGTGGGCAGCACGCCGGCCACGACGAGGAGGACGAACCATCCTGAAATCGCCAACTACCTCACTCCTCCCGTGGTCACTGTCGTTCGAGCATCTCGGGGACTCCGCCCACGATTAGATCGGCACCTGCACCTGCTGGATGATCGAGCGCAGGATCGTGTCGGCGGTCACGCCCTCGAGCTCCGCCTCGGGGCGCAGTTGAATGCGGTGACGCAGCACGGGCAGGGCCATGGCCTGCACGTGGTCGGGTGTGATCGCGTCGAAGCCGTTGAGCCATGCCCACGCCTTGGACGCGGCGAGCAGCGCGGTCGATCCTCGGGGGCTCACACCGAGCTTCACGGAGGGGCTCTGGCGGGTCGCTCTCGCGAGGTCGACGGCGTAGGCGAGAACGTCCGCAGATGCTCCGACCGAGGCGACGGCGGCCTGGGCTGCGGCGAGCTGCGTGGCATCCAGCACGGGCGTGACCCCGGCGGCGCGCAGGTCGCGCGGGTTGAAGCCCGCCGCGTGGCGCTGCAGCACCTCGACCTCGTGCTCGCGAGCGGGTAGTTCGAGGGTGAGCTTCATGAGGAACCGGTCGAGCTGCGCCTCGGGGAGCGTGTAGGTGCCCTCGTATTCGATCGGGTTCATGGTCGCCGCGACCATGAAGGGCACGGGAAGCTTGCGCGTGATGCCGTCGGCGGAGACCTGCCGCTCCTCCATCGCCTCGAGCAGGGCGGACTGCGTCTTCGGGGGAGTGCGGTTGATCTCGTCGGCGAGCAGGATGTTCGTGAACACGGGCCCCTCGCGGAACTCGAACTCGCCGGCCTTGGAGTCGTACACGAGCGAGCCGGTCAGGTCGCCGGGCATGAGGTCCGGCGTGAACTGCACGCGCTTCGTCTCGAGCGCGAGCGCATGGCTGAGGGTGCGCACGAGCAGCGTCTTCGCGACGCCCGGCACGCCCTCGAGCAGCACGTGGCCCCCGGCGAGAAGCGTGATGGTCAGGCCGGTGACGGCGGCATCCTGACCGACGACGGCCTTGCCGACCTCGGCTCGCAGACGCAGGAACGACTCGCGTAGCTGGGTATCTGTCATGACTGGATTATCTCCCGGTAGTGGGTCGGTCGCCGTGCGATCACGGGCTGGTGGGTCACGGGCGGAGCGCTCGCGTCACGTCGTGTTCGAGCGTGAGGAGAGCATCGGAGTAGGCGATGAGGTCGCGATCGGTCTGGGGCTGCGCGTCGACGAGGAGGCGATGGATGTCAGCGGGCTGGGCGCCGGTGAGCCCGGCCACCGCGGCCACGACCTCATCGACCGTCGCGACCCGCGGCAGGCCGCACAGAGCCGCGAGCCGCTGGATGCTGCCGATGCGGAGCGCATCGAGCGCTCGCAGGCGCGACGATGATCGCGAGTAGAGGCGCGCTCGCCCCAGCATCGTCTCGCTGGACTTGACGGTGACCGGCAAGTTCTCGATGACGAGCGGCCCGAGACGGCGCCCGCGCCAGATCGCGGCAACGATCCCGGTGATGATGAGCAGAATGATCACGGGCGTGACCCACGGAGGGGTAAGGTCGGCCAGCGACTCGTCCACCTCGAGGTCGGCGAAGCCCGGCAGGTACCACACGAGGTTCTCGTGCTCCCCGAGTAGACCGAGCGCGAACGCCGCGTTGCCATTCTCGACAATGAGTTCGTTGGTGAGTGCTCCGACGGCGCCCAGCGCGATGAAGCTGGTTCCGTCGCGCCGCAGCTCGATGACGGAATACACATCGTCCCCGCTCCCGAGGCAGGTGATCGCGTCGGCGTCCTCGTCGATCACCCGGTAGCCCGTGCCGTCGCCCGAGACCGTGCCTGCGCGCTCGACGGGGGGCAGCGCGCAGTCGGCATCGAGGATGCCATCGACCGCACCAGCCTGGGTGAGTTCCGGTGCCACGGCCTGCAGCGCGGCGAACTCGGGATCCATGAGGATCACCGTGTCCGCCAGGCCCACGGCCTCGCGGAGCTTCGACTCGTCGAGAAAGAGCGCGGCGTCGTAGATGACGAGGGTCGTGGTGGTGCGATCGGTCACCGCATCCCTCGCGTCATCGAGCGACCGTGCGACCGAGACATCCACGCCCTGGTCGCGCAGCACCTCGGCCAACGCCATGGTTCCCCCCGGGGCAGGGCTCTCCGGGTCCAGCGGCGCTGCATCGCCGGCGGAGCCGACGGAGGCGAACGCGATGAACGCGACGAGCAACACCACGAGGCCTGCTCCCACCCAATAGGCCCAGCGACGAGCCGTGGTGCCCAGACGCGGGGTCAGCGCAGGAGCCTGCTCGAGTGTGCTCGTCACGAGGACACCGCCTCGGCCTGGGCCCGCGCTCGACGCACCTCGGCCCGGCGCACCTCAGATTCCAGGGCAGCGACCTGGTCGTACTGTGCCTGGGTGCCTTCGCGCCCGAGGTAGCGAACCTCATCGAACGCTGTGGCGGATGCCACGAACCTCTCGCCGAGCGCAGGCAGCTCATCGCTCGCCCGCGCCGCGAATCCGCTCGCCGTCGTGCCCGGCGTCGTCGACAGCACGCCCCGTTCCGCCAGCCCCCTGGCGATGGCGCGGAACATCTCGGCAATGGCCGTGGACCAGTCCGAACGCGCGGCCGCGGCCTGGGCATCCCGTCGCATCGCGGCGGCATCCCGCTCGTCGTCCTCGCCGAACAGGGCACCCGTCACGCTGCTGCGGCGGTTGAGCTTGGGAACGCCGAAGACGAGGAGGGCGACAATGATCGCCGCGACCACGAGCACGAGCACGATGCCGAGCCCGAAGGCGGGAGGTCCCTCCACCGTTCCGATCTGGAGCGAGTTCAGCCAATCCCAGAACGCCTGGGCGAGCTGATCGAAGAGCGTCGGGCGAGCCGCCTGGTACTGCGGTCCCGACAGCTCCTGGACCAGCCAGTCCCTGGCCTGCTCGACGTCGGGATCGACCGGGACATCGAGGGGGAGCACGATCACGCGGTGGTCGGTGCTGCCTGTCGCAGCAGGTAGGGGTCGGGCACCGGTACTCCGGCCTGGCGCGCCTCGACGAAGCGGGCGAGTTCGAGGTCGAGCCCCTCCTTGCGCATCCGGATGTCGATGTAGATGAGGGCGGTCGTAGCGGATTGCACGACGGCGCTCACGGCACCGATGGCCACCGAGACGAGGATGCTCAGGATGTAGGCGACCACGACGACCGCTATGGCCACCCCTTCGTCCGCCTGGGGGTTCACGAGCCCTCCCGCGAGCCCGACGACGAGGGTGAGGGGCAGCGAGACGATGTTGGAGACGGCGGAGATGATGACCGCCACGAGGAGCTGGATTCCGAGGGTCTTCCAGAAGTAGCCGGTGGTGAGCGACCAGGAGCGCCGGATTGCAGAGCGGATGCTCAGACGCTCGATCACGATGGCAATCGGGACGAGGCAGAGGCGGGTCCACAGCCAGGCCCACAACACGACCGCTCCGAGGGAGGAGAGGACTCCCAGCAGCACGGCGACGGCGATTCCCGCGCTTCCACCCAGGGTGGCGATCAGCACGATCAGCAGTACGACGAGGGTTGCGGCCACCGTCACGACCAGCGTGGCCAGGAGCGACCATCCGATGAGTGCCCAGATCCGTCCCTTGGCCGCGCGCAACAGCCCGCGAAGAGGGAGCTTCTCGCCGAGTGTTCCCCTCGCCACCTCGAGCACCACGACTCCCTGCAAGATCGCGAGAACGGCGATGGAGAGGGCGATCGGGATGAGCGAACCCAGCAGTGCGGCGGCAACCCCTCCCGCGGCGATGGCGTCGGCATCCTCACCGGTTGCCGCCGTGACCCGGCTGATTCCCCAGAACGTGAAGAACCCCAGCACGAAGAGCGTCAGGAGAAAGACGGCCCCCGTGAGCAGGAGCGAGAATCCGAACATCGGCCGCGGGTTGCGGCGGAGCACCTGGAAGGAGGCGCCGAGCAGAGTGCCGAGGGTGAGGGGGCGGAGGGGGATGAGCCCGGGTTTCGGCGGAGGCGTCCATCCGGTGCTGGCGGCGGGGTTCGGCCCTGTGGCTGGCGCGCCGGCCGGTGCCCCGAACTGCGGAGCCGGCGGACCGAACGGCGTGGCGGGAGCGCCAGCGGGTGGCGGCGCGATCGGCGGAACGGGCGGAACAGGTGACGAAGCGGGTGGGACGGGTGGAGTGGTGGGCTCAGGCTGCGGCTGGGGGGCTCCCGGTGCCTGCCACGGGCTGTTATCGGTCACCGAACACCTTCCACCGTTCACTGTGGGTTCCCAGAGCCGCGGTGCATGCTGAGAACCGAGCCCATTCTTGGTATTCATGCTTTCACACTCGGCTACTCTTGTGCGAAAGCTCCCGAGGGATGCCCACGTTATGAATGAACCCCGTTGCGAGGACGAGTGAACGCGCGAATTCTGGTGGTCGATGATGACACCGCGCTCAGCGAGATGATCGGTATCGTGCTGAGGTCCGAGGGCTTCGAGCCCTCTTTCTGCGAGGACGGCTCTGGCGCTCTCGAGGCCTTCCGCACCGTGCGCCCCGATCTGGTTCTGCTCGACCTCATGCTTCCCGGCATGAATGGCATCGAGGTGTGCTCGCGCATCCGCGAGGAATCCGGCACCCCCATCATCATGCTCACTGCCCGGAGCGACACCTCCGATGTCGTCAAAGGCCTCGAGAGTGGCGCCGATGATTACGTGGTCAAGCCGTTCAACCCCAAAGAGCTCGTCGCCCGCATCCGTACGCGCCTGCGCCCGACCCCCGAAGCGACGGCCGAGGAACTTACCATCGGCGACCTGACGGTGGATGTCGCGGGCCACGAGGTCAAGCGCGGTGACACGCCCATCAACCTCACGCCGCTGGAGTTCGAGCTCCTCCTCGCGCTCGCCATGAAGCCCCAGCAGGTGTTCACGCGCGAGATGCTGCTCGAGCAGGTGTGGGGTTACCACTACAAGGCGGACACGCGGCTCGTGAACGTGCACGTCCAGCGCCTCCGGGCCAAGGTCGAGGAGGACCCGGACAACCCTCGTATCGTCATGACCGTGCGCGGGGTCGGCTATCGCGCTGGCGCCTCCGGCTAGAGCAATGCGCTACTTCGACTGGCGCGGGTGGATGGATCGGCTCGCCCGCCTGTGGCGTTCGTCGCTGCAGGTCCGCACAGTCGCGATCACCGTCATCCTCTCGGCCATCGCAGTCTTCATCATCGGTACCACCATGTCCTTCAGCGTGGGGACCAACCTCTTCGATGCGCGACGCGCCGAACTCGAGGCGACGAGTGCCAACGCCACCCTCACCGGCCAGCGCTTCTTCAACGAGGCGGCGGAGCAGGTGGGCACCGACGACCTGGACGTCACGATGTACGACGCGGCGGCAGCGATCGCCAGCGCCGCCTCGACCACCGGGGGTACGGCGTTCGCGATACTGCGGACACCGGGCCAGGACGGCTCGCGGGCACCCGCTGATATCCAGTCACCGGGGCTCCCCGACGACGTCATCTCGCCCGAGTTGCGCGAGGCTGTCCAGACCTCCAACGACTCGAGAACCCGGTCGCAATCGGTCGGGCTGGTGGTGGACGGCGCGACGCATCCTGGTCTCGTCGTCGGGTCGTTGCTCGACATCCGCGGGATCCAGTACGAGCTCTACCTCGTGTACGACATTGAGGATGCCGCGACCACCCTCGGCTTCGTCCAGCAGACCCTCGCCGTGGGCGGCCTCGCGCTCATCCTGCTCATCGGTGCGGTCACGGTGATTGTCGTGCGTCTCGTCGTGGGACCGGTGCAGCTCGCGGCCGAGACCAGTGAGCGGCTCGCTGCCGGTGACCTTGAGGTGCGTATCCCGGAGAAGGGTGAGGACGTGATCGCGACTCTCGCCCGATCGTTCAACGGCATGGCGCAGAGCCTCCAGAACCAGATCGAGCGACTTGCCGCCCTCTCGCAGGTGCAGCAGCGTTTCGTCTCCGATGTCTCGCACGAGCTGCGCACGCCGCTCACGACCATCCGTCTGGCTGGCGACGTGCTCTACGACCAGCGCGAGACCTTCCCTCCCGCGACTGCTCGCACGGCGGAGCTCCTGCACACCCAGGTGGAGCGCTTCGAACTGCTGCTCGCCGATCTTCTCGAGATGAGCCGCTACGACGCGGGAGCCGTCGACATGGAGGCGGAGCCCACCAACCTCGTGCGACTGGCTGAGGACGCCATCGAGTCGGTAGCGGCGCTCGCCGAGTCGAAGGGCAGCGACCTGCGACTTGTGGCGCCTGGCGGCTACTTCGAGGCCGACGTTGATGCTCGTCGCATCCGTCGCATCCTGGGCAACCTGCTCGGCAACGCCATCGACCACGGTGAGGGAAAGCCCATCGTCATCTGGGTGGACAGTGACTCGGATGCCGTGGCCATCGCGGTGCGCGACTACGGTGTCGGGATGACGCCTGCCGCGATGGAGCGCGTGTTCGACAGGTTCTGGCGCGCAGACCCGTCCCGCCAGCGCACCACGGGGGGCACCGGACTCGGCCTCGCGATCTCCCTCGAGGACGCCGCACTGCACGGCGGATGGCTCGAGGTCTGGTCCGCGCCGGGTGAGGGCTCCTGCTTCCGCCTGACGCTCCCGCGTGAGCACGGCGGCGTCGTGCGCTCCTCGCCCCTCGAGCTGCCTCCGGTCGAGGACGTCCCCCTGGCGGTGGACGATGCGTAGGGGCCTCGTGGTGATCGTCGCGGCCGCACTGCTCCTGACGGGGTGCGTTGGCATCCCGACGTCCGGGAACATCGTTGCCGGCCCTGAGATCGCGGAGCAGGTCGACCAGGACTTCGTTGTGCTGCCGTCCGAGCCTCGTCCGGGGTCCACGCAGGAGGACATCCTCATCGACTTCATGCTCGCGCTCCGCGGTCCGCAGTCGGGTTATGCGATCGCGCGCCAGTACCTCGCTGACGACATCGCCGCATCATGGAATCCCGATGAGGGGACCCTCATCCGCTCTGGCGCATACTCGATCGGCGCGGGCCCGGCAGAGAACACGCTGCAGTACACATTCACGAGTAGTGCGGAGGTGGACTCCAACGGTCGCTACAGCGAGACACCGCTGGCATCCCAGTCCCTTGGCTTCTCGTTCGTGCAGGAGGACGGGGAATGGCGCATCAGCGACGCCCCCAACGGAATCGTGCTGTCGCAGTCGAGCTTCGACGTCGTCTTCACCGAGCAGGCCCTCTACTTCTTCGACCCCAGCTACCAGTACCTCGTGCCGGATGTGCGGTGGTTCCCGTCGCGTGCCAGGGTCGCCTCGCGCACCGTTCGCGAGCTGCTTCAGGGTCCGTCCCCCTGGCTCCAACAGGGCGTCGTGGTGAGTGCGTTCCCGATCGCCACCACCGTCATCAGGTCCGAGGTCGTGTCGGGCGCCGCGACGGTGGAACTGAGCGGCGAGGTCCTCACGGCCTCCCCAGTCGAACGGGACAGGATGCGTCAGCAGCTCGCTGCAAGCCTCGATGTCGCCACCGTCGACATCACCGTCGCGGGGATCGAACTCGCCACCCCCGATGGGCTCCCGGCTGCCATCCGCAATCCGCTCGTCGAGTCGGCCGTGCTGCTCGGAACGGCCGACCAGTTCGGCTTCGCCTCGGGCAACGACGTCGCCCCCATTCCCGGTATCAGCGAGCAGGCTGTCGCCGCAGCTCCGTCGGCGGCGACCCTGGCCTCTGACAAGCAGACTGTCGCCATGCTCACGGACCAGGGCGTCGCCGTCGCCCGCTCCGGTGGCTCCGAGGCGACGATCGTCGACCCGCGTGGCGGTCTCATCGCGCCCGCGCTCGATCCTTTCCGGTACGTCTGGTCGGTCGAGGGCACGAGTGCGGGCTCGCTCTCGGTCTTCGAGGCGGACGGCACGCAAGTGTCGATCACGAGCACCCTGCCCTCCGATGCGCGCGTGAAGTCCATCGATGTGTCGAGGGATGGCACGCGCATCCTGTTCTACCTCGAGACGAACGTCGGTCCCCGGCTGGTCGTCACCGGAATCATCCGGCAGCAGGGCACGAACGTGCCGACCGCGCTGGGGGAGCCTTTCGACCTGACGGTCCGCTCCGGTACCCCCGTGGATGCCACGTGGGCGAGCGATCGCACGGTGGCCACCCTCGCGCGTACCGATTCCGGAACCGAGGTCTCCCTCGTCGAGATCGGGGGACCGAGCGCTGGCCTCGGCACTGTCGAAGCCGCAACCACGATCGCGGGCGGCAACGGTGGCGTGGCTGGGTTGCGCATTCTCGACGAAGGCGGCGTCGTGCTGAGTCCACGCGGGAGCGGCGGGTGGGTCGACACCGGCCTTCGCGGTACGTTCCTCGGCACCAAGCAGTAGTTCTCCACAGATCGCGACGCCCACCGACCACGGCCCCCCGGTCGGTGGCACGGTCAGGGGATGATTCGCGATGCCTTCCGCGACGCACGGGCGCTCCTGTTCCCCGTCGAGTGCGCGGGGTGCGGGGTGCCCGACCGCGCACTCTGCGACGAGTGCCGTCTGGCGCTGCGCCCCGCTGTCACCCCGCGGAACGTGGCGGGGGTGCTCGCCCACACCGCGCTGAGGTACGAGGGGGAGGTGAGGCGCCTGATCCTCGCGCTCAAGGAGGAGGGCCGCACCGACATGGCCCGTCCGCTCGCGATCCCCTTCGCTGCGGCGATCGACGCCGCGATCGCCGCGAGCCCGTCGGCGATCCTGGTGAGAGTGCCCCGGGGCCGCAGCTCGTACCGTACGCGCGGCTACGACCCCCTCCACCTGTTGCTCAGGATGTCGCGTGCCGGTCGCGCACCCGGGCTTGCCGTCGCGCGCAGAACCCGCGCGCAGAAGTCCCTCGGCGTCGAGGAACGGCTCGGCAACACCGCAGGGTCAATGTCCGCGAGGTGGGATTTCGAGGGCCGCGAGGTGGTTCTCGTGGACGATGTCATTACCACCGGAGCCACCCTCGCGGAGGCCGCACGCGCCGTCTCGGAGGCGCGCGGAAGGGTCGTTGGGGCCGCGTCACTCGCGTTCACTCCGAGGTTGCAGGGAATCCGTGACATCCGTCTGGGCGAGGACTACGGTGGGGCCTAAAGGCGCGTGAACCGCCTGGCAGATCCGGGCGGCGAACGCAGTGAGACGGCTGGAGGTCGCCATGGAAATCACCATCACCGGACGAAACCTGGGAGTCACGGACCGCTTCCGCGAGTACGCGACGGAGAAGGCGGAGAAGGTGGAACACCTCGCCGACAAGGCGATCGCGTTCGAGGTCAAGGTGACCCGCCACCATGAGACCCGAGGGTCATCCGGGGATGATCGCGTCGAGCTCACCCTCATCGGTCCGGGACCGCTCGTGCGTGCCGAGGCGGAGGGCTCAGACAAGTACGTCGCCCTCGATCTCGCCATGGCCAAGCTCATCGAGCGCATCCGGCAGTCGAAGGACCGCCGCAAGGTGCACCGCGGCAAGCATCGTCCGGTGTCGCTGCGTGAGGCATCCGCCGACGGGTTCAGTGTCGTGGACATCACGCCCGTCACACCCGACGTGCTCGCTGCTGTCGCCACGGGTGAGATCCCGGTGCAGAACGACGAGGAGACGGAGCCGGAGTACTCGCCCGTCGTCATTCGTCAGAAGGTGTTCCCCACGAGTCTGATGACGGTGTCGGATGCCGTGGACCACATGGAACTCGTGGGCCACGACTTCTTCCTCTTCATTGACGCCGAGACGGACCGCCCGAGTGTGGTCTACCGCCGCAAGGGCTGGGATTACGGAGTCATCTCACTCGAGGAAACGGTCGAGGAGCCGCGCAAGCTCGCCGGACGTCGCTAGGGCATCGGCGACGGGGCCTCCTCTCGTGGGGCTCCGTCGCCGGACGCTCGGAAGAGTTTCCCAGCCACTAGTTGCTAGCATTACAAACCGGTAACACTGCCTATTCGTGTGCCGTCAAGTCGGGACATCCCGACGACGTAAGGGAGTCATTGGTGGCGAACGTACTCGAACGTGTGCTGCGGGTCGGCGAGGGACGGCTTCTCCGCCGTCTCTCCAACTACGCTCAGGCGGTCAACCAGCTCGAGGAGGACTTCACGTCCCTCACCGACGAGGAACTGAAGAACGAGACCGTCGAGCTCCGCGAGCGCTACGAGAAGGGTGAGTCGCTCGACGACCTCCTTCCCGAGGCCTTCGCTGCGGTGCGCGAGGCCGCCACCCGTACCCTCGGCATGCGCCACTTCGACGTGCAGCTCATGGGTGGTGCGGCCCTCCACCTCGGCAACATCGCGGAGATGAAGACCGGTGAGGGCAAGACCCTCGTCGCCACCCTCGCCGCCTACCTCAACGCGATCCCCGGCAAGGGCGTCCACGTCATCACGGTCAACGACTACCTCGCGAGCTACCAGTCCGAGCTCATGGGTCGCATCTTCCGTGCCCTCGGTATGACCACCGGCTGCATCCTCTCCGGCCAGACCCCGGCAGAGCGCCGTGAGCAGTACGCCGCCGACATCACCTACGGCACCAACAACGAGTTCGGTTTCGACTACCTGCGCGACAACATGGCCTGGCAGGCCGTCGACATGGTCCAGCGCGGACACGCCTTCGCGATCGTCGACGAGGTCGACTCGATCCTCATCGATGAGGCCCGCACCCCGCTCATCATCTCCGGCCCGTCCTCCGGCGAGGCCAACCGCTGGTTCGGCGAGTTCGCGAACATCGCGAAGAAGCTCGTCGAGGGCGAGGACTACGAGGTCGACGAGAAGAAGCGCACCGTCGGCGTGCTCGAGCCCGGTATCGAGAAGGTCGAGGACTACCTCGGCATCGACAACCTCTACGAGTCGGCGAACACCCCGCTCATCTCGTTCCTCAACAACTCCATCAAGGCCCGCGCGCTGTTCAAGAAGGACAAGGACTACGTCGTCATGAACGGCGAGGTGCTCATCGTTGACGAGCACACCGGCCGCATCCTGATGGGTCGCCGCTACAACGAGGGCATCCACCAGGCGATCGAGGCCAAGGAAGGCGTCGCGGTCAAGGCCGAGAACCAGACCCTCGCCACCGTGACCCTGCAGAACTACTTCCGTCTCTACGAGAAGCTCTCGGGCATGACCGGTACGGCCGAGACAGAGGCCGCCGAGTTCATGAGCACGTACAAGCTCGGTGTCGTTCCGATCCCGACGAACAAGCCCATGCTCCGCAAGGACCAGGTCGACCTTGTCTACAAGAACGAGCAGTCCAAGTTCGAGCAGGTCGTCGAGGACATCGTCGCCCGCCACGCCACCGGCCAGCCGGTCCTCGTGGGTACGACGAGCGTCGAGAAGAGCGAGCTGCTCTCGAAGATGCTCGCCAAGAAGGGCGTGCGCCACGAGGTGCTCAACGCCAAGAACCACGCACGTGAGGCAGCGATCATCGCCCAGGCTGGTCGCCTCGGCGCCGTCACGGTCGCCACCAACATGGCCGGTCGTGGTACCGACGTCATGCTCGGTGGCAACGCCGAGTTCCTTGCCGTGGCGCAGATGAACGCACGTGGCCTGAGCCCCGTCGACACTCCGGAGGAGTACGAGACGGAGTGGGACTCCGTCTTCCAGCAGGTCAAGGGTGAGGTCGAGGAGGAGGCAGCGAAGGTCATCGAGACTGGCGGCCTCTACGTTCTCGGTACCGAGCGTCACGAGTCGCGCCGTATCGACAACCAGCTGCGCGGTCGTTCCGGTCGTCAGGGTGACCCCGGCGAGAGCCGCTTCTACCTGTCGCTGCAGGACGACCTCATGCGCCTGTTCAACTCGGGCGCTGCCGAGGCCCTCATGGGTCGCAGCAACGTTCCGGACGATCTGGCCATCGACTCGAAGATCGTGAGCCGTGCCATCCGCTCGGCGCAGAGCCAGGTGGAGTCGCGCAACGCGGAGATCCGCAAGAACGTGCTCAAGTACGACGACGTTCTGAACCGCCAGCGCGAGGCGATCTACGCCGACCGCCGTCACATCCTCGAGGGCGACGACCTGCAGGATCGCGTCTCGAAGTTCCTCGAGGACGTCATCTCCGAGGTCGTCGACGAGCACACGCTCGGCGGATCGTCGGACGACTGGGACTTCGACGCCATGTGGGCGGAGTTCAAGACGCTCTACCCGATCTCGCTCACCCCTGACGAGGTGATCTCCGAGGCCGGCGGTCGCATCAGCCCGGCCTTCATCAAGCGCGAGGTGCTCTCCGACGCCAAGCTCGCCTACCAGCGCCGCGAGGAGTCCCTGGGTGCCGAGGCAACCCGTGAACTCGAGCGTCGTGTTGTGCTGTCGGTCATCGACCGTCGCTGGCGTGACCACCTCTACGAGATGGACTACCTCAAGGACGGCATCGGCCTGCGTGCCATGGCCCAGCGCGACCCGCTCATCGAGTACCAGCGCGAGGGCTTCGCGCTCTACCAGTCGATGATGGGTCAGATCCGCGAGGAGGCCGTCGGGTTCCTGTTCAACCTGGACGTCGAGGTGTCGAACGCCGGCGCCGGAGCTCCCGTGGTTCAGGCTCGCGGTCTCACGGCGGATGTCGCACCGGCAGCCCAGCTCAGCTACTCGGCTCCGAGCGAGGACGCCACGGGAGACGTCGAGGTGCGCAACCAGCGCGGCCAGGTCGAGCGTGCCGCCACGGCTCGCGCCCAGCAGGCTCAGCGTGCTGCCGGGTCGGGGCGCATGACGCCCGCGGCTCCCGCGCAGCCCGCTGCCCGCGGTGCCTTCGGCCAGCGCACGGACGACGGCGAGCAGGCTGCTCCGCTCAACCGCGCGCAGCGTCGGGCCCAGGACCGCAAGGGCTAGAGCCGCTCGCGTTGCGTGCGCGGGATTTCTCTGACTAGAGTCAGGGAATGGATGCAGGGTCGGTAGCCGCCGTACGTCGGTTCAACCGTGCCGTCACCCAGCGTGTGGGTGCGCTGGATGACGCGTTCCTCGCGCGCGGACGCAGTCTCGGCCAATCGCGGCTCCTCTGGGAGATTGGCGAGACGGGCGCCGGACTCAAGGAACTCCGCGACCGGCTCGGGCTCGACTCCGGGTACCTGACGCGGATGGTTCAGGCGCTGGAGGGTGCCGGGCTCGCCGTCGTCGTGGCATCCGACGGCGATGCGCGCACGCGTTCCGTGCGGTTGACCGACGCGGGACTCGCGGAGCGCGCCGAGCTGGACCGGCTCTCCGACGCGCAGGCGGAGTCGATGCTGGAGCCGCTCGACGAGAGCCAGCGACAGCGCCTCGTGGACGCGATGGAGGTGGTGGAGCGGCTTCTGCTGGCCTCAGAGGTGCAGTTCGAGGTGGTCGAGCCGTCGAATCCCGATGCCCGCGCTGCTGTGGGCGCCTACTTCGCCGAACTGGCGACGAGGTTCGACACCGGCTTCGAGCCCGGCTCGACGCTGCCTCTCGGAGATGAGGCCCTCAGCATGCCTGCCGGCCTCATGCTCATCGCGAGAGTCCACGGTGAGACGGTCGCCTGTGGCGGGCTCAAGCTCCTGGCCGATGGCGTTGCGGAGATCAAACGGGTGTGGGTGTCCCCGGCGGCGCGCGGCATGGGGCTCGGCAAACGGATGCTCGGGGAGCTGGAATCACGAGCAAGAGAGCACGGTCGCACGGTCGTGCGCCTCGACACCAACCGAGCACTCGTGGAGGCGATCGCCCTGTACCGCCGCACCGGGTACTACGAGATCGAGGACTTCAACGGCGAGCCGTATGCACATCACTGGTTCGAGAAGACGCTGTAGGAGTACACGAATGGATCGCTTCGCTTCGCTCACCACCCCGCATATCGCTGACGCCTGCCTGCGGTTGGGTCTGCCACTCCGTATCGCACCACCGGGCCTTCGTCCCGTGGTGGCGGGGCACAGGATGGCGGGCCGCGCACTTCCTGTTCGCCACGTCGGAAGCGTCGATGTCTACCTCGAGGCGCTCGAGACCGCGTCGCCGGGGGATGTGCTCGTCGTGGACAACGGCGGGCGCACCGACGAGGCCTGTGTCGGGGACCTCGTGGCGATCGAGATGCGCGAGGCTGGACTTGCCGGCATCGCCATCTGGGGACTCCATCGCGACTCGACCGAGATCGCCGCGATCGGGCTCCCCGTGTTCAGCTACGGCGCGACGCCGCCCGGCCCGCGGCGGGCGGACCCGCGTCCTGTCGATGCGCTCGTCGCGGCATCCTTCGGAGAGTTCACCGTGACCGCTGAAGACGCGGTGTACGCCGACGCGGACGGCCTGATCGCTGTGCAGCTGGATCGTCTTGACGAGGTGTTCGGCGTTGCCGAGTCCATTCGCGATACCGAGACGGCGCAGGCCGAACGGATCGGCGCGGGTCGGTCGTTGCGCGAGCAGGTGAGATTCGCGGAGTTCCTCGCGGCTCGTGAACGGGATGCCTCGCTCACGTTCCGCGAGCACCTGAGGAATGTCGGCGGCGAGATCGAGGTCTAGGAGATCACAGCACGTTGATTGCGCTCGCGCGCCAGCGACGGTCCAGGCCCTCGAGCCGGATGGCGACCGCGCGAACTCGCGCACGACCACGAACGATCACGACGGCCTCGACCACCCCGTCGGCGGGTTCGCACGTACGTACCGTGCCGATCGTGAAGGCCGGCCGCACCGTCTTCTGCCCCTTGGCGGCACGCGCCCGTGCGGAGAGCACAACCCGACGCAGCAGGTGGCGCTGCACGTCGTCGGTGATCCACCGAGCCACCTGGTCGATGTCACGGGCGCCCGCCAGTATCTCGATCACACAGCGGGCAAGGTTCTCGATCAGTGGTTGCGGGTCCGGCAGCGAGGAGGTCGAGGTGGGCTGATGGCCGAAGAAGTCTTCCGCCGCCACTCGCGCTGAGATGACGCGCGACGGGAGCCGATGCTCCACGGGGATGACCTCGGTCGGAAACTTGATCTCGACCTGCTGTACTGCTGCTGATGGCATCCGCCGCCTCGTTTCTGTAGACGAATCTGTCTAGTGAACGTTGCGGTACACACACCTAAGCAGGTCGGGGGCGCGGTGTCCAACGAGAGCGGTGGTGTGTGGACAACCGTGGCTGTGCAGGAATCGGGGGCAGATGTGTCAGGGCATGTCGCGGTGGCTGGCCAGGTTGGAACCGTTCCACAGGCTTCTGCGCCTCGTCTCCTCGTACAGCGCCTCGATGTAGGACTCCAGGACTGATCGCTCGATACGCCACGGGCCGTCTGCGCCAACACGGATAGCTGGCAGCTCGCCCGAGCCGATGAGGCTCTCGGCGTGGTCCGGTGAGATGCCGAGTACGCGCGCCGCGTCGTCCAGAGTGATGAAGCGCGACCCACCGTCGTCGAGACTCAGGGTGTTCATGCCTCGATTATCTGCACACGGTGCGCCACGGCGACGCCCCTGTGCATAAGTGCCTGCCCGATCCGCGCGCGATGGCCACCATGTCGGGATGCCCCGGCCTCGAACGTTCTCCTCAGCTCGCGTGCGACGACTCCTCGTCGATCCACGTCTCGTCATCGGCATGGTTCTCGTCGTGAGTTCGGTGGCGGGTGTCGTCGCCCTGGTCACGGCGGCGGATGATACGGCCGACGTCTACCTCGCCCCGGGCCCGCTCGCTCCCGGGCAGCACCTCGGCGCCGACGACCTCGTGGAGTCGCGAGCCGCGCTCCCGTCGAGGGGCGCGCGCTACCTCCAGCCCGGCGATGTGCCCGCGGCAGGTGTCGTGGTGCTTCGGGCCGTTGGCGAGGGGGAGGTGATCCCTCGCGACGCCGTGGGCAGCGCCTCGGGCATCCGCCTGTCCGCCGTCGTCGTGGAGTCGGGAGGGTTGCTGCCGGGCTCGGTGCGACCCGGAGCGCACGTCGACGTGTGGGCGGCGAGGGTGGGGGAGGGCGGCGCGGTCGACGCCCCGGCCGTGATCGCGCCGGGGGCGATCGTGGTTCGCCTGGTCGAGTCCGATTCGATCGTGGGGGGTGGAAGCACGGCGGGCGTCGAACTCCTCGTGCCGAAGGACCGGCTTGCGCGTGTGATCGAGGCCCTGGCGCGCGGAGACACCCTGACGGTCATCCCGGTGGGCATCCCCTTGGAGGGCTGATGGTCGACCTCCTCGTTCTCCTGCCCCACCGCGGACGCGATGAACTGCTGCGCGACGCCGAGCGTCACGGGCACGCCGTAGTGGGCCGTTGTGACACCCCCGATGCTCTCCTCCCTCTCCTGGCGGCGTCCCCGACCGCGGTGGCACTCGTTGCGGCGAGTCATGACCTGTTGACCGCGTCGGTGCTCACCGCAGCGGATGCCGCGGGTGTGAGGCTCATCGCCGTGGCAGCCAGCAGCGCTGAGCGGCTCCACGCCGCCGGGCTGGGTCTTCACGAGGTTGTCGAGTCCCGCGCCGGGTGGGACGGCATCGAGGAGGTGATCGGAGGTGCAGCGCGCAGGCGGGGGAATGCGGCATCCGCTCGGTCCACAGTGGGGCAGTTGATCGCCGTGTGGGGCGCTGCGGGCGCTCCTGGCCGGACCACGGTGGCCATCACGCTCGCGGCCGAGTTCGCGGCACTCGGGCACCGGGTGATTCTCGTGGATGCCGATACCCACGCCGCCGCGATCGCCCCCGCTCTTGGACTCGCCGAGGAGGCACCCGGATTCGCTGCTGCGTGCCGACTCGCCGCGGCGGGCAGCCTCACGGTTGCGGAGATGACTCGGGTGGCGCAGACCTATTCGTCGGTCGCGGGGTCGTTCCAGGTGCTCACGGGGCTCCCGCGCCCCGCCCTGTGGCCCGAGCTCGGCGGGCCGGCGATCGCGAGCACACTCGCGGAGTGCCGGACGTACGCCGATGTTGTTGTCGTGGACGTTGCCTCGTCGCTCGAGCATCGCGACCAGGACGATGCCTCGGGGGTGACACGCAACATCGCGACGCGCACGGCCATAGCCGCGGCCGATCGGGTGATCTCGGTGGGCTCGGCCGATCCGGTGGGGCTCTCGAGGTTCCTCCGCGGCCACGCCGACCTGCTGGAGGTCGCCACGGGCGAGGTCACCGTGCTCGTCAACCGTGTGAGGGCTTCCGCCATCGGGTTCGCGCCGCGCGACCAGGTCGCCCAGGCGCTCGCGCGGTTCGGTGACATCCGCTCCGCCGTGCTGGTGCCCGACGACCGGCCGGCGTTCGATGCGGCGATCCTCGCCGGGCGGACCGTGACGGATGCGATGCCGAGGTCCGGGGCGCGTGGTGCGCTCAGCGCCCTGGCCGCCGAACTCCTTCCACCACCGCGGCCGGCGCCCGAGCGTCGGGGCCGGAGACTTTCGAAGCGCACCAGATAGCCTTGGGATGTGTCGACCCTCAGTGATCTCGTCCAGGCGCAGGGGCGCTCCAGCGAAGCCGATATCGAATGGCTTCACCTCCTGGTGGGGGACTGGCAGCTTCTCGCCGACCTAGCCTTCGCCGATATCGTGCTCTGGGTGCCGAGCGCCGAGGGCAGCTTCGTCGCTGTCGCGCACGCTCGCCCCTCGAGCTCGGCGACGCTCTTCTACCGCGACTTCGTCGGTCAGGCCGTCAAGCCGGAGTGGAAGGCGCAGGTGACGGAGGCGTTCGAGACGGCGACGATCGTGGACACGTCCGCCCCCGACTGGTACGAGGAGACACCCACGCGCGTGAGGGCCGTGCCGGTGCTGCGGCGCCTGAGCCCGAGTGGCAGTGCCACCACGGAGCATCCGATCGGCGTCATCACGCGCCACACCAACCTGAGCGAGGCGCGCACGCCGAGCCGCCAGGAGCTGACCTTCAACGAGTGCGCCAACGACCTCTTCGCGATGATCGCGTCGGGCGACTTCCCGGACCTCGGCGCTCCGAGCGGACCGCGCCGTGGCGCGCCCCGCGCATCCGACGGTCTGATCCGGCTCGACGTTGACGGCCTCGTCACGTTCGCGAGCCCGAACGCGCTCTCCGCGTTCAACCGGATGGGTTTCGCCGGCGAACTCGAGGGTGAGTCACTCGCTGAGGTGACGACCGAACTTCTGCACGGCCGCCTCACCGTGGACGAGTCGCTGCCTCTCGTGGTGACGGGCCGTGCCCCCTGGCGCACGGACATCGAGTCGCGCGGGGTGACCGTCTCGCTGCGCACCATCCCGATTCGCAACCGGGGCGAGCGCGTCGGCGCGATCGTGCTCTGCCGCGACGTGACCGAGGTGCGCCACCAGGAGCGCGAACTGATCACGAAGGATGCCACGATCCGCGAGATCCACCACCGGGTCAAGAACAACCTCCAGACCGTGGCCTCCCTCCTGCGCATCCAGGCCCGGCGGACGCATTCGGATGTCGCGCGCGAAGCCCTCGGGCAGGCGATGCGGCGCGTGGCATCCATCGCCGTCGTGCACGACACCCTCTCCGAGGGGCTCACGCAGAACGTCGACTTCGACGTGGTCTTCGACCGCGTGCTCAAGCTCATCGCCGAGGTCGCGTCGAGCCACAACACCACCGTGCATCCCCGGTCGACCGGAAGCTTCGGCCACCTGCCGAGTGAGTACGCGACCCCGTTGGCGCTTGCGCTGACTGAGCTGGTCACGAATGCGGTCGAGCACGGGCTCGCCGGGCGTGACGGCGAGGTGGAGATCGCGGCATCCCGAACCGAGGATCACCTGAGTGTGAAGGTGCGCGACAACGGCGTCGGCCTGCCGGAGGGTCAGGTCGGGTCAGGGCTCGGCACGCAGATCGTGCGCACGCTCATCCAGGGTGAGCTCGGCGGCACTATCGACTGGCACACCCTCATGGGCAGCGGCACCGAGGTCACGATCGACGTGCCGCTCACGTGGCTCCGCGGTGGCGCGTAGCACGCCAACTGCGTGCGATCCGCGGTTGCGGTGAGGCCGAGGCGTGGTGCCGACAGTGCACCAACGACTAGTGCGCCCGAAGCGCACTAGTGCGAACTGCGTTCTCGTGGGGAGTTAGGAGGCGCGGCGAGCGCGGGCGGCCCTGCGCTTGAGGGCGCGGCGCTCGTCCTCGCTGAGGCCTCCCCAGACGCCGGAGTCCTGGGAAGTGTCGAGCGCGTACTGGAGGCACATCTCGGTGACGGAGCAGCGGCCGCAGACGGCCTTGGCCTTGTCGATCTGGTCGACGGCAGGACCGGTGTTACCGACCGGAAAGAACAATTCCGGGTCAGCTGTCAAGCAGGCAGCTTTGTCGCGCCAGTCCATGGTGGTACTCCTTCGATGCTCGCGGTGGGTGTCCGCGGACAGGCGCCGTACACGACGGTACGCCTGTTGGATGGGGTGTGGAAAAAATCCGGGGGACCCGCTCGCGACATTGGGAGCGTGAAATCAACCTCAACTAGAATCGCATACCGGTAGATGCAAATCAATGATTTTTTGGGGAAGGACGCTGTGAGCGGGCCGTCGCGTCATCCTCTCCTCACCACCCTGGCGGTCATTGTCTTCGCCGAGGCTCTCCTTCTCGCGGTGACCGCGCTGTGGCTGATCGTCGAGCTACTGGTGGACGAGCCATCCTCCATCGCGAGTGCCCTCGCGCTCACCGCCCTCGTGACCCTGGCGGCGGTCTGGCTGTCGATCGTCGGCGCCAACACACTGCGTGGCGCCCCGTGGGTGCGCAGCGCGATCGTGGTCTGGCAGATCCTGCAGATCGCGATCGGAATCGGGTTCCTGAGCTACTTCGATCGTCCGGAGATCGCGTGGGTGCTGATCGCGGTCGCGGTGTTCGCGCTCGTGCTGGTGTTCACGCGTCCGGTGATGGCGGCAACCGTCCGCGAGTAGGCCGCTACGCCGCGAGGCCCAGCTTCTTGCGCAGCATCGCCACGTGACCGGTCGCCTTCACGCTGTAGAGCGCGTGCGTGATGATGCCGTCCTCATCGATGACAAACGTGGATCGGATGACGCCCACCACCTGCTTGCCGTAGAGGTTCTTCTCGCCCCACGTGCCGTAGGCCTCGTGCACCGCGCGGTCGGGGTCGCTGAGCAGGGCGAAGTTCAGGCCGTCCTTGGCTCGGAACTCCGCCAGCTTGGCCGGGTCGTCCCGCGAGACGCCGAGCACGGTGTAGCCCTCTGACTTCAGGGACGAAAGATTATCGCGGAAGTCACAGGCCTGCTTCGTGCATCCCTCGGTCATGGCCTCGGGGTAGAAGTAGAGGATCACCTTCTGTCCGCGCAAGTCGTGGAGCGAGACATCCTTGCCCTGCTCGTCGGTGAGTGTGAAGTCAGGCGCGGCAGTGCCGGCCTCGAGTCGTGCGGACATCAATCTCCTTGGGGTCTGACTCATGCTAACCTTGTTCCTCGGCCCACCTGGTGGGCTGCGCACCTCTAGCTCAATTGGCAGAGCAACTGACTCTTAATCAGTGGGTTCCGGGTTCAAGTCCCGGGGGGTGTACGGATCGCCCCGCCAACTCTCGCCAGTTCGCGGGGCTTTTCATTTGCTCGGGCGGATTGGCCACACGCGACCCGCGACGAGAGTGGCAAGGTGCGCGAAGTTTTTCGCGCGGATCATCAAGGCGCGCGCTTCTTGCGGATTCGCCGTGAGAGTCGGACCTCGCGGAATACCCATCGGCGCGACCCGGTTGCCCCGGGCATGACTACATTCGGCATCATCGGTTCAGGCAACATCGGCAGCAACGTGGCACGGGCGGTCATCGCCCACGGGCATGACGTGGTGATCTCGAACTCCCGCGGCCCCGAGTCGCTCATTGACCTCGTCGCCGAGCTTGGCCCGAAGGCTCGCGCGGCGACCGTCGAGGATGCCGCGACCGCTGGCGAAGTCGTGCTCGTGGCCGTGCCGCTGAAGGCCTACAAGGATGTCCCGGTCGAGCCCCTCAAGGGCAAGATCGTCCTCGACGCCAACAACTACTACTTCGAGCGCGACGGACACATCGACGCGCTGGACCGCGGAGAGGCGACGACGGCCGGCCTGATGCAGGCGCACCTGCCGGAGTCGAAGGTCGTCAAGGCCTTCAACCACATCGGTTCGGCGGAGATCCCGACGACGGGGAAGCCCGCGGGCAGCGCCGACCGTCGAGCGTTGGTCGCGGCATCCGACAGCCCCGAGGCGCTCGCCTTCGTCACCGCCCTCTACGACGAGCTCGGCTTCGACACGGTGCCGATCGACAGCCTCGACGAGTCGTGGCGGATCGAGCGCGACCGCCCGGGTTACGGCATCCGGAGCACGCGCGAGCAGCTCGTGGAGCGCCTCGCAGCGGCCACTCGGCTGCCGTAGCGCTCACAGGCAGATCCAAGGTCCATTCGCAAGTATGGACCTCTAGGCTCTGACCCTCGAACGGGGGCACTGGGGAAGGGGGCGCGTGGCAGACCTCGTCGTTGACTCAAGCACACGCCGCCTGGATCTCCAGGCACTCCGCGCCCTCGCCGTCGTCGCCGTTGTCGTCTACCACTCCTGGCCGGGACTCGTTCCCGCCGGGTACCTCGGCGTGGACATCTTCTTCGTCGTGTCCGGGTACCTGATCACCAGGCATCTCGTGGGGGAGCGCCTGCGCACGGGACGCATCCGCCTCGGCCGCTTCTACCTGCGTCGTGCCCGAAGGCTCCTCCCCGCCGCCACGGTCGTGCTCGCGGTGACCGCCGTCATGACCGTGATCGTCGTGCCCACCTACCAGTGGCGCGCCTACTTCGAGCAGATCGTCGGCAGTGCCCTCTACGTTCAGAACTGGGTCGTGCTCGCCACGGCCGATCGTGTCCCGTTCGACACCGCGGTGCTGCACTTCTGGTCCCTCTCGGTGGAGGAGCAGTTCTACCTGGTCTGGCCGCTCCTCGTGATCGCGGCGGCCGCGCTCGCAGTTCGGCTGCGCAAGCCACCCAGGGCGGTGCTCATTGCCGGCGCGGGTGTGATCGTTGTGGCATCCCTCGCCCTGTGGATCATCACGAGCGCCCAGGACTACGACCTCGCCTACTTCAGCACCGCATCTCGGGCCTGGGAATTCGCGGCTGGTGGCGTGCTCGCGCTGCTTCCGGCGCTGAAGGTCACGGGCGTACGCGCGGACGCCCTGTTCTGGGCCGGGCTCGCGGCGCTCGTGGCCTCGATCCTGATCATCCACGGCAACCCCGGGGCGCTCACCGTCATCCCCATCGCGGAGACGATCGCCATCATCGTCGCCTGCAACGCCGGGCTGCCACGCTCGGCCCGGGCTCTCGTCTCCTGGAGGCCCATCCAGTGGACCGGAGACATCTCCTACGCCCTCTACCTGTGGCACTGGCCGGTGTTGGTGTTCGCTCCCTTCATCACGGGTGTGCCGAGCGAGTCGTGGTTTATGGTGCTGCTCCTGGGTTTCGCGGTCGTGCTCTCGTGGGCCACCACGCGCTTCATCGAGAACCCCGTTCGGCGCACGCCGCTCGAGGGCGCGCAGTTCCGTTCGCGACGGAGGGTCCAGGGTCTCGCGGTCAGTCTCGGCCTCGCCACGACGCTCGTGCTCGCAGGCTCCGCGACGTGGATCGCCAAGGACCACCGATCGCTCGACCAGGCCTGCATCGACCGCAACAACACGAGGATCATCAGCGACCCGCAGGGCTGACTCACGCCCTAAGGTGGGCGACATGCAGGAGCATGTGATCGGCCCGTGGGCCAAGTCGTTCCCACCGTCCGCGTGGGGGATGACGCAGCAGGAGTTCCTCGCCACGGCTCCGGCCCTCTCGACCTTCGCCACCCCACTCCTGACCCTCGACCGCGGCGCCATGGCCCACAACGTCGCCCTCATGGCCGAGTGGGCCTCGGAACGCGGCCTCGAACTCGCACCCCACGGCAAGACGACGATGGCCCCGCAGCTCTGGCAGCAGGTGCTCGACGCTGGTGCCTGGGGCATCACGCTCGCTACGGGGTGGCAGGTTCAGGTCGCCCGATCGGTGGGCGTGCGACGCGTCATTCTCGCGAACGAACTCGTGGACCCGGTCGCCCTTCGCTGGCTCGGCGCAGAGCTCGCTGACCCCGACTTTGAGTTCGTGTGCTGGGTCGACAGCGTCGCGGGAGTGGAGGCGATGGATGCGGGGCTCACGCACGCGGCTCGGCCCGTCGATGTCGTGCTCGAGGTCGGGCAGGCCGGCGGCCGCGGGGGTGCGAGGAGTGCGGATGACGCGCTCTCCGTGGTGCGCGCGGTCGAGGCATCCCGTCACCTGCGCCTCGTCGGAGTCGGCGGGTACGAGGGCACGTACTCCACCGTGCGCACACCGGAGGGCACGGCAGCGGTCGCGAAGTACCTCGACCGGATCGTCGAACTCCACGCGATGCTCGAGTGGCCCGAACGCCCGATGGTGACGGCAGGAGGCAGCGCGTGGTTCGACCTCGTTGCCGAGAAGCTGGGCCCACTTCGCGACCAGGCGACGGTGATCCTCCGCTCCGGTGCCTATCAAGTGCACGACGACGGGCTCTACGGAAGACTCACCCCGCTGGCAGACCTGCGTCCGGCGATGCACGGCTGGGCGCGGGTGGTCTCGCGGCCGGAGTCCGATCTCGCGCTGCTCGATGGCGGCAAGCGCGACTTCCCCTACGACGAGGGGATGCCGGTCACCCCGCTCGGCACCGTCGAGAAGTTCAACGACCAGCACGCCTACCTGCGCAGCGACCGCGTGGAGGTCGGGCAGGTCCTGAGGCTGGGGCTGTCGCATCCATGTACAGCCTTCGACAAGTGGCGTCTCATCCCCGTGATCGACGACGCGGACGCTGCCGACCCGACCGTGGTGGACCTGGTCCGCACGTACTTCTAGCGAGGGTGACCCCTACGCGCAGGGAACCAGTTGTTCCACGGCCGTCGACAGAGTCGGGGTGCCGCCCAAGAGCACGATTCGCTCCGGGCCCAGGCGGGCAAGATCGTTGAGTACTCGCTTGGGAACGCAAGTGGGAGGGACGATGTACAGTGGCGCACCCTGAGCACCTGCCAGAGCCGCACCTGCCAGGGCATCCGGAAAGTCCTCCCCGGTTGCAAGGTAAACCACATCAGCGGTGTCAAAGGAGGCACCGTTGAGGTTCTGCGATGTTATGTAGCGGTTGGGGCCGGAGAAACGTTCGTAGCTGAACTCTGAGCTGTAGTAGTCACCGAGCCAGTAGAAGAACTGCCAACGAAGTGAGGGCTGCCCCCCGACTGCCACAGCTTCTTTGACGCCGAGATCCGAGAGGAGGTCGATGATCTGCGGGTTCCATGTCTCGCTCGTGCCAGGAACGAGCATCACCGGGGCGCGCTCGGCACCCGCAGCGCCGCCAGCGGAAAGCGCATCGGCGAAGTTGGCTCCGGTGGCGATGAACACGCGCTCGGGCGGATTCGCCTCAAAGGCGTACCGCACGATGAGGTCGGCCGTTTCGTACCGCGTCGCGCCGGCGAGTTCCACCAGGGGTTGGGGTGCGAGTGCACGGAGCTGCGTCCTCACGGCCGACCCGATAGTAGGAAGGCCGCCGACGATGACGATCTGCTCGGGCGAGAGGCGAGCAATTTCAGTGAGCACCACCGGAGGAATCGTGTCCCGTGACACGAGTAGCAATGGCGCCTGTTGGGATGCCGCGGCCGCCGCCGCCGCGAGGGCGTCCGGGTAGTTCTGGCCCGTGGCGATCCAGAGAGTACCCACCTCGCTCGGGTACCCCTCCTCAGAGATCTTCACGGCAGTCGCGTATCGGTCGATTCCGCTCAGACGCTCCGTGAGGTCGGCCGAAACTGTCCGATCGGCGCGGGTGATGACAGAGACGGTATCGTCGCCACTGTTGGCGACAAAAACCTTCGTTCCGTCCGGGGACACCTGCACTCCACGTGGGCGCAGGCCGACCGGAATCGTCTCGATGATCGATTGGTTGCCGAGGTCAACCACTGACACGGTGCCGTCGCCGGTATTCGTCACGTAGGCGTGGGACCCGACCGGGGTCACCGCGACAGCGCTGGCTTGGTCGTCGAAACCGGAGATGTACTGGGGGTTGGCATCGTCGGTGCCTGAGATCTTGAGCTGCCCGTAACTGACGAGGCTCAGGATCTTCGAGCTGTCCGGAGTCATCGCGGCCTTCGCCCTATGCGAGCCGTAGCCTCCCTGAGAGACAACCTGGCGCGTCGCGGTGTCGATTCCGGTGTATTCGCCGGGCCAGGACCCGAGCCCGCCAGTGACGTAGGCGATTCGTCCATTCGGTGCCATCAGGAGGTCATGCGCGTCGATGGGTACCTCGACATGGCCAGCCGAGGCTCGAGTCGCGGTGTCGATGAACGTCAGTTGCCCATTGATGCCGAGAATCCACGCAAGTTGCCCGCCGGAGCTGAATTCCACTGACGATGGGGATCCAGTAAATACGTCGACGTTGACTACGGCGCCCGTGGCGATGGTGATGATCTGAACCGAGTCCAGCGCGCCGGGGTCCCAACCGACTACCCACGCGTGCACACCGTCGGGTGTGACAGCTATGTCCCGCGGCGTCCGGGCCACTGCAACCGTCCGCACTACGGAACTCGTTGCAACGTCAATGATCGAGACTGATCTGGAGCCCTCATTCGCGACGAGTGCTTTCTTGCCGTCCGGGGTGAACGTGACTGTAGTGGGCATGGTTCCCACCCCGATCGTCGTGGCCGGGGCAGCGATGGCGGACGGGGACGCTACCAGTGCCGCGAGAACGAGGGATGACGCGGAAATGAGAATCGCCACGGGGCGAGCAAGCTTCATGCTCGAAGACTAGCTTGCTTCAGTTTCCCGAAGGTTAACGACGGAACGGCCCCCGCACCCGAAGCGAGGGCCGTTCCCTGGAGGGAGTTACTTCGTGGAGTCCTTCGCATCCCCGTCGAAGACCTCGTCCTCCATCGCGTCATACCCCTCTGCCTGTGGATCTCCGTGCAGGCCCCCGCTGATCGCGTACTCCTCCTCCGGCGACAGGACGAGTCGGTGGCGTCCCCACACCCCGAACCCGATGAGGATGACGACGTACACGATCACGATCGCGATGATCGCGGGCTGGAAGGTCGGGTTCAGCAGGAACCCGAAGAACACGAGGGCGGCGATGCCTGCAGCAACGTAGGCACCGGGGAGTCCCCACGGGCTCTTGTACGGCCGCTTCGCGTCGGGGAACTTCCGGCGGAGGATGATGAACGACACCATCTGCAGGAAGTAGGCGAGAACCGCGCCCCACACCGCAATGTTGAGGATGATCGCTCCCGCGACTGCGCCTGCACCCTCCGGGTCCGCCTTACCGAGCAGGTCGAGCACAACGAGCGCAACGAATCCGATCACCGCACCGACGATGAGCGCGACCCACGGGGTCTGACGCTTGCCCGTGAGCGAGAAGAACTTCGGGTAATACCCGGCGCGGGAGAGGGAGTACATGTTGCGGCCGTAGGCGAACATGATCCCCTGCAGTGAGGCGAGCAGTCCGATGAGTGCGAACAGCGCGAGTACCGCGGCGGCCTGGTCGCCGACCATGGCGCGGAACCCGTCGAGCAGCGGCTCGAGGGAGACACCCGTCACGTCCGCGCCGAGGATGCCCGTGTTGAGGAACAGCACGAGCAGGCCCGTCACGATGAGCGTGCCACGGGCCCAGAGCCCTGCCTTCGGGATGTCACGGCTCGGGTTGTGCGATTCCTCCGCGGCCAACGGCAGCTCCTCGATGCCGAGGAAGAACCACATCGCGAACGGAAGCGCGAAGAGGATCGGAACGACACCGTGCGGGAGGAAGGCGCTCTGGCCCTCATCCGGCGGGATGTTCCAGAGCGAGTCCCAACTGAAGAGGCCGGAGAACGCCGCCATGACGGAGAACACGAGGATGATGCCGATGGAGATGATCGACACGACGATCGCGAACTTGAACGAGATGTTGGCGCCCGCCGAGTTGAGGGCGATGAAGACGACGTAGAGGATCACCCACCAGATCCACATGTTCGCCGACAGGTCGAAGCCCAGGAGTTCGGTCGTGATGCCGTTGGCGTACTGGGCGGAGAAGAAGACGATGACGCCGGTCGTCGCGACGTACTCGATGGTTTCGGCGAGTCCCGTGACCAGGCCGCCCCACGGCCCCATAGCCGATCGGGCGAATGAGTAGGCGCCGCCGGTGTGGGGCTGGGCCGCCGCCATCTCTCCGATGGAGAAGATGAGGCCGTAGTACATCGCCACCAGGATGACGAAGGCGATGAGCATCCCGCCGAAGCCGGCGAAGTCGATGCCGAAGTTCCAGCCGGAGAAGTCGCCAGAGATGACTGCGGCGACGGCGAGGCCCCAGAGACCCCAGACGCCAGCCGATCGCTTGAGCGAGCGCTTCTCGAAGTAGTCTTGGCCAGCTTTCGTATAGGTGACGCCGGACACCTTCGTGGTGTCCTTCAGCTCCGCCATGCTTCCTCCACTTGCGTCGGTTCGGGTACAGGCATCATCGCCTGCGGAATTCCCATGAGTTTGTCGGCTATTGGTACTCCATGTCTACCTTTGGATGTAAATTGCGCGTTACAGTGGGCCGGGAATCCCGTAATTGCCCTGTGGTGTAATGGTCGGCAGGCACTCGAAGAGGAGCTACAGGTGGCTAAAGAACGCACGGGTAATCTCAGTGTCGAGGAGCTGTCGGCGAAGTACGCCGCGGGCGAGATCGACACGGTGATCATCGCCTTCACCGACATGCAGGGGCGACTCATCGGCAAGCGCGCGTCCGCCCGCCTGTTCCTCGAGGAACTCGCCCAGCACGGTGCGGAGTGCTGCAACTACCTCCTGGCCGTGGACGTCGAGAACAACACGGTCGACGGCTACGCGATCTCCTCCTGGGAGCGCGGCTACGGCGACATGGCGATGATGCCCGACCTCGACACCCTCAGGCTCGCCCCGTGGCTGGATGGCACGGCCATCGTCACGGCAGACCTCACCTGGCTCGACGGTACCCCCGTGAACCCCGACCCCCGCCAGGTGCTCAAGCGCCAGCTCGCTCGCCTGGCCGAGCGCGGCCTCGAGGCCTTCGTCGGAACGGAACTCGAGTTCATCGCCTTCGAGGACACCTATCGGGATGCCTGGAAGAAGGGCTACACCGGACTCACCCCGGCCAGCGACTACAACATCGACTACGCGCTGCTTGCCTCCACGCGGATGGAACCGCTGCTGCGTGACATCCGGAACTCCATGGACGGTGCCGGAATGTACTGCGAGGGCGTGAAGGGGGAGTGCAACCTCGGCCAGCAGGAGATCGCCTTCCGCTTCACCGATGCGCTCGGCACGTGCGACAACCACTCGATCTACAAGAACGGTGCCAAGGAGATCGCGGACCGGCACGGCAAGTCGATCACGTTCATGGCCAAGTTCAATGAGCGCGAGGGCAACTCGTGCCACATCCACCTCTCGGTGCGCGGCACGGACGGGTCGACCGTGATGGCCGACAAGGACAGGCCTTACGGGTTCTCCAAGCTCATGGAGCACTGGCTCGCAGGCCAGCTCGCGACCCTCCGCGAGATGACCCTGTTCTTCGCGCCGAATATCAACTCCTACAAGCGTTACGTCGAGGGCAGCTTCGCGCCGACGGCCGTGGCGTGGGGACTCGACAACCGCACGTGTGCGCTGCGCGTGGTCGGTCACGGGCAGTCCCTGCGCGCGGAGAACCGCGTGCCGGGTGGTGACGTCAACCAGTACCTCGCGGTTGCCGCCCTCATTGCTGGCGGTCTCTACGGCATCGAGCACGAGCTGGAACTCGAGCCGATCTTTGAAGGCAACGCCTACACGTCGGATGCTCCCCGCGTGCCCTCAACGCTGCGAGACGCCGCCGAACTCTTCGAGGCCTCCGAGGTGGCTGTCGAGGCCTTCGGTGAGGACGTCGTCGCCCACTACCTGAACATGGCGAGGGTCGAGCAGGCGGCGTTCGACGCGGCGATCACCGATTGGGAACGAGTTCGCGGGTTCGAGAGGCTGTGACGTGAAGCCGGTTATTGGTCTGACGACCTACCTTGAGCGCGCCCAGACTGGCGTGTGGGACGTGCAGGCATCCTTCCTCCCGAAGGTGTACTTCGACGCGGTGAACAAGGCTGGCGGCATCGCCGTGCTGCTGCCGCCGCAGCCGGTGGATGACGCGATCGCCGCGCGCATCATCGATGGCCTCGACGGCCTCATCATCTCGGGCGGCAAGGATGTCGACCCCGCGCGCTACGGCCAGGAGCCGCATCCCACCACCGACGAACCGCGCCTCGACCGTGACGCCTGGGAGGATGCGCTCCTCACCGCCGCCCTCGACCGCGGCCTGCCCTTCCTCGGCATCTGCCGTGGCGCGCAGCTGCTCAATGTGGCACGCGGCGGAACGCTCATCCAGCACCTGCCCGACGTGATCGGCAGTGACCGGTACAACCTCGGCGGGGGAGTCTTCAACGAGAACCCGGTCGTCGTCGATTCCGGGTCCGTCGTCTCCGACCTCGTCGGCACCGAGCTGACGGTCAAGAGCTACCACCACCAGGCGATCGACGAGCTGGGGGAGGGACTCGTCGTGACCGCGCGCTCCGATGACGGCATCATCCAGGCCGTGGAGGTCGCGGGTGCACCGTTCGCCGTCGCGGTGCAGTGGCACCCCGAGGAGGACGCGGCAGAGGATGCCCGGCTCTTCGCCGGCCTCGTGGATGCCGCGACGAACCACCGGTCCCTGACGAGCGGCGAAGCCGCGTCTCGAAGGGCCCCACTCCCTGAGGCTCTCGAAGGGGCACGATGACCACCACCACCCTCGTCAACCCGGCCGACGCGACCCCCTTCCGGGACGTCGAGCAGACCTCCCTCGAGCAGGTCGACGACGCCATCGCACACGCCCTCTCGGCGCAGAGGGCCTGGCGCGCGCTCACGCCAGCGGCCCGCGGCGCCGCGCTCCGCGACTTCGCGAAAGTCGTCGACGAGCACATCGAGGACCTCGCAGCCCTCGAGGTCATCAACTCCGGGCATCCGATCACGCAGGCCCGCTGGGAGGCCGGGCACGTCCGTGACGTGCTCACCTACTACTCCGCCGCGCCCGAGCGGATGATCGGCAAGCAGATCCCGGTCGCTGGTGGCATCGACGTGACCTTTCTCGAGCCGATCGGCATCGTGGGGGTGATCGTGCCGTGGAACTTCCCGATGACGATCGCCAGCTGGGGCTTCGCGCCCGCGCTCGCCGCGGGCAACGCCGTCGTGCTCAAGCCGGCGGAGTGGACTCCGCTCACCGCGATCCGCCTCGGCGAGCTGGCTCTCGAGGCCGGGTTGCCCGAGGGTCTCTTCCAGGTGCTTCCCGGCAAGGGATCTGTGGTCGGCAACCGCTTCGTCACCCATGAGGACGTGCGCAAGATCGTCTTCACCGGGTCAACCGAGGTCGGCAAGCAGGTGATGGCCGGGTGCGCTGCCCAGGTCAAACCCGTGACGCTCGAGCTCGGCGGCAAGAGCGCGAATGTGGTGTTCGCCGACGCGGACCTCGAGAAGGCCGCGGCATCCGCCCCCTACGCCGTCTTCGAGAACGCGGGCCAGGACTGCTGTGCTCGCAGCCGGATCCTCGTCGAGCGCAGTGTGTTCGACCGGTTCATGGAACTGCTCGAGCCCGCCGTGAAGGGCGTCGTCGTCGGTGCTCCCGGCGATGAAGCCACCGAGATGGGGCCGCTCGTCTCGAAGACGCACTTCGATTCGGTGAGCGCGTTCGTGCCGGATGATGCGCCCATCGCCTTCCGTGGGTCAGCGCCCAGCGGCCCCGGTTACTGGTTCACGCCGACCGTGCTCACCCCGGCATCCCGCACCGACCCCGCGGTGACGGAGGAGATCTTCGGTCCTGTCGTGGCGGTGCTGCCGTTCGACGACGAGGCCGACGGCATCGAGCTCGCCAACGCGAGCATCTACGGCCTCAGCGGATCGATCTGGACGCGGGATATCGGTCGAGCCCTGCGCGTGAGCCGAGCGATCGAGAGCGGCAACCTCTCGGTCAACTCGAACTCGAGCGTGCGCTACTCGACCCCGTTCGGTGGCTTCAAGCAGAGCGGCCTCGGGCGCGAGCTCGGCCCCGACGCCCTCGACGCGTTCACCGAGACCAAGAACGTCTTCATCAGCACCGACTGACGCCCGACCGAACAGCTCCCGCCGCACAGCACCGACTAAGGAACCCCATGACCATCACCCCCATCGACCTCAGGCAGCGACTGGCAGGCAAGGTCGCCGTCATCACCGGCGGCGCGAGCGGCATCGGCCTGGCGACCGCACGTCGGTTCGCCGCCGAGGGCGCGACCGTCGTGATCGGCGACTTCAACGCCGAGGCCGGCGAGGCTGCCGCACTCGAGGTGGGCGGCCTCTTCGTACGGGTGGACGTGACCGACGAGGAGCAGGTCAACAACCTCTTCGACACGGCGGCCGCGACGTACGGCTCGGTCGACATCGCGTTCAACAACGCAGGCATCTCGCCCCCCGACGACGACTCGATCGAGACGACCGAGCTCCCGGCCTGGGACAAGGTGCAGGATGTCAACCTCAAGAGCGTCTACCTCTGCTCCCGGGCTGCGCTCCGCCACATGGTGAAGCAGCAGTCGGGGTCGATCATCAACACGGCATCGTTCGTCGCGGTGCTCGGGTCGGCGACCTCCCAGATCAGCTACACGGCATCGAAGGGTGGCGTCCTCGCGATGACCCGCGAGCTGGGTGTGCAGTTCGCCCGCCAGGGCATTCGAGTGAACGCACTGTGTCCTGGACCCGTCAACACCCCGTTGCTCCAGGAACTCTTCGCGAAGGATCCGGAGCGCGCCCAGCGTCGCCTCGTGCACATCCCGACGGGACGGTTCGCCGAGCCGGAGGAGCTCGCGGCATCCGTCGCCTTCCTCGCGAGCGACGATGCGAGCTTCATCACGGCGTCGACCTTCCTCGTGGATGGTGGCATCAGCTCCGCCTACGTCACCCCGCTGTAACTGCCACCGGTAGGCTCGCCGCATGGCCGATGGCGATGGAGGTCTCGCGGACGAGGTGCTGTTCCGCCCCGTCCGCAGCGGCAATGCCTTCGAGGACACCGTCGCGCGCCTGCTCCAGACGATCCGTCTCGGTATCGTCGACCCGGGCGGTGCGCTCCCGCCGGAGCGTGATCTCGCGACACGCTTCTCCGTGAGCCGCGACACCGTGCGCGACGCGATCCGATCGTTGGCGGATGCCGGCTACCTGGTCGCCCGTCGTGGCAGGTACGGCGGTACCTTCGTGAGCGACCCGCTACCCGAACCGGTGGCGCCGGACACCCCGCCCCTGACTTCCGCGGAGCTCGAGGATGTCCTCGGGCTGCGTCGGATCCTCGAGGTCGGTGCGGCGCGTGCTGCCGCCGCGCGGGAACTCTCGGCGGCCGAGCGCGAGCTGCTCTGGACGCAGTCCCGTGAAACCGCTTCTGCCTCCGTGGAGGACTACCGGAGGCTCGATTCGCGGCTGCACCTGGCGATCGGGGAGGTCGTCGGCATCCCGTCGCTGGTCTCGCTGCTCGCCGACAACCGCACGCGTGTGAACAACCTGCTCGACACGATTCCGCTGCTCTCCCGCAATATCGAGCACTCCAACCAGCAGCACGAGGCGATCGTGGTCGCGATTCTCACCGGCAACCCGGACCGAGCCGCGGACGAGATGGCTGAGCACCTCGAAGGTTCAGCTGCGCTGTTGCGCGGATTCCTCGGCTGATGGGGCCTAGCTCGCCGCTTCGACCATCTTCGCAAGGTTCTTCTCGCGGGTGGCGTCGGTCTTCGCCGCGACCCACGGGTCCACGAAGGAGCGCTGCTTGGAATACGAGAGGGCCAGGAACTTCTCCAGCACTCCTGCTGCCGTCAGCTGCTCGCGGAGCGCATCGGGAATCTCGACCACTCTGGGTGCATCGTCGATCTCGAGGGTGACCTCGACCTCGTCACCGCGCGTCACGCCCGATGCCTTCTCGTGCTCGGAACTGAAGGCGATGCGGAACGCGCCCTTGTACCAGCTCACCGAATTGCGGTAGGTGTAGCCCGCGATTGTCACGATGACCGGGTACCTCTTGGCCGGTCCGAGTTGCGCCATGGCGTCTTCGGGCACCGTGATGCCGATCGCGCCCGGAGCGGTATCGAGCGCGGTCGTGAACGTGACACTCATGTCAGGCCGTGGGAGGCGTCTTCGGTGTCCGCGGTTTCGCGGCGGGCTTGGTGGCCGGCTTCGTCGGGGTCGCGGCAGTCGGCTCGGACGCGGTCGCCGGCGCGGTCTCGGAGGCGGATTCGACGGGGGTCTCCGGCTTCTCGGCCGTGTGATTCGCGACGTAGATCTGCGCCGCCTTCGTGGCGACCAGGAGGAATCGCACGAGAAGAACGACGAGCGCAATGGTCACCAGAACGCCGACCAGCCAGAAGAAGCCCGATACCAGCATCAGGATCGTGTGGCCGATCCACGTGAACGGTCCATCTCCGTAACCCATCTCAGTCCTCCAACTCGTTGAACATCTCGCCGTCCTGGCTGTCCTTGATCACGGTTCCGACCGCGATCGCGACCGAGAGGCCCCAGCTCAACCACATGGCGATGAGTCGCCAATCCCGCGGCCCTCGTCGCGTGGTCTGCACGAGACCCCAGATTCCGAACAACGAACTCAGGATGCTCGTGTTGAACAGGAACTTACGCATTGTGCCTCCATCGGTCGTCCTCCACGCTAGCGGCTGCGGCGGATCCCTGCCCCCCTCTTGACAAGGGGAATGGCCCTCGTTTGCTGAAAGTTCTCTGGCAAACTGACCGATCGGTTAGTCTCTGACCGATCGGTCAGTTAGCGTGATGATCATGTCCACCAGCCAGGATGACCTCCGCGCGATAGCGCTCGCCGAATTCGCCTCGGCAGGCTACGTGGGCACGTCCCTCCAGAGAATCGCCGAACTGGCCGGGCTCTCGAAGTCGAGCGTGCTCTACCACTACGGCTCGAAGGAGCAGCTGCTCGAAGCGGCCATCGGCCCGGCCGTCGATCGCATGGAGGAGATCCTCGTTCCGCTCAACGCTGTGGGCCTCGCCGCGGCCAACCGCCAGGAGTTCCTCGAGGAATTCGTCGACTTCCTGCTCCAGTACCGCCTCGAAGTCCACATGTTCATCAACCAGGGGCCGGCGCTCGTCGACGTACCAGTCATCGACCGTGCCAATGCCGTCATCGTGCGCCTCGCCGAGTTCTTCTCCACCCACACGTCGTCCGTCGAGGAGAAGGCGCGCTTCGGCGTCGCCCTCGGTGGCGCGGCCTACATGCTGAGCACCGCCCGCAACCTCGGGCTGGATGCACCCCCCATCGACGAGACCAGGGCTGCTCTCGTGACGATCTTGAGTGAACTGCTCACCCCCGTCCGAATTCCCTAGCAGCCTCTCGGAGCTTCCATGGCAACCCTCCTGTACCGGCTCGGCCGGTTCTCCTACCGTCACGCCTGGCGCGTCATCCTCGTCTGGGCGGTGCTGCTCATCGGCATCCTCGGGGGAGGGTTCGCGCTTGGCGGCCAGACCCAGGAATCCTTCGCGATTCCTGGTACGGAATCGCAGAACGCGCTCGATCGACTCGAGGCTGTGTTCCCGTCGGTCGCGGGGGCGAGTGCGCAGGTCGTGCTCGTAGCGCCGGACGGTGAGAAGGTCACCGACGCGGCATCCGAGGCGGCCATCGAGGACCTCGCCGATGAGATCGACACGATCAAGGGCGTCGACTCGGTCGTCTCGCCGTTCAGCGAGTATGCAGGTGAGGCCGTCACTGACGACGAGTCCATGGCCATCCTGCGGGTGCAGTTCGACGGGCCATCATCGGATGTCACCGACGAGACCCTCGACGAGCTGAAGGCCACGGCATCCATCGCTGAGGACGCAGGGTTGCGCGCCGAGTTCGGCGGACAGGTCTTCCAGGACAACACCTTCGGCATCACCATCACCGAGGCCTTCGGCGTGATCTTCGCCGGCATCGTGCTCTTCATCACCTTCGGCTCGCTGCTCGCCGCCGGGATGCCGCTGCTCAGCGCCCTCATCGGTGTCGGTATCGCGATCGGGGGCATCACCGCGTACACCGCGTTCGCCACGGTCTCGAGCACCGCGCCCCTTCTCGCACTCATGATCGGCCTCGCGGTCGGGATCGACTATGCGTTGTTCATCCTGTCGCGCCACAGGAACCAACTCGCCAATGGCGAGGACCCCGAGGAGTCTGCCGCGATGGCCGTCGGGACGGCGGGAAGCGCCGTGGTCTTCGCCGGCGTGACCGTCATCATCGCGCTCCTCGGGCTTCTCGTGGTCGGCATCCCCTTCCTCTCCGTGATGGGCGTCGGTGCGGCCTTCGCTGTACTCGTCGCGATCTTCATCGCGGTGACCCTTCTGCCCGCCCTCATGGGTCTCGCGAAGCACCGGCTCATACCTCGCGAGGGGTCGCGCGCCTGGCGTCGCGCCCAGCCCGTGATTGACGAGGTCGTCGAGGGCAAGCGTCAGAAGGTAGCGCTCGGACAGCGCTGGGTGCGCGGCGTGATGAAACGTCCCGTCCTGGCCTCAATCGGTGTGGTCGCCCTTCTCGGCACCCTCGCGATCCCTGCCCTGAGCCTCGACCTCAACGTTCCCGACGGCGGTTCCGAGCCCACGGGTTCGACCCAGCGCGAGGCCTACGACCTCGTGACCGAGGGCTTCGGACCGGGCTTCAACGGGCCGCTGATCGTCGCAGTCGACATCACACAGACCACCGACATCCTCAACGACCTCGACGGCATCCGCGACAAGCTCGCGACCCTCGACGACGTCGCCTATGTGCAGCAGGGATTCCCGGACGAGGGACTCGACACGGCGATCATCCAGGTCACGCCGGAGAGCGCCCCGGACTCGACCGAGACCAAGGAGCTCGTGCAGGCCATCCGCGACATGGCCCCCGAGATCGACTCCGAGTTCGACACCCCCATCTCGGTGACCGGAACGACGGCAGTCGCGATCGACATCTCGAACCGCCTGTCGGCTGCCCTCCTGCCTTTCGCGCTCGTGGTGGTCGGGCTGTCCATCATCCTGCTGATGATCGTGTTCCGCTCGGTGCTCGTGCCGCTCAAGGCCGCACTCGGCTTCCTGCTGTCGGTCGTGGCATCCTTCGGTGTCGTCGTCGCGATCTTCCAGTGGGGATGGGGCGCCGACCTGCTGCACGTCGAGAATCCCGGGCCCATCCTGAGCTTCCTGCCCATCCTGCTGATGGCCGTGCTGTTCGGACTCGCGATGGACTACGAGGTGTTCCTGGTCTCGGGCATGCGCGAGGAGTTTGTGCACACCGGTGACGCGCGACGTGCCGTCGAGAAGGGCTTCGCGGGGGCCGCGCGTGTGGTCACTGCCGCCGCCCTCATCATGTTCTTCGTCTTCTTCGCCTTCGTGCCGGAGGGCTCCGGCATGATCAAGCCGATCGCGCTGGGACTCGCAGTGGGCATCGCGTTCGACGCGTTCCTCGTGCGTATGACACTCGTACCCGCCCTCATGACGCTCTTCGGCAAGGCGGCATGGTGGATGCCACGCTGGCTCGGTCGCATCCTGCCCCGTGCCGACATCGAGGGTGAGCAGCTGCGTGAGCATCGGCTCGCCGTCGAGTGGGCTGACCAGCAGGAGGGCCTGGCCATCAGCGCCGAGTACCTCGTGGTCGGCTCGCAGGACCAGCAGACCGGGCCGATCTCCGCGGAGATCCCCGCCGGTTCGCTCGTGATCGCGAGCGGGGATGCCACGTCCCGTCGACTCCTCGCCGCGACCCTCTCCGGCCGCCTCGACCCGGTCTCCGGTCGTGCACAGGTGATGGGAGTGCCCATCCCCTCCGATGCCGCGAAGGTGCGCACGATCGTCGCCCTCGCGAACGTTGGGGGATCGGAGCGCTCCGAGACGAGCGTCACGATCGGCCAGCTGCTCGTCGAGCGACTCGAGACGACCCAGCCGTGGTTCCGGTTCTTCGGCAACCACCGCCGTGCCGACCAGTGGTTGCAGCGCGTCAACGCGGCTGTGCGTAACGCGACGGGCCGTGAGGTTGTACCGGTACGGGCATCCCACACCCTTCTCGAGCTGCCGCAGCTCGAGCGGGCCGTCGCCCTCGCCGCGGTCGCCCTTGCCGAGAACACCCCCGTCGTGATGCTCGACCAGATCGACTCGTTCGCGAGTTCCGACGACGAGCAGGCCTTCATCGACGCTCTCCAGCTGCTCGCGCCGCCTGAGACGACCATCGTGATCGGCACGCCGCTCCCGGCACGCGCGATCAGCCTGGACGATCCGGATGCGCGGCTCCTCCTCACCATCGACCTCTACTCGCTCACCACGGAAGGATCCCTTCGATGAGCACCCCCGTCTCACTCCAGAAGCGCGCGAGCGTGCTGCGCAGGCTCGGTCTCGTGGCCGTCGTGCTGATCCCCCTCGCGTTCGCGGGCCTCTTCGTCGGTGCGCTCGCACAGTCCGACTCCGCGCTCGACCGCATCCCCGCGGCCGTCGTCAACAACGACGAGATGATCACGACGACCGACGCCGACGGCAACAAGCAGATCGTCTTCGCGGGCCGCCAGCTCGTGACCGAGCTCACGGGCGCCGAGGGCTTCGACTGGACCATCACCAACGAGGAGGACGCGCAGGCACTCCTCGACTCTGGCAAGGTCTACGCCGTCCTCACCGTGCCGAGTGACTTCTCCGAGTCGATCCTGTCCATCTCGGGTGACGACCCCGTGAAGGCCGACATCTCCATCGCCACGGATGACTCGCACAGCTACCTCACCGGCTCGGTTGCCCAGGTTGTCGGCCAGACCATGACCGACACCTTCGGTCGCGAGATCACCAAGCAGTACCTCGCGGGTCTCTACGACGGCATGGGGCAGCTGGGCTCTGCGCTGTCGGAGGCGGCGGATGGTGCGGACGGACTCGCCGACGGTGCGACGCAGCTCTCGAGCGGCCTCACCCAGTACACAGGCGGCGTCGACGGGCTCGCAAGCGGGCTTTCGCAGCTGGATGCTGGTGCCAGCGGTCTCACGGACCTCAGCAACGGCGTCGCTGGTTATGCGAACGGTGTTGCCCAGTTGAGGGACGGTTTGTCTACATTCGCTGAGATGCTCCAAACACCAGATCCTGAGACCGGGAAGGCCTTCACCGATCTTGGCCCTGGCGTGAAGAGTTACACCGGCGCGGTATCGGGTGTCTCGGCGACGCTTGACCAGCTCGCTCCAGACCTCCTCGCGTCGCTACCGGAGGAAAAGGCGCTAATTCTTCAAACGCAACTGGGCACGCTCCAGTACCTGAGTTCGTCCGGCCCTGAACTGGCGAACGGAACGACGAAGGGCGTGGATGGGGTGCTCGACGGACTCGAAGGCAGCATTGCGGGAGCCTCCGAGCTGGCCGGAAAGGGGCAGGAACTGGCGAGCGGAGCGGCGTCGGCGATCTCGGGTGTCCAGTCGGGCATCTCGCAGAGCGCCTCGGGCGCTGAGCAGCTCTCCGCAGGGTCCGGAGGCCTCAACTCCGGCGCCTCGGGTCTCGCCTCGGGCGCGAGCCAGCTCGCCAGCGGGCTCCAAGAGGGAGCCGACCAGGTCCCGACGACCGATGCGGACACCGCAGCCAAGACCGCTGACGTCGTCGTCGAGCCCGTCGGCGTCGATGTCACGACCGCCAACGCGGTAACGGATGTCGGCCAGGGCGTTGCCACATTCTTCGTGCCCCTGGGGCTCTGGATCGGGGCGCTCGCCGTGTTCCTCGTGCTCAAGCCGGTCTCGCGGAGGGCGCTCGCCTCGACTGCGCGCAATGGACGTCTGGTCGCGGCATCCATCGGTCGCGCTGGCGTCGTCACGGCCCTGCAGGCGCTTCTGCTCGTCGGGCTGCTGCACGGTGCGCTCGGCGTCGCGTGGAGCCTTCTCCCCGCAACGCTCCTGTTCTCGCTCATCACGGCTCTCGCGTTCACCGCGTTCCACTACCTGCTCACGATCGGCCTCGGTCGCGGGGGACTCGTGGTCTCGCTGTTCGCGCTCGCGATCCAGGTGACATCGACGGGCGGCATCTACCCCGTTGAGCTGCTGTCGACGCCGTTCCAGGTGATCAGCCCGTTCCTTCCGCTCACGTGGGCGGTCAGCGGGATGCAGGGCATCATCGCCGGGGGAAGCGCTGGCACCGTGGTGTCGTCCGCGCTCATCCTGCTCGCGTTCGGCGTGGGCAGCGTCATCCTCTCGCTCTTCGCCATCCGGCGCACGCGACGAGCCGACGTGCTCGGGCTCGTACCGCTACCCGCGTAGTCGAGTGAGCAGTTGTGGCCGGTTCTCCGCGGGAGGGCCGGTCACAACTGCGTTATCGCGAGGTTGCGAGCGTCGAGAACTTACGCGGCGTGAACGACGCGAAGGCTGGCGGCTGCGGCCTCGGCCTCGCGCTCGACCACGACGTCGATGGACTGCGGTCCGGTGCGACGGAGCAGCAACTCCTGCTCGATGTGACGCCAGAGCTGGTCGTGCGCGACCTGTGGGTCGACGGGCTCTGCGGCGTGGCTGCCCTCGTGATGCGTTGCGGTGAGAGAAGCCGTGACATCCCACGCGATCGTGTCGGCGACGGTCTCGACGAAGAGTGCGTCATCGGCAGTTGCGCGGCCGAGGGTGATGCGGAAGCTGCCACCCGGTCCGAAGAGCGCGAAGAGCTGTTCGCGGAGGAGATCGAAAACAGCCTGCTGGTCTGCTTCGTTCGCGGGCACCGGGGCATCGTGTCGCTCGACCATGCTCCCAGTGTCCTCGCTGGGGTGCGCCGGGCGCTCGACGACACGCCGCACCCGCATCCTGGATGCGATTCCCGGGTTGGATGGGTACCCTTCGCGCACGAGAGAAGGTTCGAGCGAGTGGAGGCTGGCCATGCGTCGAAAGTGGATCATCGGGGGTGCCGCAGGACTAGCTGCGGTCGGGCTTGTCGTGGCCGCACTGGTGTTCCAGCCCTGGCTCCTGTTCGTGAATGTCGAGGTGGATGACGCCCTGCCGACCGTTCCCACGTCGGCCCCGAGTGTGTCCGCACCCTCCGCAGCCCCCACGGCCACCCCCACCCCAGAGCCGCAACCCGTGCAGCTCTCGGCTGGCGAGCTCATCAGCCACGAGCACGAGACGTCGGGCAGCGTTCGCATCGTCCAGAACCCGGACGGCTCGCGGGTGCTCGCCCTCGAGAACCTGTCCACCTCGAGCGGACCGGACCTGCGCGTGTGGCTCGCGGCCACTCCGGTCGTGCCGGGGTTCGACGGCTGGTTCCTCGCCGACGACGGTGCGTACATCGACCTCGGCCCACTCAAGGGCAACCTGGGCAACCAGGTCTACGAGATCCCCGCAGACGTCGATCTCGGCCAGTACCCGAGCCTCTACGTGTGGTGCGAGCAGTTCGCGGTCTCGTTCGGTGGTGCATCCCTCGCCTGAGCGGCAAAGAGCGGCCTAGAGCCAGCCGCGTTTCTTGAAGACGAAGTACAGGGCTGCACCAGAGCCGACCATGAGTGTGACGGCGAACGGGTAGCCGAGCGGCCAGTCGAGCTCTGGCATGAAGCGGAAGTTCATGCCGTAGACGGCGGCGACGAGCCCGGGAACGAAGAGGATGGCAGCCCAGGAGGAGATCTTCTTCACCTGCTCGCCCTGTTCGACGCCGATGCGCGACAGGGTGCGCATCTCGTCGTTCTGCGCCTGGGTGACGAGCGTGGACTGCACCGTGAGGGCGTTCTGCAGCACGGCCCGGAACGAGTCGGCCCGTTCCACCGTCTTGAGGGCATGGTCCGCGACATCCCGGAAGTCACGGCGGAGTTCGATGTCCACGCCGTACTTCTCGAAACCGGCCTCGAGTGACTCGAGCATTCCGACGAGGGGATGCGTGGCGCGCTGGAAGGCCATGGCTTCACGCGCGAGCTCGTAGATGCGGCGGGAGACCGCCGAGTCACCCTGGAAGATCTGGTCCTCGATCTCGTCGATGTCGTTCTCGAGACCGTGGATGACCGGGCCGTATTCGTCGACAACCTGATCGAAGACCGCGTAGAGCACTGCCTGCGGGCCGAGGGCGAGCAGCGACGGCGTCTCCTCGACGCGCTTGCGCACCCTGCCGAGGTCGGGGGATTCAGCGTGCCGGACCGTGATCGCGAAGTTCGGACCGATGAACAGGTGCACCTCGCCGAATTCGACCTCCTCCGGCGCATCGAGGTAGCGGGCGGAGCGCAGCACCACGAACAGTACGTCGCCGTAGCGCTCGAGCTTCGGACGCTGGTGGCCGACGAGCGCGTCCTCGACGGCGAGCGGATGCAGGGTGAACTCGTTCGCGACGGCGCGAAGTTCCTCCTCCGTGGGCCGGTACAGGCCGATCCACGCGAACCCGCCATGGTCGCGGAGTTCCTCGAAAGTCTGGTCAAGAGTCACGGGGAGGGACAGGCGCGCGCCGTCCCGGTAGATCGCGTTGTCAACGATCGGCATCGGTCCCTCATTCCGTTCGACGATGCGTGCGTCTCAGGATAAGCCGGGGTGGGGCTTCGGGGCGGCTGCTACCGTGGAAGAAGGATGTCCTCCACCAGCACTACCCGTCAGTACGACTTCGTCGTCGTCTCCAATCGCCTGCCCGTCGACCGTGTGGTCGACCCGGACGGCTCGGAACGCTGGGCCACGTCGCCCGGTGGCCTGGTCGCCGCCCTCGAACCCGTCATGCGCGAAGCGGATGGCGCGTGGGTGGGGTGGGGAGGCCAGCCAGACCTCGGTCTCGAGCCCTTCGAGACCGGTGGCATCCACATCGTTCCCGTCGACCTCAGCGAGGACGACATCGAGAACTTCTACGAGGGTTTCAGCAACGACACCCTCTGGCCGCTGTACCACGACGTCATCTCGCCGCCGAGCTTCCACCGCGTCTGGTGGGACAGCTACGTCGAGGTCAACCAGCGATTCGCGGATGCCGCAGCCGCCGTGACCGCCGTCGGCGGCACCGTCTGGGTCCACGACTACCAGCTTCAGCTCGTGCCGCGCATGCTGCGGGAGTCGCGTCCCGACCTGAGCATCGGCTACTTCTGCCACATCCCGTTCCCGCCCTACGGCATCTTCTCGCAGCTCCCGTGGCGACTGCAGGTCGTCGAGGGACTCCTGGGCGCCGACGTCATCGGTTTCCAGCGGGTGGCGGATGCCGGCAACTTCTCCCGCGCGGTGCGCAGGCTCACCGGACTCGCCACGAAGAGCCCCGTCATCGAGGTCACAGCGCCGTACCAGCCCACCCGTCGCGTCATCGTCAAGGCGTTCCCCATCTCGATCGACGCGGCCAACTTCGAGGCGCTCGCCCGCACCGCGAGCGTCCAGGCGCGAGCGCGGGAGATCCGCGAGGGTCTCGGCAATCCACGCACGATCATGCTCGGCGTCGACCGCCTTGACTACACGAAGGGCATCGCCCACCGGCTGAAGGCGTTCGGCGAGCTGCTCAGCGACGGCTCGCTCGACGTCGAGGACGTGACGCTCGTGCAGGTGGCGAGCCCCAGCCGCGAGCGCGTGGCGGCCTACATGGCCCTGCGGGACGAGATCGAACTCACCGTCGGCCGAATCAACGGTGACCTCAGCACCATGAGCCACCAGGCAATCAGCTACCACCACCACGGGTATCCGCGCGAGGAGATGGCAGCGCTGTACGTGGCAGCCGACGTGCTGCTGGTCACGGCGCTGCGCGACGGCATGAACCTCGTGGCCAAGGAGTATGTGGCATCCCGGTTCACGGAGGACGGCGTGCTCGTTCTGAGCGAGTTCGCTGGCGCGTCCGACGAGTTGAAGAAGGCCGTGCGCATCAACCCGCACGACATCGACGGTCTCAAGGCCGCGATCCTCCAGGCGATCGACATGCCGCACCGCGAGCAGCAGGCGAGGATGCGTTCGCTGCGCAAGCGGGTGGCAGAGTTCGACGTGGCCCGCTGGTCGCGTGAGTTCCTCGAGACCCTCGCCGAGGCGACTCGAAGCCGCAATGGTGCGGCGCATTCCCACGACATGGACGACGTTCTCGACTGGACGATCGACCGCAGGAAGGCCGACTAGCTCCACATGGTCGACATCGATACACCACCCCGTTACTCGCGCCTACCCGAACCCCTCGTGGGTGCCCTGCGGGAACTCGCACGTACCAAGCGCCTGCTCGTGGCGCTCGATTTCGACGGCACCCTCGCGCCGGAGGTCGACGACCCGCAGCAGGCCAGGGCCCTGCCCGAGGCGCAGGAGGCGGTGCTTCGGCTGAGCCGGATGCGAAACACCCGGGTCGCTCTCGTCTCCGGTCGCGCCCTCGACAGCCTCATCCACGTGGCCCAGGTTCCCGACAACGTGCTCCTGATCGGCTCGCACGGCATCGAGATCCGCTTGGATGACCCGGCCGACCATCTGGCCCTGGACGACGCCGAACGGCAGAGGGTCGACCGCCTCGGGGCGGTGCTCGAGGAGGTCGCCGACTCCCTCGACCAGATCTGGATCGAACCGAAGCCCGCCGGGTTCGCCCTGCACACGCGACTGGCGACAGAGCACAACAGCCGCATCGCCCACCTGGTCGCGCGGACCGAGGCGACGGCAGCGCTCGACGAGCTCACGATCCGCGAGGGCAAGAACGTTCTCGAGTTCTCCGTGCGATCGACGACCAAGGGCGAGGCGATCGAGCACCTCCGCCGGTACACCGACGCCGACGCGGTCTTCTTCGCGGGAGACGACGTGACCGACGAGGATGCCTTCGCGGCGCTCGGGGCCGATGACCTCGGGCTGAAGAGTGGAGAGGGCACCACCCTTGCGGGCTTCCGTGTGCCGGGGCCGGTGCAGGTGGCAGCCGCGCTCGCCCTGCTCGCCGACCTGCGCGAGGGCGACGTCCACGAGCAGTAGGCGTCCACCGGGGACGTTCAGGAGGCCCGGGTAGACTGGTCCCAGCCGCCGCTGCGAAGCGCGACTTCCCTCCGGAAAACGCGACGTGGCTCCGACCCGGGGGAGGACCCATGATTGGCATCCTCCTGTCGTTCGCCATCGGATCCCTCCTGGTTCCGCCTCTCACCCGGCTTCTCGGCACCAAAGTCTTCCTCGTCGCTGCTCTCGTCCCGACCGCAGCGTTCGTCTACACCCTGCTGCAGTCCTCCGCAGTAGCGGCAGGGGATGCCGTGATCCAGACGGTCCCGTGGATCCCCGAGCTCGGCCTCGCCCTCTCCTTCCGCATGGAGACGCTGTCGTGGGTCATGGCACTCATCGTCTCGGGCGTCGGAGCGATCGTGATGCTCTACTGCGTCTGGTACTTCAGCGACGACGAGGCCTCGCTCGGCCGTTTCGCGGGCGTGCTGCTCGCCTTCGCCGGGGCGATGTTCGGCCTCGTCCTCTCTGATGACGTGTTCCTGCTCTTCATCTTCTGGGAGGCGACGAGCGTGCTGTCGTACCTCCTCATCGGCCACAAGACGTCGAGCAAGGCCAGTCGCGGGGCAGCCCTCGAGGCACTCCTCGTCACCACGTTCGGCGGCCTCGTCATGCTCGTCGGGCTCGTCATGCTCGCCGTGACCACCGGCACGACGAGCCTGGCCCGCATCATCGAGCTGGCGCCAGGTGGCGGTGTCACGGTGGTGGCGATCGTCCTGGTTCTGGTCGGCGCGCTCTCGAAGTCCGCGATCTTCCCCTTCCACTTCTGGCTCCCCGCCGCGATGGCAGCGCCGACCCCCGTCAGTGCCTACCTGCACGCCGCGGCGATGGTGAAGGCGGGAATCTTCCTCGTCGCCCTCCTCGCGACCGGCTTCGCCGACCTGCCGGGATGGCGGGAGATCATCATCACCCTCGGCGTCGTGACGATGCTGCTCGGCGGCTGGTTGGCCACACGCCAGAACGACCTCAAGCTGCTCCTGGCGTACGGCACGGTCAGCCAACTCGGCTTCCTCATGATCGTCATGGGGATGGGTACGCGCGACACGGCCCTCGCCGGCATCGCTCTCGTCACCGCCCACGCGCTTTTCAAGGCCACGCTCTTCCTGGTGGTCGGCATTATCGATCACCGCGCGGGAACCCGCGATCTGCGCAGGCTCTCCGGCATCGGCCGTGAGATGCCGCTCGTCTCGCTGTTCACGGCGCTGGCCCTGGCATCCATGATCGGTCTCCCGCCCCTGCTCGGGTACGTCGCGAAGGAAGCGGCCCTCACAGGTCTCATCGAGGCGGCTGGCACGCACGGGCTGATCGGATGGATCGCACTCCTCGGTGTCGTCGTGGGGTCCGCTCTCACGGCCGCCTACGCGTTCAGGTTCTTCTGGGGCGCCTTCGCCGTGAAGGAGGGGGTGGAACCGCATCGTCGGGCGCCGGAGCACCCCGCGTTCCTGATCGCGCCGGGCATCCTCGCGGTGACGGGCCTCGCTCTGGGGCTCCTCGCCCACCTCGTCGATGGGTGGGTTCGGGGGTACGCCGACCTGTTCCCACCGCAGGGCGACCACGAGTACCACCTGGCCCTCTGGCACGGGTGGGAGCCCGCGCTCGCGATCTCCGCGGGGACGATCCTCGCCGGGCTCGGGCTGTTCGCACTCCAGCGGCGCATCGGTGCCACCGCAGAGGCACCGATGTTCCCGTTCACGGCGGCCCAGGGTTACGCCGCGACCATGCGCTCGATCGATCGTCTGGCGGCTCGCACCACGAGCCTCACGCAGCGCGGATCGCTGCCGTTCTACCTCGGCGTGATCTTCCTCGTCTTCGTCGTCACCCTCTCAACGGCCCTGCTGCTCAACGGCTCGTGGCCCACCGAGTTCCGATTCTGGGACTACCCGGCGCAGCTCGCGATCGCCCTCATCATGATGGTGGCCGCGATCGCGGCCCTCCGGGCATCGAAGCGTTTCCAGGCCGTCGTTCTCGTGGGCGTCACGGGCTTCGGGATGTCAGCACTCTTCGCGCTTCAGGGTGCACCCGACCTCGCCCTCACCCAGATCCTCGTGGAGGTTGTGACGCTCGTCGCGTTCGTACTCGTCCTGCGGCGCCTCCCGGCGCGACTGGGGGAGCGCAACGGCACCGCGCATCGTGGCATCCGTGCGGCCATCGGGATCTCCGTTGGCCTGCTCATGGCGGCCGTGGCCGTGGTTGCAGCGGGCGCACGCAGCGACCTGCCCATCTCCCTCGAGTGGCCCCAGCTGGCCTACGAGGAGGGCCACGGGTTGAACGTGGTCAATGTCGCCCTCGTCGACCTGCGGGGCTGGGACACCATGGGCGAGCTCTCGGTCGTCATCGCCGCGGCGACCGGCGTGGCAAGCCTCATCTTCATCTCGGGGCGCACCGACAACCTGCCCCGGCTGCCCCGCCGCGATGCGCGCAAAACCATGCTCGGCCGGCGCGAGAGCCGAGCGAACAACCCGGAGGAGCGCGGCTCGTGGCTGCTGGCCGGTCGCACTCTCGCCGCGCGCAACCGGTCGATCCTGCTCGAGGTCGTCGTGCGCCTCATCTTCCACGCCGTGATCGTGGTCTCGCTCTACATCCTCCTCGTCGGGCACAACGCACCGGGCGGAGGCTTCGCGGGTGGTCTCGTCGCAGGCATGGCACTCGTCGCGAGGTACCTCGCGGGCGGCCGGGTGGAATTGGGTGCCGCCGCTCCCGTGGATGCCGGCAAGCTCCTCGGTACCGGTCTCATCCTCGCCGTCGGAACGGCCCTGGTCCCGCTGTTCTTCGGCGCGGACGCCCTCACCTCGACGTGGTTCACGATTCCCCTCGGCGTCTTCGGCAGCCTCGACTTTGTCACGTCGACGATCTTCGACATCGGTGTCTACCTCGTGGTCGTCGGCCTTGTGCTCGACGTCCTGCGCAGCCTCGGTGCCGAAGTCGATCGCCAGCAGGAGAGCGAGGTGGTCGGCTCATGAGCGTCTCCCTCGTGCTCCTCGCCGTCATGGCCGTGCTCTACGCGTGCGGTGTCTACCTTCTTCTCGAGCGCAGCATGACCAAAGTGCTGCTCGGCTTTCTCCTTGTGGGCAACGCGACCAACCTCCTCATCATCACGATGGCAGGCAAGGCCGGCTTTGCGCCGATCGTCGCGCCGGGTGTCGACGCCGATGAGATGACCGACCCGCTGCCCGAGGCCCTCATCCTCACGGCGATCGTCATCACCTTCGCCGTGTCCGCCTTCCTCATGGCGCTCATCTACCGCTCGTGGCGTCTCGGCACGCAGGACCGCCTCGAGGACGATGTCGATGACGTCGCCATGCGTCGCGGTGAGTCGATCCAGGGAGAGTCCCACGACGAGCTCACGAGCGACACCGAGTTCAACGACCAAACGCCCGTCGACGTGCCATCCGAGGAGGAGTCCTCGTGAACGCGCTCGTGCCCCTCGTCGTGCTGATCCCCCTCATCGGGGCGGCGACGGCCCTCGCTCTCGGCAAGCGTCCCCACGCGCAGCGTGCTGTCGCGATCGTCGCCCTCAGCTCGGTCGTCGTCATCGGCAGTGTCATGCTCTTCATCGCCGACGCCGAGGAGGCACTCGTCATGGAGGTCGGCGGGTGGTCGGCACCCTTCGGCATCGTGCTGATCGTCGACAGACTCTCCGCGCTCATGGTCGTCGTCTCGGCGATCGTGCTCCTCGCCGTGCTCGTCTTCTCCATCGGCCAGGGTCTTGCCGACGGTGACGACGAGACGCCCGTCTCGATCTACTACCCGACCTACCTCATCCTCGGAACCGGCGTTTTCACGGCCTTCATCGCCGGGGATCTCTTCAACCTCTACGTGGGCTTCGAGATCCTTCTCGTGGCGAGTTACGTGCTCATCACGCTCGGCGGCACGGAAGCTCGCATCCGCGCCGGCGTCACCTACATCGTCGTGAGCCTCGTCTCCTCGATGATCTTCCTGGCGTCGATCGCGATGATCTACGGGGCAGTCGGCACGGTCAATATCGCGCAGATCTCGCTGCGGATGAACGAGATCCCGCCTGACGTCCAGGTGATCCTGCACGTCATGCTGCTCATCGGGTTCGGTATCAAAGCCGCAGTGTTCCCGTTGTCGTTCTGGCTGCCGGACTCCTACCCGACGGCGCCAGCGCCCGTCACGGCAGTGTTCGCGGGACTTCTCACCAAGGTCGGCGTGTATGCGATCATCCGCACCGAAACCATCATCTTCCCCGGCCCAGAGCTCAACCCGGCGCTGCTCATCGTCGCTCTGCTCACCATGGTGATCGGCGTGCTCGGTGCCGTCGCGCAGGCGGACATCAAGAGGATGCTGTCGTTCACGCTCGTCAGTCACATCGGGTACATGATCCTCGGAGTCGCGATCGGCAATGCGATCGGCACGGCTGCGGCGATCTACTACATCGTCCACCACATCATCGTGCAGGCGACCCTGTTCCTGGCCGCCGGACTCATCGAGCGGCTCGGTGGAACGACGTCCATCACCAAGCTGGGCGGGCTGCTCAAGGCATCCCCTCTCATCGCGCTGCTCTTCTTCATCCCTGCGCTGAACCTGGGCGGCATCCCGCCCTTCTCGGGGTTCATCGGCAAGCTCGCGCTCTTCCAGGCGAGCGCTGAGCTCGGCACGGCGCTCGCCTGGACGCTCGTCGGTGCTGGTGCGCTCGTGTCACTGCTCACCCTCTACGCGCTCATGCGCGTGTGGAACTTGGCGTTCTGGAGACCGGCCGCCGACGTCGAGGGGTACGAGTCGCCGATGCTGGACAACGTGCGGGAGGCGCCGGGCAACACCGACGTGAAGAAGAGCCGCAGCATCCCGAAACTCATGACCGGCGCAACCGCGGGCATGGTGCTCGTATCGCTTGCGCTCACGGTCTTCGCGGGCCCGCTCTACGGCATCAGCACGCGCGCTGGTGAGGACCTCGAGGGGCCGTCGCAGTACGTCCTCCTGGTGTTCCCCGACGGCTACGACGAGGGGGAGGCACTCAGTGAGTGACCAGCCGACCGCCAAGCAGTTGCGGTCCACCTTCGTGCAGCAGATCCCGCTGCTCGTCGCACTCGTCGTGCTCTGGATGCTGCTCTGGGGAACGATCAGCTGGATCAGCGTGCTGAGCGGCGTCATCGTCGCGATCGCGGTGACGCGCTTCTTCTACCTGCCGCCGGTCGAGCTCTCCGGCCGCTTCAACCCGTTCTGGCTCCTGGTCTTCCTCGCGCGATTCCTGTGGGATGTCGTTCGCGCATCGTTCCAGGTCGCCTGGCTGTCCTTCCGCCCGAGGGGAGTGCAGAGCAACGCCGTCATTGCCGTCGACCTCGTGACGGTGTCGGACTTCATCACCACCCTGACCGCGATCACCATCTCGCTCATCCCGGGATCCCTCGTGATCGAGGTCGACCGCGACCGCTCGATCCTCTACCTGCACGTGATGTCGGTCGACGACGACGAGAGTCTCAACAAGGTGCGCGAGAAGGTGCTGTCCGTTGAGCGTGCCCTGGTTCGCGCCGTCGGGTCGAAGGATGACGTGGAGAGGACAGCGCGATGATCGACACCGTTCTCTACTGGGTCATGGCGGCGCTCTTCACGTCGGGTGCCTTCCTGGCGCTGTACCGCATCGTTCGAGGGCCCACGATCCTCGATCGGATGATCGCCTCCGACGTTCTGCTCACGACGCTGATCCTCGTGGTGGGAGCCGAGATGGTCGTCAACGGCCACACCCGCAACATCACCCTGATGGTGGTGCTCGCGGCGATCGCGATCTTCGCGACCGTCGCCGTGGCCCGGTACGTCTCGAAACAGGACAGGGTTCCGGATGCGCCCCTCGACCCCACGAGAAAGGATGCCGACTCATGATGCTCGACGACTGGCTCGACGCGATCTCCGCCGGGTTCCTCGTGCTCGGTGGCATCCTCTCGCTCGCTGCGGGCCTCGGACTCGTACGGTTCCCGGATGCCCTCAGCCGCCTGCACGCGGCGACCAAGCCGCAGATCCTCGGCCTCATCTTCATCCTCGCGGCGATCGCGCTCGAGGACCGCAACTGGTCGACGCTCCTCGTGCTCGCCCCGATCCTGCTGTTCCAGGCGCTCACTGCCCCGATCTCGGCACATATGGTCGGGCGTGCGGTCTACCGAACCGGCAACTTCAGGGGTGACATCCTCATCGCCGACGAACTCGATGACGCGATCGAGCGGGCTTCGAAGGAAGTCGGCGCGTGACCCCGTTCGCGCGCAGAGTGGCGCTCGCGGAGGCGCTACCCTCGTAACATGCCGGAAACGCATGACATGAAGCCGCGCTCACGCACGGTCACAGACGGAATCGAAGCCACCACCTCGCGCGGAATGCTCCGTGCCGTAGGCATGGGAGACGCCGACTGGGACAAGCCCCAGATCGGTATTGCGAGCTCGTGGAACGAGATCACCCCCTGCAACCTCTCGCTCGACCGCCTCGCCCAGGCGGCGAAGGAGGGTGTGCACGGCGGGGGAGGGTACCCGCTCCAGTTCGGCACCGTCTCCGTCTCCGACGGTATCTCGATGGGCCACGAGGGGATGCACTTCTCGCTCGTCTCCCGTGAGGTGATCGCCGACTCCGTCGAGGTCGTTATGCAGGCCGAGCGTCTCGACGGCTCCGTGCTGCTGGCGGGCTGCGACAAGTCGATCCCCGGCATGCTGATGGCAGCTGCCCGCCTCGACCTCGCGAGCGTCTTCCTCTACGCCGGATCGATCGCCCCGGGCTGGGTCAAGCTCTCGGACGGCACCGAGAAGGACATCACGATCATCGACTCGTTCGAGGCCGTCGGTGCCGTCAAGGCAGGCAAGATGAGCCTCGAGGATGCCAAGCGCATCGAGTGCGCGTTCGCTCCGGGTGAGGGCGCCTGCGGTGGCATGTACACCGCCAACACCATGGCTTCCGTTGCCGAGGCCCTCGGCCTCTCGCTGCCCGGTTCCGCCAGCCCTGCTGCTGCGGACCGCCGCCGCGACTACTACGCGCACCGTTCCGGTGAGGCCGTCGTCGGCATGCTCGAGCGCGGCCAGACTGTTCGTGACATCCTCACCAAAGAGGCGTTCGAGAACGCCATCGCCGTCGGTATGGCACTCGGTGGTTCGACCAACATCGTGCTGCACCTCCTGGCCATCGCCCACGAGGCCGAGGTTGAGCTCACACTCGACGACTTCAACCGCATCGGCGCGAAGGTTCCCCACATCGGTGACCTCAAGCCGTTCGGCAAGTACGTCATGAACGACGTCGACCGTCACGGTGGCATCCCCGTGCTCATGAAGGCGTTGCTGGATGCCGGACTCCTGCACGGCGACGTGCTCACGGTCACCGGTAAGACCATGGCGGAGAACCTCGAGGAGTTGAACCTCGCGCCGCTCGACGGAGAGGTGCTCCGCACACTCGACAACCCCATCCACGCCACCGGTGGTCTCACGATCCTCCACGGTTCGCTCGCTCCCGAGGGAGCCGTCGTCAAGACGGCCGGCTTCGACGCCGAGGTCTTCGAGGGCACGGCCCGCGTCTTCGAGCGCGAGCGTGCCGCGCTGGACGCGCTGACCGAGGGAAGCATCAAGGCAGGCGAGGTCGTGGTGATCCGCTACGAGGGCCCGAAGGGTGGCCCTGGAATGCGCGAGATGCTCGCGATCACCGCCGCCATCAAGGGCGCAGGGCTCGGCAAAGATGTACTACTCTTGACGGACGGCAGATTCTCAGGCGGCACAACCGGCCTGTGCATCGGCCATATAGCTCCCGAAGCGGTGGACGCAGGTCCCATTGCCTTCGTGCGCGATGGTGATCTGATACGGGTCGATATCGCAGCTCGCTCGCTTGACCTACTGGTCGACCCAGCAGAGCTCGAAGCTCGCCGAAACGGCTGGGCTCCCCTTCCTCCGCGTTACACCCGTGGCGTCCTCGCGAAGTACTCCAAGCTGGTGCACTCCGCAGCAGTAGGCGCCGTCACGGGCTAGACGCTGATCATCTTCGATACCCGTCTGTAAGGAATCATTCATGTCTACCGACCAGGCCCCTCGGCCTAAGTCGACCACGCCCGAGATCCTCACCGGATCGGGCGCGATCCTGAAATCACTCGAGCACCTGGGCATCACCGATGTCTTCGGGCTCCCGGGCGGCGCGATCATGCCGTTCTACGACGAGCTCATGGCCTCGACCGCCATCCGGCACATCCTCGTGCGTCACGAGCAGGGCGCGGGCCACGCGGCAGAGGGCTACGCCTCCTCGACCGGCAAGGTCGGTGTCGCGATCGCGACGAGCGGCCCCGGTGCGACGAACCTCGTCACCGCGATCGCCGATGCCTACATGGACTCGGTGCCGCTCCTCGCCATCACCGGCCAGGTCTTCTCGACCTCCATGGGAACCGATGCGTTCCAGGAGGTCGACATCGTCGGCATCACGATGCCGATCACGAAGCACTCCTTCCTCGTGACCCGCCCAGAGGACGTGCCTGCCACGCTCGCGGCGGCGTACCACATCGCCACCACGGGTCGCCCCGGCCCGGTGCTCGTGGATGTCACGAAGGACGCGCAGCAGAAGAGTGCACCGTTCATCTGGCCGCCCAAGGTGGACCTCCCGGGTTATCGTCCGGTGATCAAGGCGCACGGCAAGCAGGTCCAGGCCGCCGCCCAGATGCTCGTCGAGGCCGAGAAGCCGGTGTTCTACGTCGGAGGCGGTGTCATCCGTGCCGGTGCGTCGAAGGAGCTCTTCGAGCTTGCGACGGCCGTCGGCGCGCCCATCGTCACGACACTCATGGCTCGCGGTGCGTTCCCCGATTCCAACCCGCTGCACCTGGGTATGCCCGGCATGCACGGATCGGTTCCCGCGGTCCTCTCCCTTCAGGAGTCGGACCTCATCATCTCGCTCGGCGCCCGGTTCGACGACCGCGTCACGGGCAAGCCCAGCGAGTTCGCCCCGCACGCCAAGATCGTCCACGTCGACATCGACCCGGCCGAGATCGGCAAGATCCGCGCGGCGGACGTGCCGATCGTGGGGGATGCGAAAGACGTGATCGTGGACCTGACCGCCGCATTCGCCGAGGCATCCAAGGCGACCAAGCCCGACTATGCGGCGTGGTGGAAGCGGCTCGACACCCTGCGTACGCAGTATCCGCTGGGCTACACGATGCCGGATGACGGCCTGCTCTCGCCGCAGCAGATCATCCAGCGCATCGGCGAGCTGAGCGGACCGGAGGCGATCTACGCCTCGGGCGTCGGCCAGCACCAGATGTGGGCAGCGCAGTTCATCAAGTACGAGCGCCCCAACGCGTGGTTGAACTCGGGTGGAGCAGGCACGATGGGCTACGGCGTTCCCGCCGCCATGGGTGCCAAGGTCGCGAACCCGGACCGCGTGGTGTGGGCGATCGACGGCGACGGCTGCTTCCAGATGACCAACCAGGAGTTGGCCACCTGCACGATCAACAACATCCCGATCAAGGTCGCGATCATCAACAACTCGTCGCTCGGCATGGTGCGCCAGTGGCAGACCCTGTTCTACGACGGTCGCCACTCGTTCACCGACCTCAACACGGGCCACGACACCGTCATGATCCCCGACTTCGTGAAGCTCGGTGAGGCCTACGGTGCGCTCGCGATCCGCGTCACGAAGCCTGAAGAGGTGGATGCCGCGATCAAGCTGGCCCTCGAAACCAACGATCGCCCCGTCATCATCGACTTCATCGTCAGCCGGGACGCGATGGTGTGGCCGATGGTTCCGCAGGGCGTCGGCAACTCGAGCGTGCAGTACGCCCGGGATCACGCTCCCGAGTGGGAAGAGGAGTAGGACATGTCGCACGTACTCTCACTCCTCGTCGAGGACAAGCCGGGTCTGCTCACGCGCGTCGCTGGCCTGTTCGCCCGCCGAGGATTCAACATCGAGTCGCTCGCCGTGGGCAAGAGCGAGATCGAGGGCCTCTCCCGCATCACCGTCGTGGTGGATGTCGAGCAGCTGCCCCTGGAGCAGGTCACGAAGCAGCTCAACAAGCTCGTCAACGTGATCAAGATCGTCGAGCTCGACCCGGCCTCGGCCGTTCAGCGCGAGCACCTGCTGATCAAGGTCAAGGTGGACAACGCGACCCGCTCGCAGATCCTCGAGGCCGTGAACCTCTTCCGCGCCCGCGTCGTGGATGTCGCGACCGACGCCCTCGTGATCGAGGCCACCGGCGACTCCGGCAAGATCCAGGCGCTGCTGCGCATCCTCGAGCCCTACGGCATCAAGGAGATCGCGCAGTCGGGTCTGCTGGCCATCGGCCGCGGGTCGAAGTCGATCACCGAGCGCGTTTTCAAAAGCTAGATCCTCGGTCGCTGAGGCACTCGAAGCGACTGAACACATGACCCCACGG